>NZ_SMKC01000125.1 GCF_004348315.1 Streptomyces sp. 8K308 | reverse complement strand
CCCCTAACCGGGCACGCCTTCGTCGGGCCCCACCCCTACCCCCAGCGCCGCGCCACCACGTCCCAGACGCGGTCGGCCAGCGCCTCCTTGGGGCCGTGCGGCACGGGCGTCTCCGCTCCCCCGGCCTCCAGGATCACCGCCTCGTTCTCCTCGGCGCCGAAGGCGATGCCCTCGCCCACCCGATTGACCACCAGGACGTCGCAGCCCTTGCGCACCAGCTTGGCGCGGCCGTTGGCCAGCACGTCCTCCGTCTCGGCGGCGAAGCCGACGACCAGCTGCCCGGGCCGACGGCCGGCGGCCAGCTCGGCGAGGATGTCCGGGTTGCGGACCAGGGCGATGGGCTCCGGCTCCCGGTCGTCCCGCTTCTTGATCTTCTGGGGGGCGCGGCTGGCCGGCCGGAAGTCGGCGACGGCGGCGGCCATCACCACCGCGTCCGCCTCGGCGGCGGCCTTGACCACCGCCTCCCGGAGCTCCTCCGTGGTGGACACCGGGACCACGGTGACGCCGGCTGGGTCGGGCAGCGCGGTGTTGGCCGCGACCAGGGTGACCGCCGCGCCCCGGGCGGCGGCGGTCCGGGCCAGCGCGTAGCCCTGCTTGCCCGAGGAGCGGTTCCCCAGGTAGCGGACCGGGTCGAGCGGCTCACGGGTGCCCCCGGCGCTGATCACCACCCGGCGGCCGGCCAGGTCGGCGGCCGGCGCGGCGGCGGCGCCGCGCTCCAGCACCCGGCGGCAGTAGGCGAAGATCGCGGCCGGGTCCGGCAGTCGGCCCTTCCCGGTGTCGGCGCCGGTGAGCCGGCCCACGGCGGGCTCGATCACCAGGGCGCCGCGGCGGCGCAGGGTGGCCACGTTCTCCTGGGTGGCGGGGTGCTCCCACATCTCGGTGTGCATGGCGGGCGCGAAGACGACGGGGCAGCGGGCGGTGAGCAGCACGTTGGTCAGCAGGTCGTCGGCGCGGCCGCCGGCGGCGCGGGCCAGCACGTCCGCGGTGGCGGGGGCGATCACCACCAGGTCGGCCCGCTGCCCGATCCTGACGTGCGGCACCTCGTGCACGTCCTCCCAGACCTCGGTGGCCACCGGGGCGCCGGAGAGCGCCGCCCAGGTGGGGGCGCCGACGAAGCGCAGCGCCGAAGCGGTGGGCACCACGGTGACCGAGTGCCCGGACTCGGTGAACAGCCGCAGCAGCTCGGGGACCTTGTAGGCGGCGATGCCGCCACCCACCCCGAGGACGATCTCCGGCCGGCCCATCGCTCGCCCCTTCCCGCGCCGCCGAAGGCGACGGCGCTCCCCTCGTGTTGCTTCTTCCTGGCCGCGTGGCTCCATCCTGCACCACGGCTCTGACAGACGTCGGGCCCGGCGGCCGCGTGGCCGCCGGGCCCGAAGAACACCGAGCGCTTCCGCCGGGACCTAAATCCTGTCCTGTCGATCTTGTCGGATCAGCCCGCGGCGTCAGACGCGGTGCTCCCCCAGACTTCGTCCGGCTGGGGGCGCCCCCTGCACGGAGTGCTCGGGGGGAGTGCCCCCATCCGCCTCGCTCAAGGCCCCCCACGCGGCGGAGCCGCACATCGGCGGCAACGCAGCTCATACGTGGCCGTATGCGCGCGCAGCGCCCGACATGCCCCACGCCGCGGAGAGCGGCATATCGGCGCCGCGCGGCGCGGGGTAACGCGGCGACGTGCCGTAGCTGGCGGCGCGGGCCCGAAGAAGATCACCCGGACAGGGCTTAGTCCGTGGCGCCCTCGACGGCCTCGGAGGTCAGCAGGCCCGCGTTGATCTCGCGCAGCGCGATCGACAGCGGCTTCTCGTGCACATGCGTGTCGACCAGCGGCCCCACGTACTCCAGCAGGCCCTCGCCGAGCTGCGAGTAGTAGGCGTTGATCTGGCGCGCCCGCTTGGCGGCGTAGATCACCAGGCTGTACTTCGAGTCGGTCGCCTCGAGCAGCTCGTCGATCGGCGGGTTGATGATGCCCTCGGGCGTGGTGATGGGAGAGGACACGCTCTGCCTTCCGCTGGGAATCTGGGGAGGCCCCCCTCTTGACAGGTCAGGGCTCTTAACGAATCAAGGCTAGCAGCTCGCTCACGACGTCCTCGACCGAGGTGTTGACCAGGGTGACGTCGAACTCTGGCTCGGCGGCGAGCTCGGTGCGCGCGGCGTCGAGCCGCCGCTCGATGACCTCGGGCGGCTCGGTGCCGCGGCCGGTGAGCCGGCGGACCAACTCCTCCCAGCTGGGCGGCGCGAGGAACACCAGCCGGGCCTCCGGCATGCTCTCCCGGATCTGGCGGGCGCCCTGCAGGTCGATCTCGAGGAGCACGGGGCCGCCCGCCTCGAGCCGATGCAGCACGGCGCGACGCGGGGTCCCGTAGCGGTTGCCGGCGAACTCCGCCCACTCGAGCAGCTCGCCGTTGGCGACCAGCTTGTCGAACTCCTCGTCGTCCACGAAGTAGTACTGGACGCCGTGCCGTTCACCGGGGCGGGGCTTCCGCGTGGTGGCGGACACGGACAGCCACACTTCCGGGTGGGCTTTGCGCAAATGAGCGACGACCGTGCTCTTGCCGACCCCGGAGGGGCCGGAGAGCACGGTCAGTCGCGGACGATCGGTCATGCGGCGATTATCCCGGTTCCCGGAGGGTCGGGAAAATCTCAGCTCTTGGCGCCGAACTCGCGCTCGAGCGCGGCGATCTGGTTGGAGCCGAGCCCACGGACCCGGCGGCTCTCGGAAATGCCGAGCCGCTCCATGATCTGGCGGGCGCGGACCTTGCCGACGCCCGGCATCGACTCGAGCAGTGCGCTGACCTTCATCTTGCCGATGACATCGTTCTCCTGGCCCTGCTTGATGACCTCGTGCAGCGAGGCGCCGGAGTGCTTGAGCCGATTCTTGACCTCGGCGCGCTCCCGGCGAGCCGCGGCGGCCTTCTGAAGCGCGGCTGCGCGCTGTTCAGGGGTAAGGGGCGGAAGAGCCACGCCTACGTCACCTCGGGTATCGAACTGTCGGATACGGAATGGTGAGGAACCTAGTGGCCCCACACCGGCGGAGCAACGAGCAACGCGCTCGAGGCTCCGCTCTCGACGGAGACTAGCGGCCGGCACCGCGATTAGTCAGCGAGAATCGGCAAAAAGTCCAGGTCAGCTAGAGATCCCCCCTCGCATTTCCGACATATCCTTGCACGGTTTGCGGCAACGATGCGCGCGGTCACACTCCGGAGTCGACGAACCGCGCGATATCCGCCGCCTCACGCTCCGACGCGGCACGCAGTGCCGCCGGTTCCGGGCCGTGCTTCAGCACCCCGCGGCTGACGCTGGGCAACACCTGGCCCAGCGTGCCCCCGAAGACCCGGGGCAGATCCGCGGCCGTGGCGCCCTGGGCGCCCACGCCGGGCGCCAACAGCGGCCCGCCGATCGCCAGTTCGGCACCGGTCTCGCCGACGGTGGCGCCGACCACGGCGCCGAACGAGCCCAGCGGGGCGCCGGCGGCCAGCTCGGCCGCGTTCTCCTCGCGCAGCCGGTCGAGGATCCCCTGGGCGACCGTGGGGCCGGCCGCGGTGACCGCGGACTGGACCTCGGCGCCCTCCGGGTTGGAGGTGAGGGCCAGCACGAACACGCCCATGCCGTTCGCCCTGGCGAGGTCGAGGGCCGGGCGCAGCGAGCCGTAGCCCAGGTAGGGGCTCAGGGTGACGGCGTCGGCGGCGAGCGGGGCGCCCTCGGCCAGGTAGGTGGCGGCGTAGGCGGCCATGGTGGAGCCGATGTCGCCACGCTTGGCGTCGAGCAGCACCAGGGCGCCGGCGGAGCGCGCGTCGGCGACGGTCCGCTCGAGCACGGCGACGCCCCGGGAGCCGAAGCGCTCGAAGAAGGCCGACTGCGGCTTGAGCACGGCGACCCGCTCGGCGAGCGCGTCGACGACCGTGCCGGCGAAGCGCTCGAGGCCGGCGATGTCGTCGCCGAGCCCCCAGGCCGCGAGCAGCGAGGGGTGCGGGTCGATGCCCACGCACAGCGGGCCGCGCTCGTCCATGGCCCGGCGCAGCCGGGTGCCGAAGGGCTCGGGGGCGCTCATGTCCTGTCCTCCGTCACGTCGTCGCGGGCGCCTGCGCCGACGGCGTCGGCGAGCGTCGGGTAGGGGCTGGCGGACAGGCGCCTGGCGAGCCCGCGGTGGATGGCGCGGGCCCAGCCCGGGCCGGCGTAGATGAAGCCGGTGTAGCCCTGGACCAGGGTCGCGCCGGCCAGCACCCGCTCCCAGGCGTCCTCGGCGGTCTCGATGCCACCGACGCCGATCAGGGTGACCCGGCCGCCGACGCGGCGGTGCAGCCGCCGCAGCACGGCGAGCGAGCGCTCCTTGAGCGGCGCGCCCGAGAGGCCGCCGGCGCCGAGCGCGGCGACCTCGGCCGCCGGGGTGGCGAGGCCGTCCCTGGCGATGGTGGTGTTGGTGGCGATGATGCCGTCGAGGCCGAGGTCGAGCGCGAGGTCGGCGACGGCGTCCACGTCCTCGTCGGCGAGGTCGGGAGCGATCTTGACCAGCAGCGGGACCCGCCGGTCCTGCACCGCGCGGTCGGCCGCCTCGCGCACGGCGGTCAGCAGCGGACGCAACCGCTCGGTGGCCTGGAGGTCGCGCAGCCCGGGGGTGTTGGGCGAGGAGACGTTGACCACCAGGTAGTCGGCGTGCCGGGCGAGCCGCTCGGTCGAGGTGACGTAGTCGGCGACGGCCTCCGATTCGGGGACCGCCTTGGTCTTGCCGATGTTGACGCCGAGGACCGGCCGGGCCCGCCGGCCGCGCCCGGCGAGCCGGGCGGCGACGGCGGCCGAGCCCTCGTTGTTGAAGCCCATCCGGTTGACCAGGGCCCGGTCGGCCGGCAGCCGGAAGAGCCGGCGCGGCGGATTGCCGGGCTGCGGGCGGCCGGTGACGGTGCCGATCTCAACGTGGTCGAAGCCCAGCATCGCCAGGCCGTCCACGCCCACCGCGTTCTTGTCGAAGCCGGCGGCGAGCCCGAAGGGCCCGGGCATCTCGCGGCCCAGGGCCCGCACCCGCAGGCTGGGGTACGCCGGGGCGTAGACGGCGCGCACGGCGGTGCGCAGCCCTGGCACCCGCGCCGCGAGGCGGATCAGCGCGAAGGCGAGGCCGTGGGCGCGCTCGGGGTCGAGCCGGCGGAGGACGGCGTTGAACAGGAGGCCGTAGGCGGTCACCCCGGTCACCGGTTCCGTGCCTCGACCAGCTGGCTGGCGTGCTCCTGGAGGGCGCGGACGCCGACCTCCCCCCTGGTGAGCGCGTCGATGCCCTGGACGGCCGCGGCCAGTGCCTGGACGGTCGTCAGGCAGGGGATACCGCGGGCGACGGCCGCCGTGCGGATGTCGTAGCCGTCGAGCCGACCGCCGGTGCCGTAGGGGGTGTTGACGATGAGGTCGACCTGGCCCTCGTGGATCAGCTGGACGATGGTGGGCTCGCCGTTCGGCCCCTGGCCCTCGTTCTGCTTGCGCACCACGGTGGCGTGGATGCCGTTCCGCTTGAGCACCTCGGCGGTGCCCGAGGTGGCCAGCAGCTCGAAGCCGTGCTCCACCAGGGCGCGGGCCGGGAAGATCATGGCCCGCTTGTCGCGGTTGGCGACCGAGACGAACGCCCGGCCCTTGGTGGGCAGCGCGCCGTAGGCGCCGGCCTGCGACTTGGCGTAGGCGGTGCCGAAGGCCGAGTCGATGCCCATCACCTCGCCGGTGGACCGCATCTCGGGGCCGAGCACGATGTCCACGCCGCGCCCGTGCACGTCCCGGAAGCGGGACCAGGGCATCACGGCCTCCTTGACGGAGATCGGCGCGTCCAGCGGGAGGGTGCCCCCGTCGCCGCGGGCCGGCAGCATCCCCTCGGCGCGCAGCTCGGCGATGGTGGCGCCGAGCGAGATCCGGGCCGCCGCCTTGGCCAGCGGCACGGCGGTGGCCTTCGAGGTGAAGGGGACGGTGCGGGAGGCGCGCGGGTTGGCCTCGAGCACGTAGAGGATGTCGCCGGCGAGCGCGAACTGGATGTTGATCAGGCCGCGGACGCCGACGCCGGCGGCGATGGCCTCGGTGGAGGCGCGCAGCCGCTTGATGTCGTGGCCGCCCAGGGTGATCGGCGGCAGCGCGCAGGCCGAGTCGCCGGAGTGGATGCCGGCCTCCTCGATGTGCTCCATGACGCCGCCGAGGTAGAGCTCGGTGCCGTCGTAGAGGGCGTCCACGTCGATCTCGATGGCGTCGTCGAGGAAGCGGTCGACGAGCACCGGGTGCTCCGAGATCAGCCCGGCGTGCTGCTCCAGGTACTCGGCGAGGGCGGCCTCGTCGTAGACGATCCGCATGCCGCGGCCGCCGAGCACGTAGCTGGGGCGGACCATCACCGGGTAGCCGATGCCGGCGGCGATGGCCTTGGCCTCGTCGAAGGAGAAGGCGGTCCCGTACTTGGGGGCGGGCAGCCCGGCCTCGGCGAGCACCCGGCCGAACGCGCCTCGCTCCTCGGCCAGGTTGATGGCCTCGGGCGAGGTGCCCACGATGGGCACCCCGTTGTCCTTGAGCGCCTGGGCCAGGCCGAGCGGGGTCTGGCCGCCGAGCTGGACGATGACGCCGGCGACCGGGCCCGCCTGGCTCTCGGCGTGCACGATCTCCAGCACGTCCTCCAGGGTGAGCGGCTCGAAGTAGAGCCGGTCGGAGGTGTCGTAGTCGGTGGAGACGGTCTCGGGGTTGCAGTTGACCATCACGGTGTCGTAGCCGGCGTCGCTCAGCGCGAAGCAGGCGTGGACGCAGGAGTAGTCGAACTCGATGCCCTGGCCGATCCGGTTGGGGCCCGAGCCCAGGATGATCACGGCCGGCCGCTCGCGCGGGGCGACCTCGGTCTCCTCGTCGTAGGAGGAGTAGAGGTACGGGGTGCGGGCGGCGAACTCGGCGGCGCAGGTGTCCACGGTCTTGTAGACCGGGTGCACGCCGAGCGCGTGCCGCACCTCGCGCACCACGTCCTCGCGCAGGCCGCGGATGCCGGCGATCTGGGCGTCGGAGAAGCCGTGCCGCTTGGCGCCGGCCAGCAGCTCGGGGGTGAGCTGCTCGGCGGCGGCCAGCTCGTCGGCGACCTCCTTGATGAGGAAGAGCTGGTCGACGAACCAGGGGTCGATGTGGGTGGACTCGAAGACCTGCTCGGGGGTGGCGCCGGCGCGGATGGCGGCCATCACGGTGGAGAGCCGGCCGTCGGTAGGGACGGCGGCGCGGGCCAGCAGCTCGTCGAGGTCGCCGGCACCGCCGGGGTCGCCGGCGAAGTCGAACTGGGAGCCCTTCTTCTCCACGGAGCGCAGCGCCTTCTGCAGCGCCTCGGTGAAGTTGCGGCCGATGGCCATGGCCTCGCCGACCGACTTCATGGTGGTGGTGAGGGTCGGGTCGGCGGCCGGGAACTTCTCGAACGCGAACCGCGGGACCTTGACCACCACGTAGTCGAGGGTGGGCTCGAAGGAAGCGGGCGTCTCCTCCGTGATGTCGTTGGGGATCTCGTCCAGCGTGTAGCCGATGGCCAGCCGAGCGGCGATCTTCGCGATCGGGAAGCCGGTGGCCTTGGACGCGAGCGCGGAGGAGCGGGAGACCCGGGGGTTCATCTCGATGACGACCACCCGGCCGTCGTCCGGGTTGACGGCGAACTGGATGTTGCAGCCGCCGGTGTCGACGCCGACCTCGCGGATCACGGCGATGCCGATGTCGCGCAGGATCTGGTACTCGCGGTCGGTCAGCGTCATCGCGGGCGCCACGGTGATCGAGTCCCCGGTGTGCACGCCCATCGGGTCGAGGTTCTCGATGGAGCAGACGACCACCACGTTGTCGTTGCGGTCGCGCATCAGCTCGAGCTCGTACTCCTTCCAGCCGAGGATGGACTCCTCGAGGAGCACCTCGGTGGTGGGCGAGAGGGCCAGGCCCTGGCCGGCGATGCGGCGCAGCTCCTCCTCGTCGTGGGCGAAGCCCGAGCCGGCGCCGCCCATGGTGAAGGAGGGCCGGACGACGACCGGGTAGCCGCCGAGCTCCTCGACGCCGGCGAGCACGTCGTCCATGGAGTGGCAGATGACCGAACGCGCCGACTCGCCGTGTCCGATGGTCTCGCGGACGGCCTCGACGACGGCCTTGAACTTGTCGCGGTCCTCGCCCTTGGCGATGGCGTCGACGCTGGCGCCGATCAGCTCGACGCCGTGGGCGGCGAGGGCGCCGGACTCGTGCAGCGCGATCGCGGTGTTGAGCGCCGTCTGGCCGCCGAGGGTCGGCAGCAGGACGTCGGGGCGCTCCTTGGCGATGATCCGCTCGACGAACTCCGGGGTGATCGGCTCGATGTAGGTGGCGTCGGCGATCTCCGGGTCGGTCATGATCGTGGCCGGGTTGGAGTTGACCAGGATGACGCGCAGGCCTTCGGCCTTGAGCACACGGCAGGCCTGGGTGCCCGAGTAGTCGAACTCGGCGGCCTGGCCGATGACGATCGGGCCGGAGCCGATGACCAGGACGGACTGGATATCGGTGCGCTTAGGCACGCTGGCCCTCCATCAGGGAGACGAAGCGGTCGAACAGATAGGCGGCGTCGTGCGGACCCGCCGCCGCTTCGGGGTGGTACTGGACGCTGAAGGCCGGCCGGTCGAGCAGCCGCAGCCCCTCGACGACGTCGTCGTTGAGGCAGACGTGGGAGACCTCGACCCGGCCGTAGGGGGTGTCGGTGACGGCGTCGAGCGGTGCGTCGACGGCGAAGCCGTGGTTGTGCGCGGTCACCTCGACCTTGCCGGTGGTGAGGTCCTTGACCGGCTGGTTGATGCCGCGGTGGCCGTACTTGAGCTTGAAGGTGCCGAAGCCGAGCGCGCGGCCGAGGATCTGGTTGCCGAAGCAGATGCCGAACAGCGGGGTACCGCGCTCCAACACGCCACGCATCAACTTGACCGGGTGGTCGGCGGTCGCCGGGTCGCCAGGGCCGTTGGAGAAGAACACCCCGTCGGGGGCGACGGCGTAGATCTCGTCGAGGGTGGCCGTGACCGGCAGGACGTGCACCTCGATCCCGCGCTCGGCCATCCGGTGCGGGGTCATGCCCTTGATACCGAGGTCGATCGCGGCCACCGTGAGCCGCTTCTCGCCGATGGCCGGCACCACGTAGGGCTCGGTGGTGGCGACCTCGGGCGACAGGTCGGCGCCCGACATCTGCGGCGCGGACCGCACCCTGGCAAGCAGCGTGGCGGTGTCGGCGACGGCCTCGCCGGAGAAGATCCCGGCGCGCATCGCGCCGCGCTCCCGCAGGTGGCGGGTGAGAGCGCGGGTGTCGACGCCGCTGATGCCGACCACGCCCTGGGCGGCGAGCTCCTCGTCGAGCGAGCGCCTGGCCCGCCAGTTGGAGTACCGGCGCGCCGGGTCCCGGACCACGTAGCCGGCGACCCAGATGCGGCGGGACTCCGGGTCCTCGTCGTTGACGCCGGTGTTGCCGATGTGCGGGGCGGTCATCACCACGAGCTGGCGGTGGTACGAGGGGTCGGTCAGGGTCTCCTGGTAGCCGGTCATGCCGGTGGAGAAGACGGCCTCGCCGACGGTCTCGCCCCGCGCTCCGTACGCCTGTCCGCGGAAGGTGCGGCCGTCCTCGAGGACGAGCACGGCCGGTGCCGGGGCGGCGGTGCGGGTGGTGGCGGTCATCGGACGCCTTCCTCTTCGTGCTGAGACTCGTGCTTCGGGTCGTGCTGAACGGGGGCGGGCTCGGCCGGCGAGTAGGTGCCCAGGGCCTCGATCCAGGCGGCGTGCTCGGCGGACCTGTCGGAGCGGAAGCCGGAGTCGAGCAGCCGGTCGCCGTGCTCCCAGGTGATCACCAGCAGCCCGCCCTCGGTGAGGACCTTGCCGGCGATGCCCTTCTCGGGGCGCGCGCCGCGGATCCGGTCGGCCGGGATGAGGAAGTCGACCGCGCCCGGCCTGAGCACCGTCACGCCCTCCTCGGTGAGGGTCAGCTCGGCCCGGCTGCGGGCGCCGAGGCCGTGGGCGGCGATCCGGTCGAGCCACTGCCCGGCGGTCGTGGTGCCGTGGTAGCGGCCGGTCATCCGCAGCCGCTCGGGCCCGGGCTCGGCGGGCGGCGCCGGCAGCTCGGGCAGGTCGCCCTGGAGCGTGGCGCGCCACTTCCAGCCCTCGCGCATCAGCCAGTAGACCAGCGCGACGAACAGCAACAGGCCGACGAGCCAGGCGGCTCGGGCGCCCCAGTCGGTGACTTCCTGTGACCTGCGGACGGTCTCCGCGCCGTCCTCGGTGGTGAGCGCGTAGCGCAGCGCGGCGTTCATACCAGCTTCCCGTCCATGAGCGTTGCCCGGCCCCGCAGGAAGGTGTGCGTCACCCGGCCCGGCAGCTCGCGACCCCGATAGGGGGTGTTGCGGCTGCGGGAGGCGAACGCGGCGGGGTCCACCTCTCCACGGTAGGCGGGGTCGAGGAGGGTGAGGTTGGCGGGCTCGCCCTCGGCCACCGGGCGGCCGTGGCCGGCGAGCCGGCCGATGGTGGCCGGCCGGAAGGACATGCGGTCGGCGACGCCGGCCCAGTCGAGGAGACCGGTGTCCACCATCGTGTGCTGCACCACGGACAGCGCGGTCTCCAGGCCGACCATGCCCATGGCGGCCGCGCCCCACTCGCAGTCCTTGTCCTCGTGCGGGTGCGGCGCGTGGTCGGTGGCCACGCAGTCGATGGTGCCGTCGGCCAGCGCCTCGCGCAGCGCGAGCACGTCCTCCTCGGTGCGCAGCGGCGGGTTGACCTTGAAGACCGGGTCGTAGGAGCGGACCAGTTCGTCGGTGAGCAGCAGGTGGTGCGGGGTGACCTCGGCGGTGACCTGCCAGCCCTTGGACTTCGCCCAGCGCACCAGTTCGACGGAGCCGGCCGTCGAGAGGTGGCAGATGTGGACCCGGGAGCCGACGTGCGCGGCGAGCAGCACGTCGCGGGCGATGATCGCCTCCTCGGCCACCGCCGGCCAGCCGCCGAGGCCGAGCTCGGCCGAGACGGCGCCCTCGTTCATCTGGGCGCCCTCGGTGAGCCTCGGCTCCTGGGCGTGCTGGGCGATCACGCCGTCGAACGCCTTCACGTACTCCAGCGCGCGCCGCATGATCACGGCGTCGTCCACGCACTTGCCGTCGTCGGAGAAGACGACGACGCCGGCCGCCGAGTCGTGCATGGCGCCGAGCTCGGCGAGCTGCCGGCCGCCGAGGCCGACGGTGACGGCGCCAACCGGCTGCACGTCGCAGTAGCCGGACTCCCGGCCCAGGCGCCAGACCTGCTCGACCACGCCAGCGGTGTCGGCGACCGGGAAGGTGTTGGCCATGGCGTGCACGGCGGTGAAGCCGCCGGCGGCCGCCGCCCTGGTGCCGGTGAGCACGGTCTCCGAGTCCTCGCGGCCCGGCTCGCGCAGGTGGGTGTGCAGGTCGACCAGGCCCGGCAGCAGGACGAGCCCGTCGGCCTCGACGACCTCCGCGCCCTCGGCGTCGAGGCCGGCGCCGACGCGGGCGACGGTCTCACCCTCGATCAGCACGTCCTGGGGGGCGCCGCCGAGTACCCTCGCGGCGCGGATCAGGGTGCGCGCGGTGTTCTCGCTCATGCCTGGGTGTTCTCCTCGGTGGTGCGGGCGCTGACGGCGGGCTCGGAGCCGCCGAGCAGCAGGTACAGGACGGCCATCCGGACGCTGACGCCCCCGGACACCTGCTCGACGGCGGTGCAGCGGGGCGAGTCGGCGACCTCGGCGGTGATCTCCATGCCGCGGTTCATGGGGCCGGGGTGCATCACGACGGCGTGCTCGGGCATGCGGCCCATCCGGTCGCCGTCAAGACCGTAGCGGCGGGCGTACTCACGCTCGGTGGGGAAGAAGGCGGCGTTCATCCGCTCGCGCTGGACCCGGAGCATCATCACGGCGTCGGACTTGGGCAGCACCGCGTCCAGGTCGTAGTCGACGGCGCAGGGCCAGCGCTCCACGCCGACCGGCAGCAGGGTGGGCGGGCCGACGACGGTGACCTCGGCGCCGAGCGTGGTGAGCAGCCGGACGTTTGAGCGGGCCACCCGGCTGTGCAGGATGTCGCCGACGATGGTGATCCGGCGGCCCTCCAGGTCAGCGCCCAGGCCGCGGTCCCGGCCGCCGACCAGGCGCCGGCGCAGGGTGAACGCGTCGAGCAGCGCCTGGGTCGGGTGCTCGTGGGTGCCGTCGCCCGCGTTGACGACGCAGCCGCCGATCCAACCGGAGGTGGCGAGCCGGTGTGGGGCGCCGGAGTCGTGGTGCCGGATGACGACGGCGTCGGCGCCCATCGCCTCCAGGGTGAGCGCGGTGTCCTTGAGCGACTCGCCCTTGGAGACCGAGGAGCCCTTGGCGGAGAAGTTGATCACGTCGGCCGAGAGCCGTTTGGCCGCCGCCTCGAAGGAGATCCGGGTGCGGGTGGAGTCCTCGAAGAAGAGGTTGACCACCGTGCGGCCGCGCAGGGTCGGCAGCTTCTTGATCGGCCGGTCCGCGACCCTGGCCAGCTCCTCGGCGGTGTCGAGCACCAGGAGCGCGTCGTCGTGGGAGAGGTCGGTGGCCGAGATGAGGTGACGCTTCATCAGGTGCCTTCCGTGTGGTTCGGGGAAGCGTGCGGGCGCGCCGGCGTGCCGGGGCCCGGGTGGGGCTCGGCTTGGCTGGCTGGCGCGCTAGCGCTCGGCCGCTGGGGCGTGCTCGCGCACGCCGAGGAGCACGCCGTCGCGGCCGTCCTCCTCCTGGAGCAGGACGCGGACGGTCTCGCGCAGCGAGGTCGGGATGTTCTTGCCGACGTAGTCGGCGCGGATCGGCAGCTCACGGTGGCCGCGGTCGACGAGGACGGCGAGCTGCACGGCGCGCGGCCGCCCGATGTCACCCAGGGCGTCGAGCGCGGCCCTGATGGTGCGGCCGGAGAACAGCACGTCGTCCACGAGGACGACGAGGCGGCCGTCGACGCCGTCGCCCGGGATCTCGGTCCTGGCCAGGGCGCGCGCGGGGCGCAGCCGCAGGTCGTCCCGGTACATCGTGATGTCGAGCGAGCCCACGGGGAGCGGGTGCCCGGTGATCTCGCGCAGATTGGCCGCGAGCCGGCGGGCCAGGAAGACACCCCGGGTGGGGATGCCGAGCAGCACCACGTCGTCGGCGCCCTTTGCGCGCTCGACGATCTCGTGGGCGATGCGGGTCAACACCCGCGCGATGTCCGGCGCTTCCAGGACGGAACGGGCCGGAGCAGGGTTGCTCTCGTTGTCCATATGAAGAGGACCTCCTTCCCCGCCTCACGGGACGGGCGTTAAAGGACGTCGGTCGATCCGGGCCGACAATACCAGGAGCTTCGGCACGCTCCGCATCGCCCCAGGTCAGGGGCTACCTTGTCGCCTCGGCTTGACGAGAGATATTACGCTGCGTAACCTCACAGTGAGTTACCAGAAAGCCGTCCCGGGGAGACACATGTCCAGCGAATACGCCAAACAGCTCGGAGCCAAGCTCCGGGCCATCCGCACCCAGCAGGGTCTGTCGCTCCATGGGGTCGAGGAGAAGTCGCAGGGCCGCTGGAAGGCGGTCGTGGTCGGCTCGTACGAGCGGGGCGACCGCGCCGTGACCGTGCAGCGCCTCGCGGAGCTGGCGGACTTCTACGGGGTCCCCGTCCAGGAGCTGCTGCCCGGCTCGACGCCCGGTGGCGCCGCCGAGCCGCCGCCGAAGCTCGTGCTCGACCTGGAGCGCCTCGCGCACGTGCCGAGTGAGAAGGCCGGCCCGCTCCAGCGCTACACGGCCACCATCCAGAGCCAGCGCGGCGACTACAACGGCAAGGTGCTCTCGATCCGCCAGGACGACCTGCGCACCCTGGCCGTGATCTACGACCAGTCGCCCTCGGTCCTCACCGAGCAGCTGATCAGCTGGGGCGTGCTCGGCGCGGACGCCCGCCGCGCGGTGCAGGCGGAGGAGAGCTGAGACGGCGGCGGGCCTGGCCATTCGGCCGGGCCCGCCGCCGTCGCGGCCCGTTCCGGGCCCCGCGCTCCCCCGCTAGCGGCGGAGGGAGGGCTTGAGATCCTTCAGGCGGCCGAGCAGGCCGTTGACGAAGGGCGGGGAGTCGTCCGTGGAGAACTCCCTGGCCAGCTGCACGGCCTCGTCGAGCACCACCGCGTCGGGCGTGCCGTCCTGCCATATCAGCTCGAAGGCGGCGAGACGCAGGATGTTGCGGTCGACGCCCGGCATCCGGTCCAGCGTCCAGCCGACCGAGTACTGGGCGATCAGCTCGTCGATCCGCTCGGCGCGGGCCGCGTAGCCCTCGACCAGTTCGCGGGTGTACTCGCTGACCGGCGGCTGCCGGTCGTCGGTCTTGCCGATCTCGACCCAGCTGGCCATCACGTCGAGCGGCGGCACACCCCGCTGGTCGGCCTCGAAGAGGATCTGCAGGGCACGCTTGCGAGCCTTGCTGCGGGCAGACACGGTTAGTTGTTCACCCGGCCAAGGTATTCGCCGGAGCGGGTGTCGACCTTGATCTTCTCACCGGTGGTGATGAACAGCGGGACGCCGATCTCGTACCCGGTCTCCAGACGCGCGGGCTTGGTGCCACCGGTGGAGCGGTCTCCCTGGACGCCCGGCTCGGTGTACTCGACCACCAGCTCGACGGCGGCCGGCAGCTCGATGAAGAGCGGGTTCTCCTCGTAGATCGCGACGGTGCAGTCCTGCCCCTCGAGCAGGTAGTTCGCCGCGTCGCCCACGGTCTCCGGGTTGACGTAGAGCTGGTCGTACGTCTCGGTGTCCATGAAGACGAAGTCGGCGCCGTCCTTGAAGGAGAACTGCATTCCCCGCCGGTCGACGGTGGCCGTCTCGACCTTGGTGCCGGCGTTGAAGGTCTTGTCGACCACCTTGCCGGAGAGCACGTTCTTCAGCTTGGTGCGGACGAAGGCGCCGCCCTTACCGGGCTTGACGTGCTGGAACTCGACAACGGACCACAGCTGGCCCCCTTCCAGCTTGAGCACCATGCCGTTCTTGAGGTCGTTCGTGGTGGCCACGGTCGCGGAATCTCCTAGGGACTGCTGCGTGAAGGTGACCGCGGTCCCCCCGCTCACCGGCCCCCCGCGGGGTCACAGGGCGAGGAGCTCCTTGGTCGTGATGGTGAGTAGCTCCGGTCCGCCGTCCGCCGGGGAGCGGACGACGAGCGTGTCGTCGATCCGGACACCGCCCCGGCCCGGTAGATGGACCCCCGGCTCGACGGTGACCGGCACACAGGGGCCAAGTCTACCCATGGCCGCGGGAGACAGCCGAGGGTCCTCCCCAATCTCGAGCCCCACCCCGTGCCCGGTCACCGGGCCGAGCGCCCTGCCGTGCCCGGCCGCCGAGAGCACCTCGCGCGCCGCGCGGTCCACCTCCCGGTACTCGGCGCCGGGCGTCAGCGCCTCCCTGGCCGCCCGCTGGGCCGCGAAGACCACGTCGTAGAGCTCGATCTGCCAGTCGGCCGGGCTGGTGCCGATGACGAAGGTCCGGCCGATCTGGCAGCGGTAGCCGCGGAACCTGGCGCCGAGCCGAACGGTGAGGAAGTCGCCCTCCTCCACCCTGCGGTCGGTCGGCCGGTGCCCGGCGAGGCCGGAGTGGCTGCCGGTGGCCACGGAGGTCGGGAACGCCGGGCCGTCCGCGCCGTGGTCCACCAGTCGGCGCTCGAGCTCGAGCGCCAGATGACGCTCGGTGCGGCCCACCAGGATCGACTCGAGGAGTTCGCCGAGCGCCCGGTCGGTGATCTCGGCCGCCACCCGCAGGGCCGCGATCTCGTCCTCGTCCTTGACCAGCCGCTGCCGCTCCACCGCACAGTCGAGGTCGGTGAACACGGCGCCCGGCGCGGCCCGGGTCAGGGCCCGGTGCCTGGCCACCGTCAGGTGGTGCTCCTCCACGGCCACCGCCCGCGCGCCCCCCTCCGCGGCCGCGACGACCGCGGCGAGCGCCGGATCGGCGTCGCCGTCGAGCGGGGTGACGCGCAGGCTCTCCTCGTCGTGCGGACGGGGCCCCACCGGCTCCTCGGCCGGGTCCCAGTGGCCGAACAGCACATCCCCGCCGTCGTGCCCGACGAGCAGCACGGCGTCGGCCGGGGCCGGGCCCACGAGATAGCGCACGTTGGACGGCCGGGAGACGACGGCGGCCACGTCGCCCGCCGACGAAGCGTGGGCACGGAGCCGTGAGCGCCGGCCCGCGTGAACCTCGGACATGGACCGAGCCTACGCAGCGCCGGGGATTCCGGCCTTCTCAGCGGGGCCGGACGAGCGTGAGCCCGAACACCCCTACGGGTGATTGGCCGGAAGTCACCACTGCGGCGGCGTGCTGAGGCTGCGGGCCACCGCGTCGTCCAGCATGTGGGCGGTGGTGGCGACGTCGTGGCGCGAGTTGTCGATGATCGGCAGCCCCGAGCCGTACCAGCCGGCCATCCGGCCGTGAATGGTGGCCACCTCCTCGTCCGAGAGGCGGCGGGTGCCCGTGCGGGCCGCGTTGCGCTCCAGCACGATGTCAAGGCCGGGCAGCAGCACGATCGGGATGAGCCCCGGGCCCACGTGGCGCTTCCAGCCACCGAGCCCCACGGCCGGCCGGTCGGGGAAGACCGCGTCGTCCAGGATGCAGGAGATGCCGTTGGCCAGGAAGTTGCGCGCGGCGAAGCCGCAGGTGCGCCGGGCCAGCCGGTACTGCGCCTCGGAGCGGTCGTCCCAGCCGGAGCGCGGGTCGGCGAAGCCGGAGCGCACCCACTCCCGCACGTCGTCCAGGCTGATGTGCGCGGTCGGCACCGGACGCCGCTCCGCCCAGTACCTGGCCACTGTCGTCTTGCCGGCCCCGGCCGGTCCGATCAGCAGCACCGCGACGCCCACGTGGCTGATGTCCGGCGGTGCGGCGCCCGCCACGGGGGCCGGAGCCGGCACCATGGCGCCGGGCGGCAGCTGGACGTACCCGGTCGTCCCGCCGTCCGGCGGGGCGGGGGGTGGCACGGGCATCCCACCGGGCTGTTGCATCCGCTCCCCACCTATGTCAGTCGTCGTCATCTTCGCGGTCCCGAGCGGCGCGGCCTGCCGGCCTGAGCGGTCCGAAGGCCCGACGCCGCCCTCCCTGCGGGCAGCATATCCGCCACCATCCCCCGAATGGACGAACCACCCGCACCTGGCAGTGCCAGCAGGCACCTGGCGGCGCGACCGCCGAGCAGGGCGCGGCTGGAACGCGTTCGGAGTAACACGGGACGAACCGTGGGCGGGAGAGCACGCGTCGGGGCGGCACGCCACCCCGGCCAGACCGCGGTGCCGGTGCTGGCTCGCCACGCGTTGGCGGATGC
>NZ_SMKC01000124.1 GCF_004348315.1 Streptomyces sp. 8K308 | reverse complement strand
CACCCACACCCACACCCACACCCACACCCGAGCCCTCCCGGGCGCCCGCCGAACAGCCGGAGAGGCCCGGGCGGTTCACGGACGTCCGCACGGTCGGCCTCCTGATCGCCACGCTGCTGCTCCTGGGCATCGCGCTGGTGACGTACGGCTGTTCCACCGGCGGTCCCCCCGACGACGCGTCCGGTGCCGGACGGGGCGCCCCTTCGCTACCCAAGTCGCCGGAATGCTCAAGTCTGTCGCGACCGGGTGAGGTGAGCTAGCTTCGAAGTCAACGGTGATCTTCCCGCCGCTGCTGGTGTGCTGTCTGAAGGAGGGGCTTCATGGCCAAGCGCATGCTCCTCAAGGTCGCGAGCAAGATGGGCCTCACCACGAAAGGTGCCGCCGGGGCGTACCCGTGGGTCCCGTAAACAGTCCAGCGCCATGACGGCCCGGACCCGGCGATGTCGGGTCCGGGCCGTGGTGATGAAGGGTCCCGCGGCTGACGGAGTTGAGCAGAGCTGACAGAGCCCACAGAACACCTGACTGCCCGGCCCCTGGCCCGGACGGGGGCCTCCCCGGCCGGGTTCCTGGAACGCTACGAAGGCGACCGGCTGACGTGGTGCTCGAACTCGCCGCGGGCGACCCGCTCGCGCCCGGCGCCTACAACGAGACGTTCACCCGGTTCCACGGCCTCGCGGGCACCTACCGGGTCAGGCAGGTCGCGGACATCCCGGCCCGGCCGCACGACCTGCCGGCCAGGCCCGACGCGCCGGTCGTCAACTCCGGGGTGCGGAACGTGCTCGTCGACGACTACGCCGCCGCGACGTTCGACGCCGCCTCGGGCGTGACCGTGGACTACCGGTTCTTCACGCCCGACGTGCGGCCAGGGCGGCGGTACCCGCTCGTGGTGGCCCTGCACGGCCACGGGGAGAGCGGCGACGACAACTTCGCGCAGATCGCGGGGAACCAGATCTCCGTGGCGTTCGCCGACCCGGCGCGCCAGGCCAGGCACCCGGCCTTCGTCCTCTCCCCGCAGGCACCCAGGGGCACGCCGGGCACCGGCGGGTGGTGGCGCTCCGACATTCGGGCGGAGGTCCTCGAGCTGGTGCGGGCGACGCTCGCCAGGAACCCCGCGATCGACCCGAGCCGGGTGTACCTGACCGGCCTCTCCATGGGCTCCTACGGTTCCTGGGCCCTGCTGCCCGAGCACCACGACCTCTTCGCCGCCGCCGTCCTCGTGTGCGGCGCGGGCGACGAGACGGCGGCCGTCGACGCCCTCGGCACGTTCCCGATCTGGTCCCTGCACTCCGCCGACGACGCGGTCGTGCCCTACGACGCCCCGGGCTCGGACTACCGGTATTCCGGGCGCTGGAGGCCGCCGGCCATCCGACGACCTGGAGCGAGTGGGCCGGCTCAGCGCCGGACCAGGTCCAGGAGGCCTCTGCCGCCGAGGCCCGGGAACGCGCGGCGGCGGCGGGCAGCAGACACCTCTTCACCACCTTCCCCGCCGGCACCACCCCGGTGTTCAGCCACGCCTCCTGGATCCCCACCTACACCAACGACACCATCATCGACTGGCTGTCCGGACCGGGATCTCGACGCCGACTCAGCCACGGGCCGCCCGGCGAGGCGCATCCGCCCGTCCGCCTCCCACGGCGGCGGTCGCGAGCACGGCGAGTACCGTGAGCGCGGCGGCCGGGCCGAGTACCGTCCAGGGCGCGATCTCGGCGTACGCCTGGTTCTCGGACAGCAGCTGTCCCCACTCGGGTGCGGGCGGCTGCTGTCCAAGCCCTAGAAAGCCGAGGGAGGCCAGCACGAGGACGGCCGTGGGGAAACGCAGCAGGGCGTTGCGGAGCAGGGCCGGCACGAGGGCGGGCAGCAGATGACGACGCAACAGATGGCGCCGGCCGGCGCCCATCGAGACCGCCGCGGCGATGTGCCCGCTCGCCCGCTCCTGTTCGAGAAGGGCCGAGGTCTGGGCGGCGTACGGGCTCCAGCCGACCAGGCACACCGCCAGCACCGCGCCCCCGGTGGAAGGGCCGCTGACGCCGGTGACCAACAGCCCGGCCAGCACGGCGGGCAGCGTCGCCGCCACATCCGTCAGGCCGGCGCTCGCCCGCGGAAGCAGGCCGAGTGCCACGCCGGTGAGCACGCTGACCGCCGTCACCACCAGGGCCGCGCCGGCGGTGCGTAGCGCCCCGTGGCCGAGCCGGGCCAGCAGGTCGCGACCCAGTGAGTCCGTCCCCAGCGGGTGAGCGAAGGACGGTGGCAGGAGGCGGGCCGTGGTGTCGACGTTCAGGGGGTCGCGCAGCATCCCGGCGACGACGAGCACGACGAGTGCGACGGCGCAGGCCCCGGCGACGTACCGCGGCGACCTCCGGCGGGGGAGAGCGGGGCGTCGCAGGGCGGGCAGGCCGCCGTCTCGGAGCGCCGGGCCGAGCAGGGCCAGCCGCAGGGCCCGCACCAGGAGGCCGGCGGCCGTGCCGATGAGGATGATGGCCAGGGTGCCGGTCTGGAGGAGGGGCAGGTCCTGGGAGACCGCGGCGTCCAGCACGAGCCGGCCGAGGCCCGGGATGTTGAAGATCTTCTCGACGGCGACGGCGCCGCCGAGCAGCCCGACGACCGTGGGGACGAACTGCGGCAGGACACCGGGCAGGGCGCGGCGCAGCGCGTGCCGGGCCGTGTGTCCCGGGGGGAAGCCGGCCGCGTGCCAGGTCCGTGCCCACGCCTCGCTGAACACGGCGGGCAGCGACTGGTCGAGCAGCCCGCCGATCATCGCTCCGGACGGCAGCCCCAGGGCGAGCGAGGGCAGCACCATCGACGCCGGCCCGTCCCAGCCGCTGGATGGGAACCAGCCCAGCCAGACCCCGCACGCGGTCGCCAGTACCGAGGCGAGGAGGAACTTCGGCAGCGACGCGAGGACGGCGGCGCCGGTTCCCGCCCGGCCGTGCCGCAGCCGGCGCCGGGAGCCGAGGAGGACGGTGCGGACGCAGACGAGTCCGGCGACGGCGAGGGTGACGAGGAGAGTGCCCGACAGCAAGGTGAGCGAGACGCCGAGGGCGGCGGTGACCTGTGGCAGGACAGGCTCGCCCGATACCCACGAGCTGCCCGCGTCACCGCGCGGGAGCCCGCCGAGCCAGCCGGTGAGAAGGACGAGGGGCCCGTCGGCCAGGCCCAGTTGTTCCCGAACGGCGGCCAGCGCGTCCGGTGTCGGGTCCTGCTCACCGGAGCGTGCCCGCAGCACGGTGAGCGCCGCATCGCTGCCGGACAGCCAGGGCAGCAGCGCGACCGTCGTGAGCACCACGGTTCCGGCGAGCACCCGGCCGACCCCGGCCCGCCACGCGGCGCGTTGGCGGGCAAGACCGTCAGGGGCGGCAGTCACTGGCTGCTCCTCTTGCCCGTGCGGCTACGCACGGCGCGTGTCGAGATCGATCAGGGAGCGCTCGCGCGGGTCGAGGAGCACCCCTTCCACGCCGTCCGCGATCCCCTGCACCACCTGCTCGTGGACCAGCGGGACGACGGCGTCGGTGCGCAGGATCTCGGCCTCCGCCCGCATGATCCTCTGCCGTCGCCGCTCGGGGTCGCTCTCCGTGGCAGCGGCCCTGATGGCCTCGTCGACGTCCGGGTCCGCTAGCCCGGCGATGTTGTAGACGCCGTCGCTGGTGTAGTCACTGGCGAGGTACGCCACCGCGTCACCGGTGTCGAGCAGCGTCACCCGGGAGAGGACCAGCGCGTCGTACTCGCCGGCGAGGAGGTCGGCCTCCATCTGCGAGTACTCGCGGACATCCTGCCGCACGGTGAACCCGGCCTGTTCCAGCTGCTGCTGGAGCACGGTGGCGGCCTCCGGGAGCTCAGCGCGGTTGGTGTAGGTGGCGAGCCGCACCGTCCTGCCCTCGGTCCTGGCCCTCACCTCGGCGGTGGTGCGGGCCTCGGCGCGGTCGGTCAACCCGACGCGGTGGTCGGCGGCCCAGGGGACCGCCGGGCCGAACAGGCCCTGCGCGGGGTCGGCGTACCCGCCGAAGACGGAGTCGACGAGGGCGGAGCCGTCCACGGCCTCGCGGGCGGAGGCGCGCAGCCCCGCGTCGGTGAAGACGCCGCTGCCGGTGTTGAGGATCAGGCCGTCGGTGCGCACGGACGGCACCTCGTGCCGCGTGCTCTCGTCCAGCAGCGCCGCCTGGGCGGTGGGGATCCACTCGGCGATGTCCACGTCGCCGCCGCGGAGCGCGTTCGCGCGGGCGGTGCCGTCCGCGATCCAGGTGACGTCGATGCCGGAGGCCCTCGCCGGGCCGCCCCAGTAGTCGTCGAAGCGGTCGACGGTCGCCGAGGCCCTGCCGTTCAGCTCGGTGATCTCGAAGGCTCCGGTCGCGGTGCCTACGGGGGAGACGGTGCCGTCCTGCCGGTACGCGCTGGCGGAGAAGATGCCGAGCGCCGGGCTGGCGAGGCGCAGCGGCAGCACCGGATCGGGCGACCCGGTGGTGAGGGTGACCGTGTCGACGTCGACGGCCGTCGCGGTCAGCGTCACATCGCTCAGCACGCGTGGCTTTGGCTCGGCGTCGTTCGCCCGTGTCAGGGCGTTGACCACGGACTCGGCGGTGACCTCGGTGCCGTCCTGGAAGGACGCCTCGCGCAGCTCGAAGGTCCAGGTGGTGTCGCTCTCCCGCGTCCAGGACTCGGCAAGCGCGGGTTCGGCGGTGCCGTCCTCGCCGAGCACGGTGAGGCCCTCGGCGACGAAGAGCTTGCTTAGGACGGTGGCGTCGTTGCTGTACGGCGAGAGCGCCTGCGACGGCGGTATCGCGAGGGCCACCCGCAGGCGTGCGTCGGCGTCAGCGGCGTCGGAGGCGGAGCTGTCGCCGGAGACGAAGCAGCTGGCCAGCAGG
Source organism: Streptomyces sp. 8K308 (assembly GCF_004348315.1). GTDB lineage: Bacteria > Actinomycetota > Actinomycetes > Streptomycetales > Streptomycetaceae > Streptomyces. Next base: position 12,578 of record NZ_SMKC01000124.1, on the reverse strand, counting down.
GGCGAGATGGCGAGCGTGGCGATGAGGCCGCGGAAGGTGGTGCGCATGATGAGGTTCCTGTCGTACATGCCACGGGCCGTCTGGTTCGGCCCATGAGCGACCTCAGGATATTAGGCAAGCCTTACCTCATCGACCTCCGGTGGGGTGCGCGGCCCGGGAGCGTGCCGCCCGCAGGGGTCAGATGATGCCGAACTCGCCGCGGCGCACCGGCGGTTCGTGGTGGTCGAGGAGCACCGCCCCGCCGGCGGCGTGGCGGAGGCGCTCGCGCTCCTCCTCCCGGACCACGCCGTAACCGGCGTCAACGCCGGCCACCTGTGGCCCGCGGAGGGCGGCGACCACGCCGAGGTGCTCGGCCAACTCGGGCTCACCCTGTCCGCGGTCCTCACCGCCGCCGCCTGAGCTGATGAAAGCGCGATGAAAGCGGCACCGGGCTTCCTTGGAGCGGGTGGTGCGTCGCCAGACCCCTTTTGACGCGGCGCACGGCCCCCAGGGGGAAGACCGCTCCGGGGCATCGACCGACGCCCCGGAGCGGCCGGGCCGACAGGGAGGGTGACCGCGGTGTGGGAGGTCTGCGTACTGGGGCCGGTGGAGATCGCGGTGGGTGGACGTCGGGCGCCGCTTCCCGGGCCGCGGGCCGCCCGGGTTCTCGCGACCCTGGCGCTGGCCGGGGGAACGCCGGTCGGTGTGCCGCGCCTCGTCGACTGCGTCTGGGGGGAGCGGCCGCCGCGCACGGCCGCGGCCCAACTCCAGACGGTGGTGTGGCGGCTGCGGGGGGCGTTCGCCGACGCCGGGCTGCCCGCCGGCGTCCTCGCCCGCAGGACCACGGGGTACCTGCTCGTCGAGGGCGCCCACACCACGGATGTCGCGGGCTTCCGCCAGGACGTGCGGCTGGCCCGCGTCGAACTGGCCAGGGGGCAGGTCGACCTGGCGGCGGACACGCTCCGGTCGGCGCTCGCCCGCTGGCGGGGACCGGCGCTGCTCGGGATCGAGGACGGGCCCCTGGTGGCCGCCGCGCAGCGCCTCGAGGAGGAGCGGCAGCGGGCCCATGAGCAGCGCCTCGGGCTCGACGTGGCGCGGGGCAGACACCACGGGGCCAACGCGGAGCTGCGGGAGTTGGTCGAGCTGTTCCCGCTGCGGGAGTCCCTGTACCGCACCCTGGCGCTCGCGCTGTACCGGTCGGGGCGGCAGGGAGACGCCCTCGGGGTGCTGCGGCAGGCCCGAGAGCGTCTCCGCGACCAGCTGGGCATGGATCCCGGCCGGGACACGGTGGCGGTCGAGCAGGCGATCCTGCGGCAGGACGTCGCCCTCTCGACCTCCGGGGGCACGTCAGAACTTCGCCTGATTGAGCGCGCGTTGGAGGGCTGAGGTGGTGGCGCTCCCCCAGTCGCCGTCGACGATCAGCCGGGCGCCGACGATGCGGTTGAGATAGGTCTGCAGCGCCTTCACCGATGCCTGGCCGAAGTCGCCGTCCACGATCAGCTCCGCGTCGTCGATCTCGTTGAGGTGCCGCTGGAGCGCGCGCTTGGACGCCGGCCCCCAGTCGCCGTCCGGCGTGGTGCCGATCGCCCGCTGGGTGGCCCGGATGGTGGCCGGCCCGAACACCCCGTCCACCGCGAGCCGGGCCCCGTGGTCCAGGTAGGTGTGGTAGGCGGCCTCAGTGGCCGGGCCCCAGAGCCCGTCGTCGTCGACGCCGACCAGTCGCTGCAGCCAGCGGACGCCGGCGTCGGTGAGCGGGCCGAAGACGCCGTCGACGTCCAGCGGGGGCCGGTGGCCGAGCTTGTTGACGGCCCGCTGTTGGTAGCTGACGGGCCGGATGTCGGTGGCGCCGCGGCCGCCGGAGCCGGAGTTGCCCACGTGCGCGAGGTAGGCGGCCTCCGTGTTGGGCCCCCAGATCCCGTCGTCGTCGACGCCGACCAGGCGTTGCAGCCACTTCACCCCGGCCTCCGTCAACGGGCCGAAGTCCCCGTCGACGACGAGCCGCGGGGTGTAGCCGAGACCGTTCACCGCCCGCTGCTGTCCCGCCACAGAACGGACCGCGCCGACGTCGTTCGACTGGCCGATGTGCGCGAGGTAGGCGGCCTCCGTGTTGCGGCCCCACAGACCGTCGTCGGCCGTGCCGACGCGGCGTTGCAGCCACTTCACGCCGGCCTCCGTCAACGGGCCGAAGACGCCGTCGACGTCAAGCCGCGGGGTGTAGCCGAGACCGTTCACCGCCCGCTGCTGTCCCGCCACAGAACGGACCGAGGTGTCCCCGCGTGAGGAGCCGCCGACGTAGGCGAGGTAGGCGGCCTCGGTGTTGGGCCCCCAGATCCCGTCGGCGGCGGTGCCGACCAGGCGTTGCAGCCACTTCACCCCGGCCTCCGTCAACGGGCCGAAGATCCCGTCGACTTCGAGCGGCGGCGAGTAGCCGAGACCGTTGACGGCACGCTGCTGTCCTGAGACCGACCGGTAGATCACGTTGGGATAGGTGCCGTTCCCCGAGCCGCCGCCGATGGAGCCGTGGCCGCCGCCGAAGTCGTCGGCCACCTCCCGGACCGTGCCGGGCATTCCGCCGTTCACCCAGGCCCGCAGGATGTCCCCCGGGCATTCCGTGGACTCCACATTGCTGTGATAGGAGCGCGTAAGGGTCTTGCCCATGATCTCGTTGGCCTTGTGGTACATGGAGACGAGCGCGTCGGCGATCGGCCTTTTCAGCGCCCCCGAGCCGTCGTTCATGTCGGAGTTCGTACCGATCACGCAGATGCCGACGTAGGCGGTGTTGAAGCCCGAGGCGTGGGCGCCGAGACCGTGCCAGCCGCGGCCCTCGTAGACGACGCCGTCGACGTCCACGAGAAAGTTGTAGCCGACGTCGGACAGGCCGCGGTTCATCATGCCGCGCTGGATGTCCCGGGGAGTCTGGGTAGCGGTGGCACCGCTGTAGTGCACGAGGTATCCGGTCCTGCTGCCCGTCGAGACCGTGCCGATCGGGTCGCTCGGCGCCGCGGCTCCCCAGCCCGAGCGCGAGACGACGGTGATCGGCTTGGGCTTGGGTCGCGGCCTGGACGGCGGCCTGGGGCGGCTGCCGACGCCGCCGCTCCGCAGCGCCGCCCGGATGCCGTCACCCGGGCTGCCCGACTCGGCGTCGTGGGGCAGGATGTCGAGGCCCGCCGCGTAGTTGCCGGCCAGGTCGCCGAGGTAGTGGTCGAGACCGTCGAGGGACGCCAACACCGCGTCGGACGGGGTGTCCTGGACGCCGATCAGCGCGCACACCGCGTAGTACCGCATGTTGCCGCCGCTGATCGGGTCGTTGGCGAAGGGCCGCCGCAGAACGCCGCGTCCCTCGAAGACGGTGCCGTGCTGGCAGACCAGGTAGCTGTGGGCGATGTCCGGCTCGGCGGGCGCCTCCTCGGGTCCAGGCACCACCATGTCGGCCGTCTGGAGTTCCCTGACCCGCGCGAAGCAGTTGGTGTGGGATTCGGGGGCCACGTGGTCCTGCGGGAGGCAGTGGAGAATGATTCCGCCGTTCTTGGGATTCCAACTCCCGGGCGGGTGCGGATATTCGGTGGCGGCCCCCCAGTCCGCCCGCTTCACCAACTCGAACGGCGGCTCGTCCGGTTCGTACTGCGCCACGTCAACCCCCTCGTCGTCCTTTGGATTTCGCTGCCGACAGCCTCCGGGTTTCCGCTATCCCGCCGCTCTCGCCCCGCTCTCACCTCGCTCTCAGGCCTGCGGAGAGCGGCAGGAGAGTGCGGCGAGAGCGGGAAGAGAGGTGCTTTCTCCGGGCGCGCACATAATGATTTCCCGGCCTGCTGAAGGCCTTTGACAAAGGGAGGTCTCGTGACGCTCATATCGCGACGCACAGCGGTGGCCGCGGGCGGTTCCGTCGTCGCCGGAATGCTCTGTGCCTCGCCGGCGGCGGCGCTCGTGCGCGGGGCCGGCCGCGACCAGGTTCCGGTGTCCATCTCGCCCGGCTACGTGGCGCGGGCGCTCGGCGCCGCGTCGGCGGATGGTGGCGGCTGGCAGAGCCTGGCCTGCCTCTCGCCGACGGGCCGCGGGGACGCCGGCGCGCCGCTGCTGGCGGCGAGCCATGGCTCGGCCCGGGTGGCGTCGGCCGAAGAGCTCGCCGCGCACCTGGCCGGCCCGGCCGTCAGCTTCCTCACGGTGCCGGCGGCGGGCGGCCGTTCGCCCGTGGCGGCGGTGGCCGGCGTCGGCATCGCGCGGGGGACGCGTGCCGCCCTCTCCGGGCCGCTGCGCGAGGACGACCAGAGGATCGCCTCGGTCGCCGTCCCCGCCGGCACGCTCGGCAACGGCGCGCTGGCCGCCACCGGCTGGGGCACGCTGCTGTGCGCCGAGGCGGGCGGGGCAAGCAACTTCGGTACCCGACAGGCCGGTTGGCGCGGCAACGAGGCGCAGTGGCGGTACGGGGTGGGGGCCGCGGGGGACGACGACTGGAGCGCGCTCGACGAGCGGTTCGACATCGGCCGCGACGAGCGGCTCGCCGGCCGTTTCGGCTGGGTGCTGGAGCAGGCGGTCCCCGGCGGTGGTCGGCGCCCGCCGGTCAAGCGCACCGCGCTGGGCCGCCTGCGCCACTCAGGACTCGCCGTGTCCGAGTCGCACGGGCGTGCCGTCGTCTACACCGGGGACGGTGAGGACGGCGAGTACCTGTACAAGTTCGTCAGCCACGGCGCGTCGGGCGAACCGCTGGACGACGGGGTGCTCCACGTGGCCAGGCTGGGCGGCGACGGCCGGGGCAGGTGGCTGCCCATGGCCCACGGGCAGGGCCCGCTCACCCGGGCCAACGGCTGGCGGGACCAGGCCGACGTGCTGTTGCGTACCCGGCTCGCGGCGGACGCCGTGGGCGCCACCCCGCTGCCGGCCCCGGGCCGGATCGCGGCCGACGCCCGCCGGGGCCAGCTGCTGTGCGCCCTCGCCGGCCCGAGCGGTCCCGCCGGGTGCGCGGCGGTCGGCCACGCCCGTTCCCGGGCGACCGGCGCGCGGGTCGCGGCCCTGCCCGGCAACCTGCTCTGGCTGCGCGAGGACGGCGGCGATCCGGCCGCGACCGGCTTCCGCTGGTTCGGCGCGCTCCTCTCGGAGCAGGGGCTGCGGTCGGCGTCCGCGGACCAGCCGCCGGCCGAGCGGCCGACCGTGCGCGACGTCCAGTACGACGCCCGGGGCCGCCTGTGGGCCGTGGTCGCCGAGGACCCTGCCCGGGGGGCCGGGGACGAACTGCTGGTCGTCGACACCGCGCGCGGCCGGGCGGAGCGCGTGCTGGCGGCGCGGCGGGGAGCGCGGTTCACGGCCACCGCGGTCGCCCCGGACGGCCGGCAGGCCTTCGTCGCCGTCCGCTCGCCCGAGGACGAGCGGGGCGCCGTCCTGCTGTCCGTGCACCGGCCGGACGAACACCCGGTGACGGCCGCCGCGGCCTGAGCCCGGCGACCACGATCCGCCCGGGTCCACGTTCCGCGCCGTCGCCACCGGACCGAACGGCGTCGGCGCGGAACACCGCCGCCGGCCACGGCCGCCGTCTGGGCTCCTGGCCGAAGCTGTGATGTCCTGCCTCCGTGGCCGGTGTTCTCTCAGCTCTCATCGCGGTCCTCGGCACGCTGCTCGGCGTCGCCCTGACCCAGCGGTCCCAGCGCCAGGCGACCGCGCGCGACCAGGCGTTCGCGACGCAGCAGCAGCTCCGCGCCGAACGCATGGCCGTGTACAGCGACTTCGCGGGGGCGGTGACCGAGTTCAGGCGAGGCCAGCAGGACCGTTGGCACCGCAGGTACGAGGACCCGGACGGCCCCGCCCACTACGAGGCGCGCATCGAGGCGTACCGCCTTCGCGGGGTCGCCCTCCACGCGCTGTTCCGCGTGCAGCTCATCGCGAGCGGCCAGCCGCTCGTCGACGCCGCCCGACACGCGTACGAACTGACCAGCGGGGCGCACAAGGCATCCGACCAGACGGAGCTCGGCGCGCTGTGCGACCAGGCACGAGAGGCGCTGGAGCACTTCGTGAGGCTCGCCTCCGTCGACGTGCGGTGACGGCTCGGCCGAGTGTGAGCCGTCAGCGCCGGACCTGGACGAGGGCGTGGGTGCCGCTGGTGCGCCACCGGTCCTCGGTGGCGTCGAGTTCGGCGGCGTGGCCGGCGGTCAGGCCCGTGACGACGTCGGACTTCAGGGTGCGCAGGGCGGCCACGGGGGTGGGAAAGTAACGCGTCAGCCGGTCGAAGGGGGTGGTGGGCGGCCACAGCCGGTCGCCCACCAGGCGGCGGTAGTTGAGATCCCCCTTCAGGATGGTCAGCGTGCACCCTGAGAGGTCCCGGCGGAGGTCGTCTGGCATGTCCGGGTAGGGCAGCGGGGCGCAGAAGAAGGGGTGCGCGGAGGGGCGGAGTCGCCCGGTGGCCATGGCCTCCCACAGCCGGGCGCCGACCTCACCGGCGTGCCCGGGGGCGCGGGCCAGGCGGCGCAGCGCGGCGACGAGGTCGGCGGTGGTGGCGTCCGAGACGTAGTACGGGTGCGGCTTGAGGTGGAGGTCGACGGTGCGGGCGTGGCCGTGGCGGAGCAGGTGGTCGACGAGGACGAGGTCGGGGATGAGTTCGCGGCCGGCGTTGTCCGCGATCACGGCGACGGTGCCCGGACGCTCGGCGCTGAGGAGGTCCCACAGACTGTCGGTGTCGTCGGCGACGAGGTCTGACGCGCTCCGCGGCGATTCGGCGGCCGTGGTGAGGAAGCCCAGGTCGGCACGGTTGCCCCAGAGCGCGGCCCCGAGCAGGGCGGCGGCCTCGTCCTCCCGGGAGAGACCGGGCAGGGCGTCGAGCGCGTCGAGTTCCTCGTCGACGCCCCTGCTGTGGAGTTCGGCCTGTTTGGCGGGGGCGAACGGGTCGATGCCCTGCCAGGGCCCGGGGCCGAAGTACGCCACGGCCTGGAGGAGACGACGGTAGAAGTAGCTCTCCGCCCAGAGGAACGACGCGTCGAACCAGGACCGGCCGACGTGCTCGTCGACGCCCCACCGCGCCCAGTCGGCACGGTCGTGGGCCTCGGGTGGCAGCGGCCGGATGACGCCCTCGGTGATCTCGCCCAACAGTACGTCCAGCGCGTGCAGTTGGTCCGGCGTGTACGGATGGGCGTCGCGGACCTGCCGAATCAGGGCCGGGTGTCGGCTGACCAGCACGTCCCGGGCGAAACTGCCAGGCTCGTTACACCCGATGACCGGCGCGCCGTCCTCAAGCGGGGTCTCCTTCACCGTGCGTTCCTCCCGTCCCCGAACCGCCGCCCCGTCACGACCGCACCGTATCGCTTGCGCCGGTCGGCAACCGGCGGGGCACCCGACGGCCGACGTCGTAGGGATGGACCGACCGCGATGTTCGCGACCACCGACTGCATCAAAACCCCCGTTCCACTCCCGGTCATTCTCGCAGGGGGAGCCCCGCGACCACGGACGTGCCTCGGAGGGCACGAGGCTGCACGAACTGATCGGACGAGACCGAGTCGGGCGGCGTGGGCACCGTCTGGCGCGCTCAACGGCGTGCTGGACCGGGTACTGCCGAGAGCACCACATACCTGCACGACTGTTGATGTCTGACGACCTGTCTCCTTACGGTGGTTTTGAGCGTCTGAACGTTGCTTGATCATCACGGGGGAGACAGATCATGGCACGCGCTTCCGACTGGAGTCCGGTCGACCTGGACCGGGACCCGACACCCGGCAACCCGGACGAAGTACGGGAACTCGCAGACTCACTCCAGACGTTCGCGGATGACGTCGGCGAGGCGTTGGGCCGAATCCGTGGCATGGCCGAGGACCGCGCGGTGCTGGACTGGGCCGGCCTGTCGGCTGAGGCGTTCCGCTCGGAGTTCGACGGCGTGCCGGGCAATCTGGAGAAGCTCCAGACCTCATACGACATGGCCGCCCAGGCGTTACAGACCTACTGGCCGAAGCTGGAGACCGCGCAGGGCATGGCCGACCGGGCCCTGGATCGTGCGATCGCCGCGCAGGCCGATCTTTCCTCAGCCCAGGCCGCGTTATCCGACGCGCAGGACTGGGTCTCGCGCGCTGGCGAGGAGGCCGACCGCCTTGAGCGCGAGGGCGAACGCGACGACGTCGAGCCGCCGTCCGAGGCCGAGGTCCGCGCCGCCACGCGCGACGCGAACGCCGCCGACCAGGCCGCGTCCTCCGCCCAGTCCCGCGTCGACAGCGCTGAGGAAGCCCTCGCCGCCGCACGCCAACTCGCCCTCGATGCCAAGGAGTTACGCGAGGAGGCGGCCCAGGTCTGTGCGGACGGGATCGACGCCGCCTCGGACGCCGGCATCCAGAACCGTCGTTGGTGGGAGGACGCCATCCACTGGGTGTCCGAGAACTGGGACACCATCGTCGAGATATGCAAGGTCGTCGTCGCCGTCCTCGGCATCGTCGTCATGATCATCGGCGGCCCCCTCGCCTGGGTCGTCCTCGCCGCCGCCCTCGTCGTCCTCGCCGACACCCTCTACCGCTACGCCAACGGCGAGGCGTCCCTCTGGGACGTCGCCTTCGCCGCCCTCGACTGCATCCCCGGCATGAAAGGCCTCACCACCCTCGGCGGCCTCGCCCGAGGCATGCGCTCCCTCGCCACCACCAGCCTGCGCGGCTTACGACAGGGCCTGCGCGGACTGGGACAGACACTGCGGCGAACCGGCCGGCAGGGCGAGGCGTTGTTCTGCCGCACCGATCCCATCGACATGGCGACCGGCGAGGTGGTCATGGACGCCGTCGACGTTGAGTTGCCGGGCGTGCTGCCCCTGGTGGTGCGACGACACCATCGCAGCAGTCTGCGGGAGGGCACCTGGTTCGGTCCGTCCTGGGCCTCGACGCTCGACCAACGCCTCGTGCTCGATCCGGCCGGCGTCCAGTTCGTCACGGCTGACGGCATGATTCTCGACTACCCCCGCCCCGATCCCGAGGCGCCCGTTCTGCCGGTGGAGGGGCCTCGGTGGGAGCTGGGCTGGAACGGTGAACCGGGCACGCCGTTGACGGTCTACCAGCGGGACGCCGGGCTGACGCTGCACTTCGAGCCGGTTCCCGGGCGGCGCGGCGGTGAACTCCCGCTCAGCGCCGTCACGGATCTCAACGGCAACCGCATCACCGTCGTCTACGGCGCCGATGGGGCCCCCAGCGAGTTACGGCACCACGGCGGCTATCGGCTCGGGCTGTCGGTGAGCGCCGGGCGGGTCGTCGAGATCCGGCTGCTGAGCGATCCGGACGAGCCGACTCTCGTGCGGTACGCGTACGACGAGGCCGGCGACCTGAGCGAGGTCCACAACTCCTCGGGCCTGCCGCTGCTGCTGCGCTACGACGCGCACCACCGGGTCACGGGGTGGGTGGACCGCAACGAGACCTGGTACGCGTACCACTACGACGAGCAGGGTCGCTGTGTCGGCACCACGGGCACGGACGGTGTGCTCGCCAGCCGGGTGGCGTACGACGCCGAGACCCACCGGACGGTCTTCACCGATTCGCTGGGCCACAGCACCGTCTACGAGTTCAACGACTGCTACCAGTTGGTCACGGAGACGGATCCCCTGGGGCATCGCACGCACCGGGAGTGGGACCGTTACGACCGGCTGCTTTCCCTGTCGGATCCCCTGGGCCGGGTCACCAGATTCGAGTACGACCAGTTCGGCAACCGCGTCGCGCATGTCGCACCGGACGGCGGCCGGACGGAGGTGGCGTTCAACGACCTCGGGCTGTGGACCGTGGCGACCGACGCGGACGGGGCGACCTGGTCCCGGGAGTACGACGAACGCGGCAACCTCCTCCAGATCACCGACCCGGCCGGCGCTGTCGAGCGGTTCGACCGCGACGCACGCGGTGCACTGACCCGCCACGTCGATCCGGTCGGCCGCGTCCGTGTCTTCGAGAACGACGCGGCCGGTCTGCCCACCAGGGTCACCGACCGGAGTGGGCTCGACGTCCGGTACGAGCGTGACGGGTTCGGCCGCGTCACGCTCGTCGACCAGGCGGGCGCGGCGTCCACGCGGTTGACGTGGAGCGTGGAGGGGAAACTCGTGGCCCGGGCCGTCGCGGACGGGCCGAGCGAGCGGTGGCGCTACGACGCCGAGGGCAACCTCGTCGAGCACGTGGATCCGGCGGGGCGCCGCACCCGCCACACGGTCGGTGTCTTCGACAAGCCCGTCGAGACCGAGCTTCCGGGCGGCGCCCGTTGGCGGCATGTCTACGACACGGAACTCCGGCTGACCTCGGTGCGGAACCCGGACGGCCTGACCTGGACCTACGACTACGACGCCAAGGGCCGGCTGGTCGCTGAGACGGACTTCTCCGGGCGCCGGGTCGGCTACGCCTACGACGCGGCGGGACAGCGCGTGTCCCAGACCAACGGTGCCGGCCAGACCGTCCACCGCCGTTACAGCGCGCGCGGCGACCTCGTCGAGGAGACCACCGGCGGGAGCACCACCATCTTCACCTACACCGCTGCCGGGTTGATGACCACGGCCGTCAACCCGGACGCCACGCTGTCGTTCCGTCACGACGCCGCAGGCCGGGTCATCGAGGAGATATCCGACGGCCGCGCCACCGTGTTCGGCTATGACGCGGCCGGCCGGCCCGTCTACCGTCGCACCCCCTCCGGCGTCGAATCGCGCTGGGAGTGGGCGGAACACCAGGGTCCCGCCGCGCTGCACACCGCGAGCCGTACCCTTCGCTTCGACTACGCCGACGGACGCCAGGCATCCCGCCAGCTGCCCGGCGACGCCCGGATCGACCAACGCTGGGACCAGTTGGGCCAGCTGACCGAGCAGCGCATCGTCGGACCAGAGCATGCGCCGATCGGCCGCGCCTACGCCTACGGCCCGGACGGCGGGCTGCGGGCCCTGATCCGCCTCGACGGGCTGAGCAAGCAGGGGCCGCGTCACCTCGAGAGGGACCCCGAGGGCCGCATCACCGCGCTCCACGGCGGCGAACCGGGCGACGAGCACTACTCCTACGACGCCACGGGGAACGTCGTCGCCACTGGCGACGGGCCGGAGCGCGTCGAGCACGTCATCGACGGCGTCAGGCTGCGGCGGGCCGGCCGCACCTCCTACGAACACGACGCCCAGGGCCGCGTCACACGCAAGCTGCTCCGCCTGCTGTCCGGCGGCACCCGCGAGTGGCGCTATGTCTGGGACGGCGCCGACCGTCTCACCGACCTGATCATCCCCGACGGCAGCCACTGGCACTACCGCTACGACCCACTCGGCCGACGCGTCGCCAAGCAGCGCCTGGCCGAGGACGGCACGGTGCTGGAGGAAACCCGCTTCGTCTGGGACGGCAGCCGCATGGCCGAGCAGACGCACACCCAAGCGGATTCTCCCGACAGGTGCACCACCACCTGGGAATGGGAGCCGGGCACCCACCGCCCACTCGCCCAGTTCGAGCACCGCTCCCTGCGCGACGCGCCACAGGACGAGATCGACCAGCGCTTCTACTCCATCGTCACCGACCTCGTCGGAACCCCCACCGAACTCATCGACGAGGAAGGCACCATCGCGTGGCGCAACGACACCAAGCTGTGGGGCTGGTCATCGAGCACCACACGGGACGACGACGCGAACAGTGCCCCGAACTGCCCGCTCCGCTTCCCCGGCCAGTACCACGACGCCGAGTCCCACCTCCACTACAACCTCTTCCGCTACTACGACCCGGCGACCGGCTGGTACTGGAGCCCGGACGCGCTCGGTCTCTTCGCCGCCAACCACCCCTACCGCTACGTCGACGACCCGCTCCTGCTCAGCGACCCACTGGGACTCGCCCCCTGTCTGGCCACCCAACTGGCCAACCGCGCTGGGGAGTTCCACAGCGCGCTGCCGCCCGGCTCGCAGGGCTACCAGACCGTCGCGGTGATACGCGTGCGCACCCCCCACGGCGAGGTCGATCTTGTCAGCGGCAGCGGGACGGGGCTGCGCCCACCGCAGCCGTCTATGGTGGACCGCACCCGCGTACCCCCGGAGCTGGAGGTGCCCAACTCCCAGGGCTTCCACGCCGAGCAGAACATCCTGGTGTTCGCCAACGCCCAGGGCTGGACCCCGATCGCCGGCGGCGCCTCCCGGCCGGTCTGCTCGGATATCTGCGCACCGTTGATCCGGGCCGCGGGCGGGCGCATCAGCGGTGAAGTCATTCCAGGAACACACGGAACCCAGATCAGGACTTTCGAATGGTAGACATCCAGGCCGAGGTCTCCGCCTTCGCCACCACCGCCCCGCGGGCAGCACTCCGCCTCTTCGCCGCCTCCGGCGTCGAGCGCGGCGCGGCCTGCTACTTCTGGGCGATCAGCACCCAGCCAGGACGCGAGAGCGACCGCGACTTCTACCTCTCCCGCCTGGAACGGCTGTGGCAGCTCGACCGGTCATGCGACGACCTCGAGCGTGATGTCCGCGACTGGACCGCGCGACTTCCGGAGTTCGCCACCGACAGCGGCCCCGGTGGCATCCTCCGCTACGCCTTCGAAGCCGTCCTCTGCCTCCAGGCGGCCGGCGCCCTGCTCTCCACGACTGCGGCCCCCGACGACGCCCGCCACGCCTCCAACACCTTCCTCGGCTTCGCCGACATCCTCGACAGCGCCGAGAACCCCTTCGACCCCAC
>NZ_SMKC01000123.1 GCF_004348315.1 Streptomyces sp. 8K308 | reverse complement strand
AGACCTTCCACCCGCACCCGGGCAGCCGCCTCCCGCTCCTCCAGCATTCCCAGCACCAACGCCACCGCGCACCCCTCGGTCATGAAGTGGACACAAGACGCCGCATCCCTCCCTCACCCCGAGCAAAACCATGCCTGACCAGCAAGAATCAACCGATACCGTCCGGTTGAGATACGGCTTCTCAAGCCCCACATCGTGCAGACCTGGAAGCTGTCCACCGACCCGCGGTTCGTGGACCAGGTGCGCGACGTGGTCGGCGTCTGCCTCTCCCCGCCCGAGAACGCCCTGGTGCTGGCGGTGGACGAGAAGTCGCAGATACAGGCGCTGGACCGGACCCAACCGGTTCTGCTGCTGGCACCCACCACCTCGGCACCGGATGACGCACGACTACATCCGCCACGGCACCACCAGCCTGTTCGCCGCCCTGGACATCACATCCAGGTCAGTCATCGCCCAGCACTACCGCCGCCACCGGCACCAGGAGTTCCTACGCTTCCTGGAGCACATCGACCAAGCGGTGCCCAAGGAACTGGACCTCCACCTGATCCTGGACAACTACGCCACGCACAAGACGGAGGCGGTCAAGAAGTGGCTACTGCGCCACCCCCGCTTCCACCTCCACTTCACCCCCACCTCCGCCTCCTGACTCAACCTCGTCGAGCGCTGGTTCGCCGAACGACCACCCGAAAGCTCCGTCGCTCCGCCCACCGCAGCGTCCTCGAACTCGAACGCGACATCCGCGGAGCAATGCTCAGGACCTGTGGATCAGCCTGGGAGGACGTAGCTTCCCCGGTGAGATCTATCGGTCACCGAGCAAGGCCGACGTTGCAGCGCCGGCCGGGAAGGCACGTCCGTGCTCAGCGTAGTGAATGACGACGGCACCACGGTCAACGGCTCCTCCTTGATCAACGAAAACGTCCGGGAGGGCGCGAGGCGGATGCTGGCCGCCGCGCTGGAGGCCGAAGTCAACTCCTATATAGCCGAGTTGGCGCACGAGAAGGACGAGCGGGGGCGTCGGCTCGTGGTCCGCAACGGTCACCACCAGCCGCGGAAGGTCACCACCGCCGCGGGAGCCGTCGAGGTGCGGGCCCCGCGCGTCAACGACAAGCGCATCGATGAGGCAACGGGTGAGCGCAAGCGGTTCTCCCCGGCGATTCTTCCGCCCTGGTGCCGCAAGTCGCCGAAGATCAGCGAAGTGCTGCCGCTGCTCTACCTGCACGGCCTGTCATCAGGCGACTTCGTGCCCGCCCTCGAGCAGTTCCTCGGCAGCTCGGCGGGCCTGTCACCGGCGACGGTCACCCGGCTCACTCAGCAGTGGCAGGCCGATCACCAGGCGTTCGGCGAGCGCGATCTGTCCGGCAGCGACTACGTCTACGTATGGGCCGACGGCATCCACCTGCGCATACGCCTGCGGGAGGCGAAGTCGTGTGTGCTCGTGTTGATGGGTGTGCGCGCGGACGGCACCAAGGAGCTGATCGCCATGAGCGACGGCTACCGGGAATCGGCCGACTCCTGGGCCGACCTGCTGCGCGACTGTCAGCGGCGCGGGATGCGCGCCCCTGTCCTGGCGGTCGGTGATGGGGCGCTCGGTTTCTGGAAGGCTCTGACCGAGGTCTTCCCCGAGGCACGGCATCAGAGGTGCTGGGTCCACAAGATCGCCAATGTCGCGAACGCCCTGCCGAGTCCGCCCAGCCCGGGGCGAAGAAGGCCCTGCGGGAGATCTACAACGCCGAGGACCGCGACCACGCACTCAGGCTGTTGCGGCGTTTGAGAAAACCTACGGGGCGAAGTTCCCCAAAGCGGCCAGGAAGATCACCGACGAAACGGACGAACTGCTCGCGTTTTACGACTTCCCCGCCGAGCACTGGATCCGGATCCACCTGCGCACCACGAACCCCATCGAGTCCACTTTCGCAACGGTTCGGCTCCGCACGAAGGTCACGAAGGGCGCCGGCAGCGCGTCCGCCGCCTTGGCGATGGTCTTCAAACTGGTGGAGTCCGCCCAGCAGCGGTGGCGAGCCGTGAACGCACCGCACCTCGTCGCACTGGTCCGCGCCGGGGCCAGCTTCGAGCGCGGCATCCTCGTCGAGCGATCCGCGGCCCGCGCGGCATGAACACCACCGACGGCCGTCGGTCGGAAAACCGGTGGCGGGCCCGGCCAGCCCGTGGTGAAGATCGCGGCATGTCCAACTTTCTGGAGACCGACCGGCTCGTCCTGCGCGCGTTCACGACGGCCGAAACCGACCACCTGCTCGCCCTGGACAACGACCCCGAGGTCATGCGCTTCATCAACGGAGGTCGCCCCACCAGCCGTGAGGCAATCGAGACGCGGGTCCTGCCGCGACTCCTGCACGACTACCCGTGCTGGGAGACCCGCGGCTACTGGGCCGCCCAGGAGAAGACCACCGGCACTTTCCTGGGTTGGTTCGAGTTCCGACCGTTGGACGAGCACAGCCCCGCCGTGGTCGAACTCGGCTACCGCTTGAAGCAGGCGGCATGGGGGCACGGCTACGCCACCGAGGGGTCCCAGGCCCTGATCCACAAGGGGTTCACGGACCTGAAGGTCGAGCGGGTCACGGCGAACACGATGGCCGTCAACACCCGTTCCCGCCGCGTCATGGAGAAGTCGGGCCTGTCCTTCGTCCGGAACTTCACCGGGGACTGGCCGGAGGCGATCGAGGGCTCCGAACACGGTGAAGTCGAGTACGAACTCACCCGGACCGAGTGGGAACAGCGGTAGACGTCGACGGCACAGTTCACAACTCTTGACAATTTCTCATCCGCGGCTGGAGCAACCAATGGAACAAGGCCAAGCCGTTCATATGGACTAAGACCGCCGACGAGATCCTGGAAACCCTCGCCGCATACTGCAGACGAATTAACGACTCAGGACACTAGGAACCACAACTGCCGCAGCCCTCGTCATCTGGCTCCGCACGTGATCGACCGGACAAGACCTAGCCGCGGACCCCCCGAGGAATGGGCTTAAGCCCGCTTCACGGAGCGCTTTCGTACCCGCCCGAGTTGCGCAACGCTCCGGCGTCACGTGACATAGATTGCGAAGCGAGACCCACCAGGACCACGTAGGAGGAATTATGCGTCGCACGACTATCGGTACTCTCCTGGCCGCTGTTCTCCTCACGGGACCCGCTGCGGTCACCGCAGAGGCACAGACGCCGGTGGCGGCCCAGGCGGCTACCGTGCAGGCCACCCAGAGTCAGGCGCAGGATGACGACGAGAACGGTGACGACGGAGGGTGGGGCCTTTGGGGCCTTTGGGGCCTCGCTGGTCTTCTAGGCCTGCTCGGCCTCATCCCTCGTCGGCGGAAGACACACGACACGGAGACCCACCGCGGCACAGGAACGGGCGCACACTGAGCCCCTTTCTGCAACTTGCTCGTGACAGGTGGCGTTGAGGTAGGGGCTGAGTGCGGGGAGGGGCGAAGTCACTGGTGGATGGGGGCTCCAGCGCGGCGCGGTAGTGGTCGTGCTGGAACCCCAGGCGGAAGTCCTCGGACACCGCGTCCATGAGCGACCTGGCCATCGCCAGCTCCTGACGGCGCGCCGGTGGCGCATCCGGTACCGGCATGGCCCGCGGTTCGTCCGGCCACAGCAGCGTCTGCAGCGCAGGTATCTGGTCGCGCACGATGTGGCTCACCGGCCCCGACGGCTTGGACACCACGCTCACGGTCTCTGGCTACAGCGCGCTGGAGACCGCCGCCATCGACAGCACCGCGGCCAGGGCGGTCCAGCGCGAGCAGCTGCTCGTCGACGGTCACAGTGAGCAGTCGGACACGCGGCACCGGTGGACAGCCGCCGTCACCGCGGCACGGCCCGCACCGCCGCCGGCCGCCAGCCACGGGCTCGTGCTGGCGCCCGCCGGACGACAGCACAAGGCAAATGTTGCCTGCCACGGCCTAGGGCGGACAACTCTCCTGTCGCCGTCCCGTTGGACCGTTCAGGTGGGGCTGTCGGCCGGGCCCGCGAAGAGATACGTATCCCGCTGGGAGATGTGCTCGTCGTCCTCTGGCGAGTAGTTCAGCTCAAGCATCTCAGCCGTGTCCGGGTTCACGATCCAATTCGGATTGTGCGGGCTGTCCAGCGCAGATCCTCCGTCCAGTTCCAGGAGATCTCGGTTCCGGTGCGCCCCACCGCGTCCTTCACGCCTTCCGTCACCTCGGCGCCCGGGGTGTCCGCCAGTACCCGAAACAGCGCGGCGCGCAGCTCAGGCGAGGCAGGAGAGCCGGCCAGCAGCTGCCCGGCCTGGCGGACCGTCTGCTCGTGGGCCGACCCCTCCGCGCCCTCGGCAAGGAGGTCACGCAGCGCGCCGGGTTCTGTCGGGAGCTCGTCGAGACCCTCCCAGTCCACACGGTCCTCGCCGACCAGCCAGCCGGTGCCCGACGGATTCTCCTTGCGGATCGTCCGGCCGTTTTGGGTCTCAATGACGATGTCGTGGCGGCCGATGTAGATGTCGCCCGTGTGCGGCTCGTCGCCCTCCACCCAGCGCTTGATGGTGATCTTCCAGTACGAAGCGTCGGTCACGCTCCCGGCCACAGCCACGTCGGCCATCGCATCGAACAGTTGGGCGGCCGAGGCGGTCGCCGGAGGCATTCCGCCGCCCAGGTCCACGACCGGGATGGCGATCGCCGCGGCGGCAGCGGCCGCGACCACCGCGGCCGAGACGAGCAGCCGGCGCCGGCCGAGCCGGCACAGGGACGCCTGTGTGACCGGCGCATCCGCGACAGTGTCGGCCGCGATGGCCTCACAGACTGCAAAGCCGGCCGTCGCGAGCACCTCGGTGGACGGCGGCGATACGCTGCCGGCCTCCTTCAGTGCGATGGCCCCGGGGAAATCGAGTACGTCGTCGTGCTGAGAAAGGTCCCGGTTCTGGTGTGTCATGCGAAGTCTCCCGTCAGGGTGGTGAGGATGCCGCCGGATAGGCCCTCACGCAGCTGAGCACGGGCCCGGTGAAGTCGAGAGCGAGCGGTCCCGACGGGTATGCCGACGACCGCCGCCGCCTCGGTGGGAGTGAGCTCCTCCCAGGCCACGAGCAAGATCAGCTCGCGCAGCTCCGCGGAGAGTCCGGCGAGCCTGCTGCGAAGCTCAGGGCCGGCCGCAGCAGCAACGAGCCGCTGGTCGACGGCCTCCCAAGAGTCGGTGCTCATGGCATCGCCAGGCGGTTGGGCTGCCCCCGCCTCGCGGGCGGCGCGCTGCCAGTGGCGGGCCAATACGTTCCTGGCAACGCCGAACAGCCAGCCCCTAGCGGGGCGGCGACCGACGTCGTAGGTGTGGCGGTTGGCATAGGCCTGGAGCCACACATCGGCAAGCAGGTCGTCGGCGACGGCCGGGGCACGGCGTACGAGATAGCCGTGCAGGGCGGCGGTGTGTCGGGCGACCAGCGGTTCGAAGGCCGACGACTTGCGGGCGGCGCGAGCCAACAGCTCGTCGTCCGGGTCCATGGAATCTCCTGTCCGAGTCCGCCCGGATGGCTCACCTCTTACTTGCACGAAAGGGAGGCAAGCGTTCGCATGACGTTCAGCCGGGGGCGGCCGAGGAATCCGGACAGCAGCGAAACCGCGAGGGAGCCGCCGGCGAAGAGCAGGTAGGAGGAGCACCTCCTCGCCCCAGCACAATTGACCTCCCGCGGTTCTTGATGCTCACGCCGAGACCTTGTGGCCTCCCAGCTCGACGCGCTCGCCCGCGCCAAGTGCAAGCGGGTCTTCTCTCCGAGAAGATCTCCACCCGGGTCAGACGCGGCCCGAGCTGGAGAAGGCGCTCAAGCTCGCGTACGACATCCGGGAGGCCGCCCCGGACCAGGAGGTCATCCTCACCGTCCACGAACTCAAGCGCCTCGCCCGCAACGCCGCCGAGCTGATGACCCTCTCCGGCCAGCTCCAGGGCGCCGGCGTCCAGCTCGAACTCCTCACCGGACCGCTCACCGGCTCTACGACCCCAACGGCATGGGCGCGATGTTCTTCGCCGTCCTCGCGGCCGCCGCCCAGATCGAACGCAACTACATCCGCGAGAAGACCCTGGAAGGCCAGCAGGCGGCCGCCGCCAAGGGCAACCACGGCGGGCGGCCGAAGGTCATCGACGACGACTCCCTCCTCTTCGCCCGCGCGCTCAAGGACAAGGGCGTACCCGTCCCCGAGATCGCGAAGAAGCTGACCATCAAGACCGGGAAGAACGCAGGCAAGAATCCCTCGGTCGCCTCGCTGTGCGCGCGCTCGCCGACGCCGAGCAGGCCGAGGCACCGGCCGGGCCGGAGATCATCGCCCCGCGCCGGCCGACGCGGGTGGACCTCACCGGCCCCGGCAGCGGCACCGACCCCGAGCTGATGA
Source organism: Streptomyces sp. 8K308 (assembly GCF_004348315.1). Classification (GTDB taxonomy): domain Bacteria; phylum Actinomycetota; class Actinomycetes; order Streptomycetales; family Streptomycetaceae; genus Streptomyces. The sequence continues at coordinate 11,357 of NZ_SMKC01000123.1, read as the reverse complement.
AACGCCTCCAGCGCCAGGTCCTCGACCCCGCCGCCGAAGACGTGCTGCACACGCTCGTTGAACAGACCGAGGACCAGGCGGACGACGTCGTGGCGGCGCTGCTGGCGCAACACCGCACGAAGGGCCCCGGCGTACTCGGAGCCGAAGGTCCCGGCCACATCGGGCCGTTCGGCCGCTGGCCCGACATCGAGGACGGGGACCAGGACGAGCCCGACGAGGACGAGGTCAGGTGGCGGCGAGCCCGCTCAAACGTTGCCGGGTGCTGCCTGTGACGGCGGCCACCAGAATATCCCCGCGTACGGCCAATTGGGGATGTAACCGTGAGTGACGACTCCCAGCGCGACGGAATCGGGGCCTCGTGCCGGGTTCTCACCGCACAGACGAGGATGGCCCTCGGCCACGGTCGTGGTCGTGGTCGTGGTCGTGGGCCATCCTCGTGCCCACACGGGCCACGGCAATGGGTCGGTGGCCGGCTGGCTGCTGGGCTCAGTGCCTGGCCACCAGGACGTGCGCGGCGGTCTGGGTGGGGAGTTCGGCGGCCTGGCCGCCGCTGCCGACCATCACGCCGCCGGGCGAGGCCGTGACGCTCACGACCGCGCCGGGTTGCACTCCGGCGTGCCGCAGGGTGTGCATCAGCTCGGGGTCGGTCTGGATCGGCTCGCTGATGCGCCGCACGATGACGCTTGCGCCGTGAGGCCCCGGCTGAAGGTCGTTGAGGCTGACCACGCTCTCGTCGGGGAACGGACTCACGGTGGGCTTCTCGCCGAGTTCCTCCAGGCCCGGGATGGGGTTGCCGTAGGGCGACTGTGTCGGGTGCCGCAGCAGCGTGAGGATGCGGCGTTCGACGGCCTCGCTCATCACGTGCTCCCAGCGGCAGGCCTCGGCGTGGGCCTGTTCCCACTCCAGCCCGATCACGTCGGTGAGCAGGCATTCGGCGAGCCGGTGCTTGCGCATCACGCGTACGGCGATCTGCCGGCCCTCCTTGGTCAGCTCCAGGTGCCGGTCGTCGGCGACGTGCAGCAGGCCGTCGCGCTCCATGCGGGCGGCGGTCTGGCTGACGGTGGGGCCGCTGTGGTTCAGGCGCTCGGCGATGCGGGCGCGCAGGGGAGCCACGCCTTCTTCCTCAAGCTCCAGGATGGTGCGGAGATACATCTCGGTGGTGTCGATGAGTCGGGACATACGGTGTGTCAGGCGGGGGTCTCTGCGGTGGCGGTCAGGATCGCGCGGCCGAGGATGTGGCCGGCCATGGTGAACCCCAGGACGGCCGGGGTGGCGTCGGCCGGGACGCCAATGGATTCGACGTCGAGGGCGTGCACCACGATGAAGTAGCGGTGCGGGCCGTGGCCGGGCGGCGGGGCGGCGCCGGTGAAGCGGGCGGCGCGGGCGTCGTTGGGCAGCTGGAAGGCGCCCTCGGGCAGGCCCGAGTCGGTGTCGTCGCCGGCGCCCTCGGGCAGCTCGGTGACGGTGGCGGGGATGTCGGCGACCGCCCAGTGCCAGAACCCGGAGCCGGTGGGGGCGTCGGGGTCGTAGACGGTGACGGCGTAGCTCTTGGTGCCCTCCGGGGCGCCGCTCCAGGACAGCTGCGGGGAGAGGTCTTTCCCGCCGGGGACGCCGAATATGCCGGAGAACTGCTCGGGCGGCCAGGCGGCGCCGTCGGCGACGGTGGTGCTGGTGACGGTGAAGGAGGCCGCCTCGGGGAGGCGGGCGAAGGGGTCGTTGCCGCGCGTCATGTGTTCTGCCGTTCCTTCCGGGCGTCGTCGTGCTGCGGGGCGGGGGTCGGCCACAGTCGGCCGCCCGCTGAATCGATGATAGCAAAAATAATCGATTACTGCCGGCGTCGTCTATGCTTCAGACCATGACCGAGACGGCTCACACCCCGGCCTCACCGGGCAAGCGGATGCTCTCCGAGCAGGTCTACGCACACCTGCGGGACGCGATCATGCGCGGGGACCACGCCCCCGGCGACGCCCTAAAGCCGCAGGAGCTCGCCAGGGAACGGGGCGTGAGCCTGGCCGTCGTGCGCGAGGCGCTCGTGCGGCTCGTCGGAGAAGGCCTCGCCGACCGGCTGCCCAACCGGGGCTTCGCCGTCCCGGCCTTCTCCGACCGCCGCTGGCAGCAGATCGCCGAGGCCCGCCGGACCATCGAGCCCGTCGTGCTGCGCATGTCCATCGAACGCGGCGACGTCGACTGGGAAGCCCGCGTACGCGCCACCCACCACCGCCTGGCCCGCACCCCGGCGTACGCGCCCAAGGAGGGCGCGCACTACACCGGCGCGTGGTCGGAAGCCCACCGCGCCTTCCACCGCACCCTGCTGGAGGGATGCGGCAACCCCGTCCTGCTGGAGACCTTCGACCGGATGTGGACCGCGAGCGAGCTGGCCCGCCGCTTCGCCGCGCGCCGCACCCCCGACCGCGACGGTGTCGACGAGCACCGCCGGCTCGAGGAGGCGGCGCTCGCCCGCGACGCCGACACCGCGGCTGAGGTCCTGGCCCAACACCTCACCCAGACCGCGGTCGCGCTCACCGGCCCTACCCACCACGAACCCCCGAAGGACGCCTGACGTGCCGCACCAACTCGGCCGGACGAGCCGCAGTCTCCGATGAGCGCGGCCACAACTGCCTCCAGCCGACCGTCGGTTGATGCTCAACCGCCCCCTGGGTGGCGGTTGCTCTACTGGCGAATCAGGGCATCCAGGTCGTCGAGTCCTGCGCGACGACGAACGACACCGCCGCTATCGTGGGCACTTCGCGTTCGCGCGTACGGAGCTGAGCACTTTCATGCGAACGCCGACAGGAGCTTCCACCAGGGCGCCATGCCGAGCCCACTAGTACTCCAGTCGCAGTTCGCTATCGCTGCTGGTCAGAGGCGGGTTTCTGAGCATTCTCGGCTGATGGTCTGTCAGGTTGGGGCGGGTTCGTGACCTCGGGTGCGGCGGTGGTAGTGGCAGCGGCGGGCGGTGGCTTGGTGCCGTCGTCGCCAGCGGGACCAGCTCAGCGCCCGGTCGAATCGCTGGTGGTGGGCGGGCTGGGGCCGGTGAGTTGCCAGGAGTCGCCGGATGTCTGCCACGGTGAGGGAGACGAGGGCGCCGGAATCGTTTCTTCGTCCCCCTTTTCGATGTCGCCCGCGGCCATCGCCGCCAGGAACGCGTGGGCGAGCATGGCCAGGGTGATGTGCCGGTACCACCCTGGGTAGCGTCGGACTTCATACTCATCCAGGCCGCACTCGTTCTTCGCGGCCTGGAAGCATTCTTCGATCGCCCATCGGGTTCCGGCGACGCGAACCAGCTCGGCGACGGTGGTGCCGGTGGGTGCGTAGGCGAGGTAGTAGGCGATCTCGTCGGGGCGGGCGAGGCTTCGACGGGCCAGGGCTCCTCCCCCCGAGTGGTGGACACCTCTGATTCCGGCTCGGTAGGGGGCTGGGGAAGAGGAGTCTCTTATGGTGATGAAGGTGTACTCGCCCGAGTTCGCGGTCGATGCTGTGACCTTGTACCACTCGGACCCGGACCTCACGATCGCCCAGGTGGCTCGTGACCTGGGTATTCGGCGTGACACACTGCGTCGGTGGATCGATGCCGCCGACGCCTACGGCGGCACGATAGCGAGGAAGAGCACGAAGGATGCCCAGGTGAACGAGCGGACCAAGGAGGAGCTTCAGGCCGAGATCGAAGCGTTGCGCGCGGAGCTGAAGACCGTGCGGAAGGAGAACGCGACGCTGGCCACCGAGCGGGACATCCTGAGGAAGGCGACGAAGTTTTTCGCCTCGGAGATGCACTGGTAAGCCGCTTCCAGTTCATTGAGGACCACTGCCAGACCTATCCGGTCAGCGGCTGTGCCACGTGCTGGAGGTGACCCGCTCCAGCTTCTACAAATGGCGGGCGTCGGCTCCCGCTCGCGCCAGACGCGCGACGGCCGACGCCGTACTCGCCGAGCGCATCGGGACGATCCATGACGAACACGACGGCACCTACGGTAGCCCGCGAATCACCGCCGAACTCCGCCTGGGCGACAGGCTGCTGGTGAACCACAAGCGAGTGGAACGAGTCATGCGCGAGAACGGGATCGCGGGCCTGCGGCTGCGCAAACGGCATGTCACCACGGTCAGCGAACCCTCCGACACCCCCGTACCGGACCTGCCAGCGCGACTTCACCGCGACGAGGCCGAACACCAAGTACGTGGGCGACATCACGTATCTACCCACTGGCGATGGCGAGTTCCTGTATCTGGCCACCGTCATGGACTGTTTCTCACGCCGCCTGGTGGGCTGGTCCATCGCCGACCACATGCGCACCGATCTGGTCGCGGACGCCCTCAAGGCCGCCGCGGCCACCCGCGGCGGCCTGACAGGCTCCGTCTTCCACACCGACCACGGCGCGCAATACACAAGCCGCGAGTTCGCCGATCTTTGCGACGAGTTGGGCGTGACGAGATCGATGGGAACGGTTGGCGCAAGCGCCGACAATTCCGCCGCCGAGTCGTTCAACGCCACCCTGAAACGGGAGACCCTGCAAGGCGCACACCGCTACGACAACGCCAATACCTGCCGGCTCGCGGTCTTCCGCTGGATCAACCGATACAACACCACACGCCGGCACTCCACAGCAGCGCACATGTCCCCGATCGACTATGAACACGCCACATCAGCTACCATCACACTCGCCGCATAACGGCACAAACAGGTGTCCATTTTCACGGGGGAAGGCCCCATGCCCGAGAACGCCGACACCGTCAGAAACCCCGTCATCCCCGGATTCCACCCGGATCCGAGCGTCTGTCGGGTCGGCGCGGACTACTACCTCGCGTGCTCAAGCTTCGAGTGCTTCCCCGGGGTGCCGGTCTTTCACAGCCGCGACCTCGTGCGCTGGACCCAGATCGGGAACGCGCCTGACCGGCCGAGCCAGCCGCGCCTGCCGCCCGGTGCGCGCTCGGGCGGGATCTACGCCCCCACCATCCGTCACCACGACGGCCGGTTCTGGCTGATCACCACGAACGTGAGCGGCGACGGCAACCTGCTGGTCACCGCCACCGACCCGGCCGGCCCCTGGCCCGATCCCGCCTGCTGCCCGAGGTCAGGGGCATTGACCCGACCTCGCCTGGGACGACGAGGGCGACTGCTGGTGCACCTACGCCGGGGTGGAGCAGGTCCGCATCGACCCGCACATCGGGCGGTCGTTCGGCCCGCCGCGGTGGCTCTGGTCCGGCGCCTCGGGGGCCAAGGCCCCCGAGGCGCCACACCTGTACCACATCGGCGAGTACTGGTACCTGGTGATCGCCGAGGGCGGCACCGAGCGGGGCCACGGCGTGGCGATCGCGCGCTCGACGACGGCTTCCCGGACCTGGAGGACGACGTGGTGCGCGGTCGCCGGTCGATCCGGGACGTGCGCGACGCCGTCGACGACTGGCGCCGGGGCGGCGCCCGTCGACGACTGGCGCCGGGGCGGCGGCGACGAACTGCGCGACTTCTACCAGCGACTGCTCGACGAAGACCAGGGGACCGCCTGAGTCCCCGACACCCCCCCACCTCCGAACAGTGAGGAGCCGCAGTGTTATCCCTTCGCCCCGGATGGACCGACCCACGGGGTTGGTCCATCCGCGCCCTCGTGGCGTCCCTGGTCAGCGGCATGTTGCTGCTGCCCCCCTGGTCCACCCCGACCGCCTCCGCCCACGGATCGGTCGCCGATCCGCTCTCCCGCGTCTACGGCCGCTACCTGCGCTGGGGCAGCGACTGGCTGAACCCGGACATGCAGCGCCAGGATCCCATGTGCTGGCAGGCCTGGCAGGCCCCCACCGGCGCCATGTGGCTCTGGAACGCCCTTTACCGGGAGGGCACCGGCGGCGACCACCAGGCCTTCATCCCCGACAACCAGCTGTGCAGCGCAGGCCTCACCGACAACGGCCGCTACGCCCCATGGACACCCCGGGCCCATGGCGGACCACCCAGGTCGACAGCACCTTCACGGTCGACGTCTTCGACGAGGCCCGGCACGGCGCCGACTATCTGCGGGTCTACGTGACCAGGCAGGGCTACGACGCCGAGACCGACGCCCTGGACTGGGCCGACTCGAACTGGTGGCTGAGACGGGGCGGTACGCGTCCGCCTCGCACTACGTCACCGAGGTCAGCGCGCCGGGGCGCGACGGGCACCACGTCGTGTACACGATCTGGCAGGCCTCGCACGGGGACCAGATCTACTTCATGTGCAGCGACGTGACGTCTGACGTCCGTCCCTCGCGTCGACGACCGCTCGCCGACGTCCACGGGCGGCGGGCGGTCCCCACGCATCGCCGGCCTACCCGCCGGTAGCCTTGACGGGGGCATGAAAGCGCTTACGGTGGCGGACACCACCCCACGAACCGTCAACACGTGACGCCGCCGCTGCCGCCACGACCACCGCCTGGGCATCGACACGGTCACCGGCGCGCGTCGGCCCCCGAAGGACCGGTGATCATGAAGCGACGCGCGTTCGTATCGCTCGCCCAGCTCTCCCCGCTTCTCCTCCCGGCCGCCTCGGCCGTCACCTGGGCCGTGCCCGCCCACGCCGCCGCCTCCCCGCCGGCCCAACCCGTCGCGGCCGGCGGCGACCTCGGGCTGACGGAGCGAGTGCTCCCCGCCTTCTACCAGCGCATGAAGGACGAGCTGACCTTCCCCCTCGCCTGGGGGAACTCCCGGATACGGGACTTCCGCGCCTGGCGAGCGGCGGCCAGGGCCCAGGTCGAGGCCTCGCTGCTGCAGCCCCGCGCCCGGGATGACGTCCCGTTCCGGCCGGAGACGATCGACGATCGGACCGCCGACCGCTACCTGCGCCGCACGGTGGAGTTCACCCTCAGCCACTACGGGCGCGCCCGCGGCCTGCTGCTCCTGCCGCACGGCACGGGGCCGTTCCCCGCGGTGCTCCTCCTGCACGATCACGGCTCCAGGTTCGACATCGGCAAGGAGAAGATGATCCGTCCGTGGGCCGACGACGGCCGCCTCCCCTCGGCGGAGAGCTGGTCCGCGCGGTACTTCAGCGGGCGCTTCGTCGGCGACGAACTGGCGGCAAGGGGCTACGCCGTGCTCGCCGTGGACGCGCTTGGCTGGTCCGACCGAGGCCCACTGACCTACGAGGACCAGCAGGCCCTGGCCGCGAACTTCTACAACCTCGGCTCCTCGCTCGCCGGCCTCACGGCTTACGAGGACGTCCGGGCGGCGGCGTTCCTCGCCTCCCTGCCGGAGGTCGACAGCGGCCGGGTGGCCGCGCTCGGCTTCTCGATGGGCGCCTACCGGGCCTGGCAACTCGCCGCCCTGTCGCGGGACGTCCGCGCCGCGGTCGCCGTCTGCTGGATGACCACGCTGAAGGAGATGATGGTTCCCGGCAACAACACCCTGCGCGGCCAGTCCGCCTACCACATGCTGCATCCCGGGATCTATCGCCACCTCGACATCCCGGACATCGCCTCCATCGCCGCCCCACGCCCCATGCTGTTCCACGCGGGCGCCGAGGACGGCCTGTTCCCGCCCGAAGGAGTGGCGGGCGCCTTCGCCAGGATGCGCGCCGTCTGGGACTCACAGGGCGCGGGTGAGCGGCTGACCACCAGGGTGTGGCCCGACCACGGCCACGTCTTCACGGCGGACATGCAGGATGAGGCGTTCGCCTGGCTCGACACCTGGCTCGCTTAGCGCCAGTGTCCGACACGGCAGGTGTGAGAAGCCCCGGGGAGGTGGCCGCGTCGACGGGCAGCAGGCGCGATAGGCTGGGTCAAGCGTCGCGTGCCGGTGGCAGACCGTGTCAGGCATGGAGGCGCCGGATCGAAGGAGGCCGACGTTGCATACGTCGCACCCTTCGCTCTCGCGTGACTGAGCGCGAGACGACCAGGCTCATCGCCTGGAGCCGAGAACTACGTCGGGTCCACGACCAACTACGCGAAGCGCTGCGCGTGACCCGCGATTCCCTCGCCGAAGGCAGCCCTGGCGAGGCGGCCACCCGTGAACCGCTGCTGTACTGCCACGGCTTCTGCACGGCCCTCGACGGCCACCACCAAGGCGAAGACCGTACCCTGTTCCCCGCCGTCGCGGCCGCGCACCCGGAGCTGCGCCCGGTGCTTCGCTCGCTTGAGCAGGATCACTCGGTGATCGCCCACCTGCTCGGCGACCTTCGCGCCGCGGTCGACCGGGCCGCTCCGCCTGAGGAACTCGAGCACCACCTCGAAGGCATCGCCGCGATGATGGAGAATCACTTCCGCTATGAGGAGAGGCAACTGTTGACCGTGCTGGAAACCCTCGGTCTGGCAGCCGAACTCAGGGATGTGCTGGGCCCACTATGACCGGGCCGCCTCCGTGCGTGGCTGTCGTCGTGGCCCGGCGACCGATCGCGGGGCAGCCCCCTGCGGTCCACCGCCTCGGCCAGCCACGGCCGGCACCGGTCCTGGGCGCCTACCGTGCCGCGCTGCTCGCCCTCAACGGGCCGGTTCGGGCGCCTACGCCTCGACGGCCGGCGGGCGAGGGGCGGTGGGTGGCGCGGCCAGCGGCGTGTAGGGGGTGACCATGATGAGGGAGGGTTCCTCGCGGGTGTCGTAGCCCGCGGCTTTTGCCAGTGCGATCTGGTAGCCGGCCACCTCGCCGGTCCGGTCTTCGGCCCGGATCCGGTCGGTGATGTGTGCTTCCAGCAGCCGGTAGGCAGGGGTTCGGGTGATCGTGGGGAATCCCCGGTCGAGGACCAACTGAAGCTCGACGGTGATGTCGAAGACGGCTTTCTCTCCTCGTCGGGCGGGGAACCAGAGCAGTTGTCCTGGGGAGCGCCCCGCGATCAGGTCGAGGCCGTGCCATCGGGATGGCCGGTGGGCGTGGTCCACGGTGCGGTAGATGGCGTAGTAGTCGTGCGTTCCCGGGAGTGGCGCGAAGAACCGCCAACTCGGCAGCAGGGAGAACCTGTCGAGACGCCGCGGCCGATTGAAGACGGCCACGTGATGGTGCTGTGCCGCGACGGTGCCGACGATCGCGGCGGCGACGGCGGCGCGGGTCAACGTGCCGCGCCCGGTAAGGGCGGACTTCAGGAGGTGGGACGCGGTTCGTGTCGCGCTCATTTGGCGGCGCCCTTCGGGGTGGTGGGGCGCCGACCGGCCACTCGGTCGACGAAGTCCAGGATGGCGCGGGCGACCCGGTTCGCGTGCCGGCTGTCGGTGAGGAGCGTGCCGTGGTCCGCGTCCTCCGCCACGTCCAGGTCGACCTCTGCGCCTCCTGCCCGGTGGGCCTGGGCGATCTCCTGGTGCATCGCCAACTGTTCGGCGTCGGCCGCCACGGTCCGCCCGGCCGACACGACGAGCGCGGGTGCGGCGACGGGGGCGAGTTCGCCTTCGAACGCCTCGTAGTCGGCGCGGGTCGCCGCCCACTCGCGGCGGGCGGTCGACCACAGGCGGGCGTCGGCGTACTGATCGAAGGCGTGGTCGCGTACCGATGGGGGGAGGGAGGCGAACCACGGCGGCCGGGACATCAGGATGCCCGCGCCGATCCTGGTCGACCAGTCCATCACGGCCAGCCACTCATCCAGGTGGGTGGCGGCCTCCTGTTGCCGCACCGAACGCTTCAACTCGGCTGGGTGCGCGGAGTCGAGGTAGACGACACCGGCGAGCCGACCGCCGAGCAGCGGCGCGACGCGGCGCGCGAGGTCGCCGCCCAGGGAGTGGCCGACGAGAACCGCCGACCGGTCCACGGGTACGACGGACTCGATCAGTTCGGCCAACTCCACGGCTTGGGCGTCGAGGTCCATGGGAGCGCCCCGGCGGCGGAGGCTGGCGCCGTAGCCCGGCCGGTCGTAGCTGAGCACCCCGCACCCGGCCTCTCGTCCGACGGCCTCGGCGATCCAGCCGAACTGTTCGCGCGTCGCCGCGAGTCCGCCCAGCAGGACCACGACCGGTCGGTCGGTGTCGCCCTCGTCGAACTGGTAGGCCAGCGTGTTGCCGCGACGGGTGACCAACCGGCGGGTGCCCTTCGGCCCTGTCAGGACCCGTTGTCGGCGGCGCGCGGCCAGGACTGCCGCGGCGGAAGCGGTGCCCACGAGGGTGAGCACGATCACCGGGACCACGCTGTCGTCGCGATCGGCCACCGCCGGATGGCTCCGCGGTGCCGAGGTGTACGCGACGTGGGGATGCATGGCCGTGAACGCCGTCAGGAACCGCCCGATGCCGATGAGGTAGCCGTTGGCGCCATGGAACGCGACGGCCGAGGCGAGCAGCGGCCGGGCGAGGCGGCCCCGTGCGGCGTACACCGCGGGGAAGAGGCATTCCAGCGCCAGCACGCCCCGAACCACGGCCCGGGCGGCGGACGGGTGCCGGATCACGAGCCGGTAGGCCTTCTCGTGCCCGTAGGTCTTGGTCCGTAACACCGCGGCCAGTGCCGTGCCGTCGCGCCAGGGGCGACCCAGCAGCTTGTACCAGCCGGAGACGGCGTAGGAGAGGTTGGACTGGATCGCGGTGTGCCACATGGCCGCGTCCTGGACACGGGGTGAACGGGACAGGCGGGCGACCGCATTGCCCACCTGCACGACTGTGCTGACCTGGTCGGAGCCGTCGGTGCCGTACCGGTGACGCGGGTACAGGGCGGCCCCGGAGGCGGCGAGGAACAGGCTGCCCGCACCCCGCAGGCGGGAGGCACCGGGCAGCAGCAACGCCGCGCTGACCACCGCGCGGGCCGCGTGCAGCGTGGCGGTGGCCCGGCGATCGCCGACGGCGTCAAGCAAGGCATGGGTGACGGGGGACGCGTCGGCGTGCGCCTCCCGCATGACCGCCCAGTCGTGCAGGCCGCCGGGTCGGGTCTGGTCGCGCAGGTGAAGGTACTCGAGGGAGGCCGCCAACGAGGTGAGGGCGGAGAGACGTTCGGAGATTCCAAGGGCTCGTCCCCTGGACAAGGGGATCGGCCCGAACACCGCGGAGGTCAACTTCCTGGCCCGCTGCACCGGTTCGGCTCCTTCGACGCATCGGCTGCGGATGCCGGGCCGCGATGGGTCACGCGGCCCGACACCCCGTTCAGTACGGTGCCCCGGCGATCACCCGATGGTGACGGCCACCGTGGTGACCGTCACCGTGACGGCCACCACGCACGCCACCGGTTGCTGTTCAACGTGCACGTGGCCCTCGTCGATGTCGATGTCCTGGATGTCGAAGTGGGACAGGATGTCGTCCATGCTGTGCTCCCCTTCCGGCCGCTAACGGCTGACGTTTCATCCTAGCCACCGCCGTCCCGCGCCGCGACGGTCAGAGCGAACCGACCTCGTTCCCGAGGACCGGCGAGCCGGCCGCCGCCCGCGGCATGTTCCGCACCCTCCGCGGCCGTGCCGGCCGCGAGTCTCCGGGCCAGGGGCGACGGCCCACCCCCCACCGCCCACGCCC
>NZ_SMKC01000122.1 GCF_004348315.1 Streptomyces sp. 8K308 | reverse complement strand
GTTGTCGCCACCGCCCCCGCCACCGCACCCGTTCCGGACGCCAAACGCGTCCGCCGCCGCCTCGACGCCGTCCGCCGACTGCGCCAGGACGAGAACCGCCGCCCGACCGACCGCGACGCCCGGGCCGCCGACGCCCTGCGAGAGCTCCTGCCCGACGTCGAACACCTGCACGGACCCGACGCCCGTGAGACGCTCGGCGCCCGCCTGACCCTGGCCGAGTCCGTCGCCACCAACGACCCGGAAGACGCCCTCACTCTGCTGGAAGAGCTGATTCCCCACGCCGCACGTGCCCTTGGCCGCCGCGACCGCACCACCCTCACGGCCCGGCTGCTCCTCACCAGCTGCACCCGCCGAACGGGCGACGACGACCGGGCCACGTGGGTACTCCGGCAGCTCACGGCCGAACTGGAGTCGGCCGGGCACCAGTGGAGCGACCGGGCCCGCGTCGCACTGCACGAGGTGCACCACGGCTACCGACCGGAGCAGGTCTCGGTCCGCACGCTGCGCCGCGCCCTCGGCGACCTCACGGCCGTCGGCGCGGACGACACGCAGACTGGCGTGGAACTCCGCACCGAGCTGGCCTGGGCGCTCTCCCGTGACGGCGAACCGTTCGAGGCCCTGGAGATCATGCGGGCCGTCGTCCCCCGCCTGAACGACGACCATCAGGCCGACGACTGGCCCCAGCTCATAGCCCGCTACCAACTCGGCGAGTACGCCGCCGAGTCCGGCGAGACGGCCGAGGCGACGGACGTCCTCCACGCCGTCATCCTCGACGCCTCCCGGGCCCTCGGACCCTCCCACTGGCTGACCGTCACCGCCTGCGAGTCCCTCGGCGCGCTGGACGAGGCGGCGGAGGAACGCGTCGAGCTCGTCGACGCGTTGCGCACCACCTACGGCGCACGCCGCACCCGCAAGGCCCGCCGGGCGCTGCTCGGCGACTGATCCCCACCACGGTCGGGCGGAGGTGCCGGGCACGGCAGCGCCGGCTCCGCCCGGTTCGGGCAGCTGATCAGGGCGAGCGAGAGGAAGCCGGTGCCGCCGGTGTGGTACCCCCAGGAGACGTCGCCGCCCCAGCCGAGGGTGGAGAGCGCGTACGCCCGGCGGACGGCCAACGGCGGTTGGGACTCGACCGCCTGCTCCCGAACGCGCTCGGTCAGCCAGTCGACGGCCTCACCCGGCTCCGTGAACGTGCCACGCACCAGCCCGGGCGGCTTCCGCAGCCAGTCGACCACCCGCATCGGCGGCGTCTCGACCGCCGCGAACGACGGATGGTCCGGCCGGCGCTCGGCCTCGCGGTCGAAATCCGCGCGCCGGCCGAACCAGGCGTACGCGTGCACGTGCCTCACCGGCGGAATCGGTCCACGTCGATCCCCGCGGCGGCCAACTCCTCGGCCGTGAACCGAAGCGGCTCCGCGTCCGGCCGTTTGCTGTCCCCGAGCGCGTAGGCCCCGGCCACGCCGGGGATGGCCGCGAGGGTGAGGCACGTCTCCGGCCCGTCCGGGTGGTTGCCGCCACAGGCGGCCGAGAACGTCGCTCCGCTCAGGTCGAGGGGGTAGAGGTCGGGGGTGAACGCCATGGCTGTCGCCTTGCTGTCGGCGTCGGATCTGACGGACAGGAAGGTAGAAAATGGGAGAGAACATCAGCCATGTCTGTGCGGAAATTTGCGCCTGATTACCGGCAGGTGTCAATCGCGGCGTTGATGAGCGCACGCGCTCGTTCCCCGTAAACCGCCATAGTCGCCAACTGAGAGAAGGTCTGGGCGTAGAGTGCGATCTCATGGGGTTGGGTAACCGTGAGAAACGCGGAGACCAACTCGACGCTGACCTCCGCCTCGTCGAAGATCCAGAAGTCCTCCAGAAGTCCTCGACGGGCCAGAGTGGCGTGCGCTCCGCGCTCTGAGGGATGATCCCGATGCTGACCGCCGGCAGCGACATGACCAGCAGCAGTTGTCGCAGCTGATCGACCATCGTCTCACTGTTCCCGATGCGGTAGTTGAGGACGCTTTCCTCAAGCACGATGGCGAAGCGTCGGTCGCCCTCGTAAAGCACCCGCTGCTTGTCCATGCGGATCCGAACGGCTGCCGACACGTCGTCGCGTAGCCCTCGCCTGTCGCGGATGGACTCAAGCACTCCTGTGGTGTATTCGCGGGTCTGGAGCGGCCCAGGAATGAGCGAGGACGAGTACGCCCGATACCGTCTTGTTCGCTGCCACAGCGGCAGAACGGACTCTTGGACGCGCTTCAGGCCGGGCCGCTCTAGTCGCCGCCATTCGACGTACATTCCCTCTATGCCGCGCGCCGTGGCGATCAGATCCGCCGCCTGGTCCGAGGCACCGCAGTGGTCAGTCCAGGCGCGGATGTCCGCGTCGGACGGTACCGCCCTGCCGTGCTCAAGGCGCGAGCACTTCGACTCGTGCCAACCGGCCCTACGGGCCAGCTCCCGCGCCGTGAGTCCGGCGTCTTGCCGGATCTCGCGAAGGCGCTGGCCGAGGGCTTGCTTGGCTTGCTGAACACTGGATGACGACGACACGTGACCAGTGTGGGGTGAACAGCCGCCTGGTCAGGTCAGCTGATACTCCTCGTGTGGGATGGCTCGCTCCCACACCGCTTCAAAGGCCGCGGCGCAGAGCTTCACCGTACCGAGATCGGTCACCACCTCGGTGTCGTCGACCGGCGCCACCTCCCCTTCGCCATCGAAGTGGTTGATCACGAGGAGTTCGCCGTCGAACAGCCAGAAGTCGTTCCCCGGCAGGGCGAGATCCGTCGCCCGTCGGCGGGGCAGCCACCGCACCTTCTCGCCGGCGGCCACGTTGGGGGCGGTGAGATAGTGCTCGAACCGGATGTAGTCGCTCACCGGCTCGGACACGATCCGGGCACGCCGCACCTCGATGCCCCTGTCCGTGCTCCGACGCATGAGGTCGAGCCAGGGCCGGGAGGCCGGGTCGAGGTCGCGGATTTCCTCCCGCTCCCCACGCTCCCAGGCGATGTAGCTCGGGTCCGACTTCATGTAGCAGTCGCGCATCTCCAGGTGCACGGCCGACCGAAGGCAGTTGTTAAACAGCTCCTCGAATGAGGGGACTTCAGCCACCGTTGACCTCCGGGAAGAACTGCAGCATCCGCCGAGGGAACTCGACCACGGTCTCGCGCTCCGGGATGTCCATCTGGGACAGCCGCTCGTCGTCCGTCACCTTCCAGGACTGCATCAGGAGGTGTCCCGCACGTCATCGTGGTAGAGGGTCGGTGAGCCGTTGTTAGGGCTCTCCGGATCCTTGCCCAGCTTACGCAGCGCCATCGCTGTTACTCCTTCTCCGGCGGACCACTCGACCCGCCACGCACAGCTTGCCGTCAACGACCTACCGTCACCACGAACTTGCGCCAACTTGCGGCCGGCGGTCGAACTCACACCACACCGCCTTGCCCTTGCCGAACGGCTCCTCGGCCACGCCCCACCGGTCGGTGAGCCGCGCCACGATCAGCAACCCACGCCCGAACTGGTCGTCCGCCCCGGCGGTCCGCTCCTGCGGCAGCCGTTCGGGGCACGAGTCCACCACCTCGATCGGCAGGGCAGCGACGGTCACGACCACTCGCACCCGGAACAGACGTCCAGCCGGACAGCCGTGCAGCACGGCGTTGGCCACCAACTCCGACACCACCAGCTCGACATCCGGGGCGAGTTCGCCCAACCCCCACCCCTGCACCAGCCGCCGCACCCGCCGCCGAGCGGCGGTGACGCTGGCCGGATAGGCCGGGTAGTCGGCGCGGTGCTCGTGGATGACGCCCTCGTCGTCCCGGATGTCGGCCATGGACACACCTCCAGTTGGCGCGCAACGCGTTCGCTTGACGACGATAGGTAATCGCGAAGGATCGCCGATCAAAGTGAATCCGGGAAAATTTCACCCGAGAGGGTTGCATCGCAATGGAGAAGCAGCAGCCGCAGGACAACCGTGCCTCAACCGTCCTGGGACGGCGCCTCGGAGGCGAGTTGCTCGCACTCAGAACAGCGGCGGGCCTGAATCAGGGCCAAGCCGCCAAGGCACTCACGGCCTCTACCGGCAAGATCGCCAAGATGGAGAGCGGTTGGGTTCCCATGCGCGACCCGGACATCCGGGCACTGTGCGAGCTGTACGGTGCGCACGACCCGGCCACGGTCGGCGGCCTGCTCGAGCTGGCGCGCCTGGATCGCGAGCGGCGCAAGAGCAAGGGATGGTGGGACGACTTCCCTGGCCTCGGCTACATGAATGAGTACGTGCGCCTCGAACACGCCGCGGTCGCGATCCGCTGCTGGCAGCTCGTCCGTATCCCAGGGCTGCTGCAGACCCCTGACTACGTACGCGCGCTGAAGGACGATGACGCGTTCGTCGCGGCACGGCTCGCTCGCCAGCAACGACTGGACTCGGCTCCGCCGCTCTCGCTTGAGGTGGTGCTCCACGAGGCAGCGCTACGACATCTGGTGGGCGACCGGAACATCATGCGCGCGCAGCTCGACCACCTGACAGCCGCCGTCGAGCGGCCTCACGTCAGCCTCCGAGTTCTCTCTTTCAGCGCGGGCGCCATGCCCGGCCTCGACTCCGCCTTCAACGTGCTGTCCTTCGCCGAGCCCGGGGCCATGGACATCGTCTACCTCGACGGGCTGTTCAGCGGCCGCTGGGCCGAGGGCGGAAAAGAGGCTGTACAGCACGTCGCACTGTTCGAGAGGATCGCCGGACGAGCCCTGAGTCCTCAGGACTCGCTCGCACTCATCAACGATATCCGCGACGAACTGTGAAGCCATGTCAACTTTTGTTTTTCACAAGTCGAGTTACAGCAACGAGCATGGCGATTGCGTCGAGGCGGCGACGAACATACCCGGAAGCGTCGCCGTCCGTGACTCCAAGGCTGGGACGGCCGGTCCGCTCGTCCGGACGTCGCCCGGGGCGTGGCAGGCACTGCTGGACGCGCTGGGCCGTGCTGGCCATGTAACGTGATACACACGGAGTACCCGAACTGCTCGCGCCCCTGGATGACTTCGCGGAGAGCCTCACCGCGGAAGCGCAGGTCGCTCGCCTCTGTGCACTGATCGATCCCCTGCTCGATCGCGTTGCTGCCGAGCACATGGAGTTCAGCGACGAGCCGCTGATGTCGAACGCCGAAGCGGTGCGGGGACTGCGCGCGGCAGCCATCGGGGAGCCGGTCGACGCCGACGCGATTCACGAGCATCTGACCACGATGGCGCTGGTCTACTCGGGGACCGGGACCCCGACTTCCATGTGATATCCCAGTCGGCCTACGCGGTGGCGGCCTGGCTGGTCCTGCCGACGGGACGAAGGCTGCGCCTGTCCGATCTTCTCGACGATGACAAGGAGTTGGTCCCGCCCTTCGCCCCGTCGGTGCTCACGCGGATAGCCGACCTGCTGGCCTGGACCCGATCAGACCAGGTGTACCTGCGCTGGGAGAACGCGGCCGACGATCCCAAACCGGGGAATCTCCCGGCCGCGGCCCGCGAGCTCAGGGCGATACACCAGGAGTTCACCACCTGAGGACATGCGGCATCACGCGCACCGGCACCTGGACGACTGCGGCCCCGGAGCGACGCCGGTGTGGCGGGTGCCGTTGGTTGGTAGGACTTCGGTGAAAGGGGGCCGAGGTCGTGAGCTTGCGCAACGACGGCCGGGCGGACGGCGAGGGTCGGGTGTACCAGGCGGGCGGTGACCAGCACATCACCGAGCACCACCATCACCATGTCGGCTTTGAGCATGTGGCTGGGCCTGATTCGGTGCGGTGGCCGGCGGTGGGGCGGGCGCCGGTGGCCGGGTCGGCCTGTGGGCCAACGCCTCCGACACGGCGTCGCTGCGGGCCGGGATGCTGGCGGTGGCCGCCGACCGGGCGCGAGCGACGGCGAACTGACGGCCGCGCGCGACGGGTTACGCCCGGCCGCCGACCTGGTCTGGGACTACCTCGACCGTTCCGAAAGCCATGGCTGCTGGTGTTGGACAACGCGGACGACCCGGCGGTGCTGCGGGACGGCGGCTGGCTGCGCACCAGCGCGACCGGCACCGTCCTGGTGACGACGCGGCAGGCGGCGGCGCACTGGTGGCCGGGCGCGGAGCGGTTGCACATCGGTGTACTGCCACGGGAGGACGCGGCACAGGTGCTGCGCTATCTGGCCCCCGAGGCCGGCACCGAGGAGGAGGCGGCCGAGGTCGCCGACCGGCTGGGACGCCTGCCGCTGGCGTTGACGCTGGCCGGCGGGTTCCTGGCCCACCAGGTGATCGAACGCTGGACTCTGGCCAACTACGGCCGCAACCTCGACACCGACCCCATCCACCTCATCGACCAGGGCGCGGATCCGGGGGGCGACTCCCGTCACCTGGTCAGCTCCACCTGGGAGTTGTCCCTCCAGGCGCTGGCCGTCCTCGCGACCCTGGGCCAACACCCAGCCGTCGCCGAGCACATGCGGCAGGTGGTCGACGGCCGACGGCGGAGCCTGGGCCCCACTCACCCGTGGACGGTCTTCGCGACCGAGCGTCTGGCTGAGTACGACAACCACGGGCGCCCCCGCGACGGCGGCTAGAAGCGGTCCGCGTGCTCCGCCACCCACTGGGCGAACGTGCGGGCGGGGCGGCCGGTCACGCGCTCGACGGTGTCGGCGACGGTCGTGGCCTCGGCGGGTGGCTCGGCGTACCAGCCGACGACGTACTCGGCGTCCGCCCGGGACACGCCGGTGGACATCAGCCGGTCGACGGCCTGTTCGTGGGTGATCCGGACGAAGTCGATGTCGCGGCCGAGGGCGCGGGACAGGAGCGCGACGCGTTCACTCGTGGTCAGCGACTCGGGGCCCGTGAGGTTGTAGGCGTTGCCCGCGTGGCCGTCGTCGAGGAGCGCGGTGGCCGCCACGGCGCCGATGTCGGCCTCGTGGACGAGCGCGCTCGGGTGGTCGTACGGCTCGCGCACGACGCCCTCGGCGCGGATGGAATCGGCCCAGGTCAGCGTGTTGCTCATGAACTCCTGCGCCTCCAGGCGCGTCCACGCCGCGCCCGAGTCGGCCACGGCCTGCTCGACCGGGCCCACGTAGCCGCCCCACAGCACGGTGATGCGCCGCACGCCGGCGTCGACCGCCCGGCGGACCAGCTCGGGGCCGACGGCGGCGAGTCCGGCGGTGACGGTGATGTGCAGCCGGTCGACGCCGCCGAGGGCGGCGTCCAGCGTCTCGGGCGCGGTGTGGGTGCCGGCCACGAGGTCGACCTCGGCCGGGAACGTGGCCTCGGCCGCCGCCGGGTTCCGGGTCAGTGCCCGGACGCGCTCCCCACCGCGGACCAGTTCCGCCACGACGTGCCGGCCGGTGTTTCCGGTGGCGCCCGTCACCAGTGTCGTCACGGTGAACTCCTCTCGTCGTGGACGACGCTAGAAGCTCAACCAATCTTGAGGTCAAGTGTGTCACGTGGCCGACGCCGCGAAGAGTTCGGCGAGGTGGGCGCGGAGGATCGCCGTGGCCGCCTCGGGGGTGCGCTGGCCGACCAGGACGCCGGTGCCGAGGCCGTGGCTGAGGCCGAGCAGGCGCGCCGCCTCGGTGGCGGGGTCGCGGTCGGGCGCGAGCGCGCCGCCGCGTCGCGCCCGCTCCAGCGCGTCGGCCAGCTGCCGCTCCAGCCGGTTCGGGCCCGCGACGAAGGGCTGGGCCGCCAGTTCGGCGTCCGTCATGGCGAGCACCGCGTAGGACGTCCACACCAGGTGGAAGGCGCGGCTCGCCTCGTCGCTCGGCAGGGCCTCGGCCAGGAACGCCTCGACGAAGGCGCGCGCCGTGGGCGGTTGCGGCAGCGCGGCCAGGCGGGCGGACCACCGCCGGTGGCTCAACTCCTCAAGGCGCTCCAACGCCGCGTGCAGCAGCCCGGCCTTGGTGTCGAAGTAGTACTGCACCAGGTTGAGCGACATGCCGGCCTCCGCCGCGACGCCCCGCATCGTCACCGCGTGCAGGCCGTCCCGGGCGGCGACCCTGACCAGTGCGTCGATGATGTGCGCGCGGCGCTCGGCGTGGTCCACCCGCTTCGGCATGCGTTGCCGTCCCTCTCGCTCTCCGGTTCCGACGTTTTCATGGTACCGCTGTACGATCAAACCGTGGCGGATCAGCAGAGCGAGGTCGGGGCCGCCGCGACGCCGGCCGTGCTGTGGCTGGCGTGCGCGGCGCAGTTCATGGTGGTGCTCGACGTCTCGGTGGTGAACGTGGCCCTGCCGGCCATCCAGGCCGGCCTCGGCTTCGACGCCGCCGGGCTGCCGTGGGTCGTCGGCGGCTACGCCCTGGCCTTCGCCGGGTTCCTGTTGCTCGGCGGGCGGCTGGCCGACCTGTACGGGCAGCGCCGGATCCTCGTGCTCGGCCTCGCCCTGTTCTCCCTCACCAGCCTCGGCGGCGGTCTCGCCACCAGCCCGGGCGCGCTGATCGCGATGCGCGTCCTCCAGGGCCTCGGCGGCGCGCTGCTCGCGCCGGCCACCTTGACCGTGCTGACCACCGCCTTCCCCGAAGGCCCGCGCCGGGTGCGGGCGTTGGCCGTGTGGACGGCGGTGAGCTCGGCCGGCGGCGCGGCCGGCAACCTGATCGGCGGCGTGCTGACCGACGGGCTGTCCTGGCGCTGGATCCTGCTGATCAACGTTCCCGTCGGGGTGGTTGCCCTCGCCGTCGCGCCCCGGCTGCTGCCGGTCGACCGGCCGCGCGCCGCGTCCGCCCGGCTTGACGTGCCGGGGGCGGTGTTGGCCACGGCCGGCGTGGGCGCGCTTGGCTACGGCATCAGCCAGGCCGAACGGCACGGCTGGGGCGGCTCGTCGACGCTTGCGTGGCTGGTCGCGGGGGTGGTGGCGCTGACCGCGTTCGCCGTGGTCGAGGCGCGCTCGCCTGCGCCGTTGATCCCGCCGCGCCTGGTGCGGCTGCGGCCGGTGTGGGCGGGCAACGCGGTGATGCTGCTGGCCGGTTGCTGCTTCGTGCCCATGTGGTACTTCCTGTCGCTCTACATGCAGCACGAGTTGGGGTACGACGCGCTGGCCACGGGGGTCGGCTTCCTGCCGCACACCCTCGTCGGCATCGCGGGGGCCCGCCTGGCCCCGGCCGTGATGCGGTGGACCGGGGCCCGCGTCCTGATCGTGCTCAGCGCGCTGGTGGCCGCGGCCGGCTTCCTCTGGCAGAGCCGGCTCGACGCGGCCGGCGGCTACCTGGACGGCCTGCTTGGCCCGGCGATCGTGATGTCGGCCGGGATGGGGCTCCTGATCACCCCGATCACCACGACGGTCACCTCCGGCGTCGACGCGCGCGACGCCGGCGCGGCCTCGGGGTTGATGAACACCACCCGCCAACTCGGCGGCGCCCTCGGTCTCGCCGCCCTCACCGCGATCGCCGCCCACGCCTCAGCACCGGTCGACGCCTACCGGCACGTGTTCACCGCGAGCGCCGCAGCGTGCGTGGCCGTGGCCACGCTGGCCGGCGCCCTGCCGGGGCCCCGGCAGGACGCTCAGCGGCCCGGCTCCTCGTAGACGGCCATCCATAACGGGAGTCGGTCCCGGTCGGTGCTGCCCGATGGCCGTTTCCAGGGCCGGGGCGGCCCCTCGGAGCGTGTTGGCTCATCCATGCGGCGAAGCCAGCCGCGTGCCGCCGGGAGGGGGGCCTCCCGGCGGCGCGCGTCCCGGGCTACTCGCCCCTGCGCATCAGCAGATGCCCCCGGCGGAACCGTTCCTCCGCGCCCGGCTCGCGCAGCATCCGGCCGATCTCGGCGAAGCCGGCCTCGCCGGCCAGCGCCGCGAGGTCGTCGAGCGGCCAGCGGTAGGCGGTCGTGACCCTGTGGTCGAACTCCGTGACTGGGTCGCCCTCCGACTCGAAGAAGCCGAGCAGCAGGTGGCCGCCGGGCGCGAGGAGGCGGTGGAACTCGGCGAGGTACGAGGGCACTTCGGCCGGCGGCAGGTGGATGAGCGAGTACCAGGACACGATGCCGCGCAGCGCGCCGCCGGCCAGATCGAGGGCGTCCATGGAGCCGAGCTCGAACCGCAGGCCCGGGTAGTTCTCGCGGGCCAGGTCGATCATCGCGGGCGACAGGTCGACGCCGAAGACGTCGAGCCCCAGGTCCCGCAGGTGCGCGGTCAGATAGCCGGGGCCGCAGCCCAACTCGGCGACGGGGCCGGGGCCCGCGGTCCTCACGTGCTCGGCGAACGCGGCGAGCACCGAGCGGTCGAGCGGCAGGTCGTCGAGGTGGTCGCGGGTAAGCTCCAGGTACAGGGTGGCGATGGCGTCATAGGCGTCCGCCGTCGCGCGGAGGTGGGAGGAAGGTTCGGTCACGGGGGAGGACCCTAGCGGGAGGCACTGACAGCCACCTCGGCGAGGAGGTCCGCGTACTGTTCGCCGTCGGGCACGGTGTACTCGGGGCCCGGGTTCTCGCCCCAGACCGCCTCGGCGCACTCCACGTCCTCGTCGCCGTCCAACGAGCCGTCGCCGACCACGGCGCCGGTGCGTGCCTCGATGACGGTGACGCGGTAGCGGCCCTGGGAGAACTCGACCGTCTCGGTGGCCGGCCCGAGACCGAGCGGTCCCTCGGTGTAGCCGCAGGAGATCCGCGTGTCGGGCACGCTCCCGACCACCTCGCTGCACGCCACCAACTGCACCTCGTCCGGGGCGGGTTCGTCCTCCAGATCGGGGTTGCTTCCGCCGGTTGAGGCCCACGCGTCCCAGTCGTCCTCGATGACCACCCACGGCGGCGGGCCATCGCCCTGGGCCGGCTCGTAGGCGGCGGCCCGCGGGAACGGATCGCCGTGGCCGCCGTCCTCGCACATGCGGGCGAAGTCGAGCAGGTCACGCGGCCGGTCGCCGAGGACGGCGTCGTTGACGGCCGGGATCAGCATCAGTCCCCCGGCCGCCAGGCCGAGGACGACCGTGGTGACGGCGAGCGGCCGGAGGGCGCGCCGCGCCCGCCACCGGAGCAGGTCAAGACGCCCGCCGGGGCGTGCCGGCCGGAAGGGCGGCAGCCGGTACACCCAGCAGGCCCGGCCGGCGAGCAGTAGGAGGGCGCCGGCCAGGACGATCGGAAAGGCGCCGGGGGCGTGGAGCGTGATGCCGACGCAGGCCCCCGCGGCCAGGCCGAGCCCGACGCCGTTGCCGATCCATCCGCGCCGCGCGGCGCCCTCCGCGATGGCACGCCCCCGCACACGTCTCATGATCCGACAGTATGGGCGCGGGCCCGGCAGGGGTCCCGGGCCCGAACGCGCGGCCTCCCCCGGCCGCGGTCGTCACCACACGTCGCCGTCGCGCCAGTCGCAGGTGATCTCGCCTGACAGGTCGGGGGTGACGGTGACGGGGAAGACGTAGACGCCGCCGTCCTCCTCCTCGGTGCGGGCAATGCCCAGCGGCGTGACGGCGAAGGTGGGGCCGCGCCAGCGGCGCCAGCCACGGGTGGCGTAGAAGTCGTGGGCCTCGTCCGAGGCGGAGAGCGCGCCGAGGTCGTACGCGCCGTGGATGACGCGCTCGACCTCGGTCATCAGGCGGGCGCCGTGGCCGTCGCGGCGGTGGGCGGCGGCGACGGCGACGGCCTCGACGTAGCCGGTGCGGAGGGCGCGCCCGGCGAGCAGCAGGCGGCGTTGGACGACGGAGGCGTGGCCGATGAGCTCGTCGCCGTCCCAGAGCATGGCGTGCATGCCGCCCAGCGAGTGCTCCCAGTCGTGCTCTGTGAAGTCGGCGCCGAACGCCTCGTCGAGGAGGGCGCGCGCGGCGGTGAGTGCGGTGGGGTCCAGGTCGGCGGTGTGGGCGGTGCGCACCTCGGTCATACGCGTCATCCTCGCAGCAGTCGGGCCTTTTCGCGCCGCTCGCATGATTACCCGATCACGGGATGAACGTGCAGTCGCGCACAGGACGTTAAGCGGCGGATAAGGCCGTGCTGCGCGGATGTTAAGCGATCCGCACGCGCCCTCACACCCCGGGGGGCCGCCCGCTGAGGTCAGCGTTGCCCGAGGGAAACGGAGGTGATGCGGCCGGGTAACAGCGCCGTCGCACTCTCGAACACGTGATGACCCAGACCATCGTCCTGATCGGCCACGGCATGGTGGGCCAGCGCTTCCTCGAGGAGCTGGCCGACCGCGGCGTGCCCGACCGTGCCCGCATCGTGGTGCTGGGCGAGGAGCCGCGTCCCGCTTACGACCGGGTCCACCTCACCTCCTGCTTCACCGGCACCACCCCGGAAGAACTGTCCATGGTCCCCGAGGGGTTCCTGGCGCAGCACGGCATCGAGACCCACCTCGGCGACCCCGTCGCGGCCATCGACCGCGAGGCGCGGACCGTGACCACGGCCACCGGGCGCGTCGTCGCCTACGACACGCTCGTGCTCGCCACCGGCTCGTACCCCTTCGTGCCGCCGGTCCCCGGCCGGGACGCCACCGGCTGCTTCGTCTACCGGACCATCGAGGACGTGCAGGCCATCACGGCGCACGCGCAGGGCGGCGCCCGCACCGGCGTGGTCGTCGGCGGCGGCCTGCTCGGCCTGGAGGCGGCCGGGGCGCTGCGCGGGCTCGGACTTGAGACGCACGTCGTCGAGTTCAACGACCGGCTGATGGCGATCCAGGTCGACGAGGGCGGCGGCCGGGCGCTGCGCAGGACCGTCGAGGAGATGGGCCTGATCGTGCACACCGGCGTGGCCGGGCAGGAGATCACCGCCGACGGTTCTGGCGCGGTCACCGGCATGGTGCTGTCCGACGGCTCGACCGTCGAGGCCGACCTGGTGGTGTTCTCGGCCGGCGTCCGGCCGCAGGACACGCTGGCCAGGGCGGCCGGTCTCGCGGTCGGCGAGCGCGGCGGCGTGGTCGTCGACGAGCGCTGCCGCACGGAGACCGACCCGGCGGTGTACGCGATCGGCGAGTGCGCCAGGACGGTCGACGGCATGGTGTACGGCCTGGTGGCGCCCGGCTACGAGATGGCCGCCACCGCCGCCGACGCGATCGCGAACGACGGTCGCACGGACGCCGCGTTCACCTCGGCCGACACCTCGACCAAGCTCAAGCTGCTCGGCGTCGACGTGGCCTCCTTCGGTGACGCGCACGGCAAGGCGGCGGGCTGCCTCGACGTGGTCTACTCGGACGCGCGGGCCGGCGTCTACAAGAAGCTGGTGGTCGGGTCCGACGGCGCGCTGCTCGGCGGCGTGCTGGTCGGCGACGCCGACTCCTACGGGCTGCTGCGGGCGCTGACCGGCTCGGTGCCGCCGGCGCCGCCCGAGCAGCTGGTGCTGCCGGCGGGGCTCGCGCCGCCCACCGGGCTCGGCCCGTCCGCGCTGCCCGACGACGCGACGATCTGCAACTGCAACAGCGTGAGCAAGGGCGCCATCAGGGCCGCGGTCTCCGAGGGCGGCGCGACGAGCGTGCCCGAGGTGAAGAAGTGCACCAAGGCCGGTACCGACTGCGGGAGTTGCCTGCGGGTGCTCGGCCAGCTGGTCAACGACGAGCTGGCGGCGAACGGCGTCGCCGTGGACACCGGCCTGTGCGGCTGCTTCTCGCACACCCGCCAGGAGCTGTACGAGATAGTCCGCACCCTGCGGATCACCGGCTTCCAGGAGCTGCTCGACGCGCACGGCCGCGCGGAGGCGCGCGGCGGCGAGGGCTGC
This sequence comes from Streptomyces sp. 8K308, assembly GCF_004348315.1. Lineage (GTDB taxonomy): Bacteria > Actinomycetota > Actinomycetes > Streptomycetales > Streptomycetaceae > Streptomyces. The sequence continues at coordinate 4,173 of NZ_SMKC01000122.1, read as the reverse complement.
GAGATCTGCAAGCCCGCGGTGGGCTCGATCATCGCCTCGCTGGCACCCACCATCGGCGCCAACGGCTACGTGCTCGACGGCGAGCAGGCCGCGCTCCAGGACACCAACGACCACTTCCTCGCCAACATGCAGAAGAACGGGTCGTACTCGATCGTGCCGCGCGTGCCGGGCGGGGAGATCTCGCCGGAGAAGCTGATCGTGATCGGCGAGGTGGCGCGGGACTTCAACCTCTACACCAAGATCACCGGCGGCCAGCGGATCGACATGTTCGGCGCCCGCGTCGACCAACTGCCGATGATCTGGGCCAGGTTGGTGGAGGCCGGCTTCGAGTCCGGGCACGCCTACGGCAAGGCGCTGCGCACCGTGAAGTCCTGCGTGGGCTCGACCTGGTGCCGCTACGGCGTGCAGGACAGCGTGCGGATGGCGGTCGACCTGGAGCTGCGCTACCGGGGCCTGCGCTCGCCGCACAAGCTGAAGTCGGCCGTCTCCGGCTGCGCCCGCGAGTGCGCCGAGGCCATGGGCAAGGACTTCGGCGTCATCGCCACCGCCAACGGCTGGAACCTCTACGTCGGCGGTAACGGCGGCGCCACCCCGCGCCACGCGGACCTGCTCGCGCAGGACCTGTCGGACGCCGAACTGGTGCGCCTCATCGACCGGTTCCTGATGTTCTACATCCGCACCGCCGACCGTCTGGAGCGGACCTCGACCTGGCTGGAGCGCATCGAGGGCGGCCTGGAGCACGTGCGCGACGTCGTCGTCCACGACTCGCTCGGAATCTGCGACGAGTTGGAGGCCATGATGGCCGCGCACGTCGCCAACTACCGCGACGAGTGGGCCGAGACCATCAACGACCCGGAGAAGCTGCGGCGCTTCGTCTCCTTCGTCAACGCGCCCGGCGCGCCCGACCCGACCGTGGCCTTCGTGCCCGAGCGCGAGCAGCACAAGCCCGACCTGACGCTGCTCGCCGGGCCGACCCTGCCGATCCGCACGCTCGAAGGGAGTTCGTCCAATTGAACCCTCCCCCAACTGAAGCAGGGGGATTCCTGGCTCAGGAAGCCCCACAGGCCAGCGACCCGCAAGGTCTTACTCCCTCAACACCAGCCGGGACGGAACCTGCCCGGTTTGCTGAGCGAAGCTCGGGTGTGCCGTCTTGGCTCTCGACCGGCACGGTGTACGCGCTTGGTTATCGCAACGCACGGCTCGCAGCTTACCCGCTCCTGCGGACGGTCTTTCGCCCTGGCGGCGAAACCCCGTTTCTCGCCCTGCTCCGCAGGAGCCCGATTCCCTCCCGGCCTGAAGGCCGGGGCATCCTCGGAGGAACCCGGTGAAGGTGGAGATCCAGTCCCCGGACGGCGGTTGGCTGCCGGTCTGCGGGCTCGGCGAACTGGTTCCGGGACGTGGCGTGGCCGTGCTGCTGCCCGACGGGCAGCAGGCCGCGCTCTTCCTCGACCGGCACGGCAGGACCTACGCCATCGGCAACCGGGACCCGTTCAGCGGCGCCCACGTGCTCTCCCGCGGTCTCGTCGGATCGCGCGGCGGCTCCGGCCGGCCGTTCGTGGCCTCGCCGCTGCTCAAGCAGCGGTTCGACCTGACGACCGGCCGGTGCATCGACGACCCTGACCCGGAACGAAGCGTCCCGGTCTACGCCACGCGCAGCCGCTGACGCTACGCGGCGCCCGTGCAGGTGGTGCCGTTGAGCGCCAGCACGGGCGCGCCGTAGACGGCGCCGCTGTCGGTCTGGAAGCCGAAGCCCAGCGTGCCGCCGGCGCCCACGGTGCCGTTCCAGGCGGCGTTGCGGGCCGTGACGGTGGTGCCGTCCTGGGTCAGCGAGGTGTTCCACGAGCTGACCACGGACTCGCCGACCGGCAGCGCGAAGGTGACGCTCCAACCGGCGATCGGCCGCGTCGTGGTGACCCGGACGTCGACCGTGGAACCGGCGTTCCACCGGTTGGTGACCCGGTAGTCGGCGACGCAGGCGCCCGGCTCGGGTTCGGGCGCCGGGTCGCCGCCCAGCGCCTCGACGATGGCGTGGTAGGCGGGCTTGGGCTGGTAGTTCTCGTCCCAGGGCAGTGCGGCGCCCTGGCCCGGGAAGGTCGGCGGGATCCAGGAGTCGGCGTCGGTGAAGCCCCAGATGGTGACGCCGGTGCAGCGCGCCACGGCCACGCAGGCGCCGACCACCGCGCCGTAGTCGGCGGCCTGCTGCTGCAACTTGGCGGCGTCGGCGGGCAGTTGCATCCGCACGTCGAGCTCGGTCACCGCCACCTCAAGGCCCAGGTCGGCGAAGCGCTGCAGGTTGGCTCGCATGGTGGCGGGCACCTGCCCGAGGATCAGGTGGGACTGGAACCCGACACCGTCCAGCGGCACGCCCTGTTCGAGCAGCGAGCGCACCAGCTCGTACATGCCGTCGCTCTTCGCGCCGACGCCGTCGGTGTTGTAGTCGTTGATGTACAGCTTGGCGTCCGGGTCGGCGGCGCGGGCGGCGCGCAGCGCGTCGGCGATGTAGCCGGGGCCGATCTCGCGCAGGAAGACGGTGTCGCGCAGGGTGCCGTCCTCGTTCAGCGGCTCGTTGACCACGTCCCAGCGGGCGATCCGGCCGGCGTAGCGGCCGACCTGGGTGGTGACGTGGTCGGTCATGACCTGGCGCAGCTCGCCGTCGGCGAAGTCGCCGCCCGCGACCCAGTTCGGGAGTTGGCTGTGCCAGACGAGGGTGTGGCCGTGCACCTCCTGGTCGTGGCTCTCGGCGAAGTCGACGATCCGGTCGGCGCCGGTCCAGTCGTGGTTGCCGCGGGTGGGTTCCACGGAGCCCCACTTCATCTCGTTGCCGGGGGTGACGCTGGAGAACTCGGTGGAGGCGATGGCGGTGTAGTTCGGCTCGTTCAGCATCGGGCCGCTGATGCCGAGGCCGAAGAACCGGCCGCTCTCGGCGGCCAGGTCCCGCAGCGGCGGGGCGGCGACGCCTGGGTCTGCCGCGGCCCGGGGGGCGTCGGCGGCGTTCGCGGCGCCGGTCGGCACGAGCAGCGCGACGGCGGCCAGCGCGGCGACGGCGGCCAGCGCGGCGCCGCGTAAACGATGGAACATCGAGGGCGTCCCTCTCGGTCGAGCCCCCGCAGGCTGACGTCCTCCTTTCTAAGCGGTTTGCCGCGCACGCGTCAATAACCCCGGGGGTGTGGTGGCCCTGCGGTCGCAGACCGCGGGGATCGGCGCGAGAGTGGAGACAGACCGCTTCCCGAGGATGAGCCATGAACGTCCCCAGCACCCGGCCCGTCGCGGTCGGCATCGACGGCAGCGCGGAGAGCCAGGCCGCCCTGGAGTGGGCCGCCCGCGAGGCGACCAGGCGCGGCCTGCCGCTGCGCCTGGCGCACGCCTGGATGGAGGAGACGCTGTTCGTGCCGACGCCGCCGGACGAGACCGTGGCGAGACGGCTGCTCGACCAAGCGGCGGCCGAGGTCTCGGCCGGCCACCCCGAGCTGTCGGTCACCACCCGGCTGGTGCCCGACACGGCCGCGTCAGGACTTGTCAGCGAGTCCTCCGAGGCCGAGCTGCTGGTCCTCGGCTCCCGCGGGCACGGCGCGGTCATCGGCTTCCTGCTGGGCTCGGTGAGCCAGCCGGTCATCGCGCACGCCGCCTGCCCCGTGGTCTCGGTGCGGGCCACCGAGGCCCGCAGGACCACCGAGGGCGACGAGGTCGTCGTGGGCCTGCGTGACCTCGGGCCCGACTCGGGCCGGCTCCTCGACTTCGCCTTCACCTCGGCGGCCGTGCGCGGCGCCGCGGTGCGGGCGGTGCACGTCTGGGGCGCGCCGTCGATGTTCGGCTCGGACGTCCCCGACATGCTCCAGCAGCGCGGCCACCAGCCGGTGGAGGACCAGCAGGCCGCGCTGCTGTCCGAGGCGCTGGCCCCGTGGCGCGAGCGCCATCCCTCGGTGCGGGTCGCGGAGCGCCTGCGCTTCGGCAACGCCTCCGAGGAACTGCTGGCCGCGACGTCCCACGGCGCCGCCATGGTCGTCGTCGGCCGCCGCCTGCACCGCCCCCGCCTCAGCCCCCACATCGGCGGCGTGGCCCACGCGGCGCTCCACCACGCCGCCTGCCCGGTGGCGGTCGTCCCATACGGCTAGGCCCGGCGCTCCGCGCCGGGTACCGGCGGGTCGGTCCGCGCCCGGGCGGAGTTCCCCCACC
>NZ_SMKC01000121.1 GCF_004348315.1 Streptomyces sp. 8K308 | reverse complement strand
CCCCGGCATGACCCACGAACCACCAGGCTCATATAGGGGTCTCAAAAAACCAGGACGGCCCTGGTCAACCCCCTGAGCTGCGGCAACATGCCCAAGCCTCGCCGCGTAGCCGGACGTGGTTATGGACGTGGTCTTGGACGTGGAAACGGACGTGCCCGCCCGGCTGGCCCAAAGCCGGGTAATTAGTTGGTGGGGCGTTGCCGGATTCTGAAAGTGAAGTGCACGAACCCAGGACCAGCGACCGAGATCGTTCCGGACCAGCGACCGACCCGTCGATACACGCACGGTGTCAGGCTGATCGCATGATGATCGAAGCGGTCGACTGGGCAGACATCCCCGCAGGCACGCTGCTGCGCGGCACGCCCGCCGAGCGGGTGCGGGAGGTTTCCGCGCGCCACGCGGATCTGGACGTGCGCCCGGAGTGGTTCTTGAAGGAGGCGCCGCGGCAGGCGGTGCAGGTCGCTGCCTTCCGGATCGCGCGAACGCCAGTGACGACCGGGCAGTGGGCCGCCTTCGCCCGGGAGACGGGACGGCCGTTGCCCGTTGGCCCTGCCAGCCATCCGGTCACCGGGGTCCGGTGGTCGGATGCGGCAGCGTACTGCGCGTGGTACACGGCACGGACAGGGGACGCGGTGCGCCTGCCCGAGGAAACCGAGTGGGAACGCGCCGCGCGCGGGGACGACGACCGCGCGTACCCGTGGGGTGAGGTGTACCGGCAGGGCCTGGCGAATCTGGCGGACCTGGGCGCGGGCGGCACGCTGCCGGTCGGGACGTTCCCGGACGGTGCGAGTCCCTTCGGCGTCCTGGACATGGCGGGGAACTGCGATGAGTGGACGGCTACGGTCTACGCCCCCTACCCCGGCGCCCCTCAGGCGGTTCCCGCCGTGGAGAGCTGGGCGGCCGATCCCCACGTGACCCGCGGCGGCGCCTGGTTCCACCACCGTGACCTCGCCCGCTGCGCCCGCCGTCACGGGGCCTACGACCCGGACCTGACCGGTGTCGGATTCCGCTTGGCCGCCGGCCCGGCGTGAGCAGCCGCTCGCCGGGCTCGCGCTCCAACTCCCGCATCGACATGCCACCCTGGCTGTCGCGCAGGATCGCGGAATATGGCTCGAGCGTCATTTGCGGCATGACCCGCCTCTCTCATCAGGGGCACCTCGATGCCGCCGTGGCAAGAGCCTCAGCGTCCCCTGACCCACCGCTGAGAACTGGGCCGGCCCTGGCCGGCGGAGAAGGCCTACCGGCCACCATCCCCGGCGAGGGCTGAGCGCGAGACAGGCTGGACCTTGCCTCACCGCCTGCCGAACGAGCGCGCCGAACGCGGCCTGGAAGGTTGCGGTGAGGTACTGGTGGTGCCGTGAGCTGGCCTGCCCGGGTAGAGCCGATACTGGCCCGCCCTGTTCCCGTGCTGCCTGAGCCCGGTGCGCTGCCGGGCGGGGTGGTGTTCGAGCCGAAGTGGGACGGCTACCGCGTCCTGGCATACGGCACCGGCGACGGGCGGGCCCGGCTGTTGTCGAGGCGCGGCACCGACCTCACCGACGGTTTCCCCGACATCGCCGACGCGGTCGCGGTGATCGAGGAGGACCTGGTCGTCGACGGCGAGGTCGTCATCCACCGCGAGGGCCGGCTGGATTTCGGCGCGCTCCAACGCCGCCTGGGCCGGACCACGGCTGCGGCTCGACAGTTGGCGGTCGCCGAGCCGGCGCACCTGGTCGTCTTTGACCTCCTGCAGCGCGGCCAGCGGCGGCTGGTCACCGAGCCGTATCAGGTGCGGCGGTCCGCGCTCGAGGAGTTGTTCGCCGAACGTCGGCTCGGGCCGCCATGGACGCTGTGCCCCTCCACCACCGACCGGAGCCGGGCGGAAGAGTGGATGATCGAGTGGAGCAGGGTCGGCATCGAAGGCGTCGTCGCCAAAGGCGCCGGGCAGCGGTACGAGCCAGGCCGGCGCGGCTGGTTGAAGGTGAAGAGCAAGGCAACGGCCGACGCGATCGTCGGCGCCATCACCGGCCGCGTCGCCCGGCCGGACACGGTCCTGCTTGGCCGCCACGACCAGGACGGCGTCCTCCGCCTCGTCGCTCGCAGCACCCCGCTCGCACCCGAGCTGCGGGACGGCCTCGGGCGCCTCCTGACGGCGGCCGGCCCGAGCCACCCCTGGGCCGGTGCGCGATTCACCGTGCGATGGGGCAGCCGCGAACCCCTCACCTTCACCACCGTCCAACCGAGCGTCGTGGTGGAGTTCGCCGGCGACGCCGCCATCGACCACGGCCGCTGGCGCCACCCCGTCCGCGCCCTCCGCCACCGACCCGACCTCACCTCGGACGACGTACCGCCCCTCCAGTGATGGCGAGCGGTAGCGCGGCGAGTACGCCTGCTGCTGGCCCGGCAGGCCTCTTGCCGGTACGAGCCGATCGGCGAGCGGTCGATGAACAGCAGGACGCCGTGGAGATCGCACCACTCAGCACGTACCTCGAACCGCAGTCAGGGGCAAGCTCAGCGGTCTCGACCGCAGCATCGAGCGAATGAACAGCATCTGATGTCTATCAGCCATTCATCGGTCTTCCCTACTCTTGCCGGATGGCAGAGACGGTGTTGCGGACGAACGACCTCCCCGTGGCGGACCGGTTCCCGGTCTTCTGCGAGTTGGCGAAGCGGATGCACGCGCCGATGGCGGTCTCCAGCGCGTACGCGGCCGATTTCCAGGCGGAGATGCGAGCGGTGGAGATGGGTGATGTGTGCCTGTGGCCCACGGTAGTGCGGGCGACGGTGTTCGACCGCACGCCGCGGCTGGTCAGGCAGTTCGACCCGGAGACGTACCATCTCTCTCTCATCCTGCGCGGTACGGCCGGAGCGGTCCGGGGCGACCAGGAGGTTTCCTGTCGGCCGTATGACTTCCACAGCACGAGCAGTTCCATCCCTCGTGCCTTCCATGCCGGCGACCGCCCCGCCGGCTTCGTGGCCATAGGCTTCGATGTGCCGCGGGCCGCCGTTCCGTTGCCGGCGGCCCGCGCCCGCCGGGCCATCGGTGAGCGGCCGCTCTCCGGCCGCGAGGGTCCCGGCGGACTGCTCGCCGACGTGCTCCTCCGCCTGGCCCGGGAGGCCGACTCGTTCGCGCCTTCGGACGAACTGCGGCTCGCCGCCGTGTTGGCCGACCTGGTCGCCGCCACCCTGGCGCACTCGACCGGCTCGCACTCCTACCGAACCCCGGCTGACCATCGGACTCACCCATCCCTACGACAGCCCTTCACCACCCGGAGCAGTGGAACCCGGCGACACCCCGAGACGACACTCGGGCCCTCGGCCCGCACAGACTCAGCTCACGGCACGGAAACAGGCCACCGAATCCCTCGGCAGCCCGTCACGAAACTTCGAGGCTAAGGGGCGGTCGAGCGACGGTCAAGGCGGTCAAAAGAGGGTGCGACCTGTGGCGCAAGCGAGCGACATGGCGCCGGCGGCGGGCAGAGGCCTGCTCATTTGCAGCACACCGAGGGCAGGGACTCACCTGCTGGCGGGTCTGCTGGAGAGCACGGGCTTGTCGGGTAAACCGCGGGAGTATCTGTACAACTGCGTTCCTGAACCGGACGGTGAGGACATCCCGATCGGTCCGGCGCACCGGACGCAGCCGGACCAGCTACGAAAGCTGATGCGGATCGGGACTTCGGCCAACGGCGTGTGGGGCCTGATCGTCATGGGGTACCTGGACGAGGTCGTCGCCGGGCTCCGGCGATACCAGTCCGCGAGTGGAGCGAGCTGGCGCGAGGTGATCGAGCGCGCCTTCGACCGCCCGGTATATGTGTGGAACCGGCGGCTGGACACGGCGGCACAAGCGGTGTCTCTGTACCGGGCGCTGGAGACCGACGTCTGGTACGCCGACGACGTTCGTGGCGTGGGCACTGACGTTCCCTATCGTCGCGACCGGATCGCGCACTGGGAGCACATGATCCGGGAGCAGAACGAGGAGTGGGCGCGCCGGTTCTCCGACAGCGGGATCACGCCGATCACGGTGACGTACGAGGACGCGCTGGCGGACCCGGAAGGTGTGGTGGACCGGCTCCTGGACAGCGTGGGGGTCGCGCGAGGCGACCGGCCGGTGCAGCCGCTCACGCGCCGGCAGGGAAACGACGTGAGCTTGGAATGGCTGGCCCGGTACCGCCGGGACGGTTCAACGTGACCGCTGTCTCCGCGACGACTACGACGCAGCCCGAAACAGTGAACACGCTGGCCAGCACTTCCATGCGACTTATCCATTGGGCATCGGCTGGACATGACGGCCCGGAATTGGAAGCCGAAGCGCGGACCTACAGGTCGTGCGCTGGAGGCGTCCCGCACGGACATCAGCGCTGGTTATCTAGTGCTGCCGGGTTTTTGAGCAGGTCAGCGCGCTGTGGGTGACTCAGGCATGTGAGGCAAGGCAGCCGGATTGTCGGTGGGTGGCGGTAGCGTGCCTGTCGGCCGTCGCGTGTCGGCCCGACTCCGAGTCGCCCCCGCCCACGCCGGGTGCGGCAACGACGACAAGGGGCACCGCCTCACTGGGCATAGGCGCCCACGGCGGGGTTGCCATTGCAGAATCCGCTGCCGGAGAAGCCGGCATGATCTGATCGATCGTGTCCTGGCACACCGCCGGTGCGGTCTCCGCCTCGTAACGCTGCCCCGACGGTGGCGTGCCGCCGGACTGCCTGACGAGTGAGAGGCCGTCGACAGTGAGGTATTGGCTGCCGCCCACATCCGACGCTCGGACAGTGACGGTGACCGGCCCGCCGGGCAGGTCGATGTCCGATAGTTCGTGCGTGGCCCAGGTGCGCGACGACGAGACGTCAAGGACGTTCTCGTTTCCGTCGGCGTCGGTGATCACTACCTCCCCGGTGTCAAGGGAAGCGGATGCTGCGGCGGACAAGGACAGCGTGTAGGTCCCGGCCGGCACATCGATCTCCTGCCGCACGCCTCCGGAGTAGGACGATCCGGCGCCCAGCCGGAGCGCGAAGCGGCTGGAGTTGGCGCCTCCCTCGACGTTGGTCACCATGTTCCCGCCCCGGTCGGTGAAATTGGTCCATCCTCGCACTTGGGGGACGATGATCCGGTCGGCCTGGAAGTCGGGGTTGAGAATGTAGTTGTTGTCCGGCCCGACGCGCCATTCTCCGGTGACGGCGTTGAACTGCCACTGGCTCACCGAGTGGAATCGGAGTCCTGAGCCGGTCTCGGTGATCGGCATCCACTGGTTGTAGCCGATGCCGTTCCACGCGAAGTCGGCCCAGCGGTCGCCGGCATACAGCACCGTGTCTTGTTGGGTTCCCTCGACGGTCACGAAGAACCCGGTCTGGGTCACGTGGCTGTAGTCCATCTGGGTGCCCTGAAGTGTGTACCAGTTCGAGTAACGGCCCTGGATGCCGCCGGTACTGGACTCGATGACGTGGTTGACCGAGGAGTTCCAGCCGTGCAGGTCGGAGGCCGCCATGTAGTAAGTGTCGCCGAGCTTGAACATGGCGTTGCCTTCACGGCCGTCGGCGTGGTAGCCGACCTGCACCCCGGGCTCAACGCTCAGCGAGTCGGACTCGCTGATCTTGGAGACGAAAGCTCGGGAGCGTCCCTCTCGGTTGGAGAAGATCAGGTAGTCCCGCCCGTCCTCGTCGGTGAAGACGGTCTGATCTCCGGTCCCCGTCGTCGGCGAGTTCCGGATCTGAGTCTGGAAGTTGCCGAAGGTGAAGTCGTCGGTGGGCGAATCGCCCTGGAGGAACAGAACGCCGTGGTCGTGCGTCGGGTGCCACATCTGCGTGAGCAGTACGTACTTGCCGGTGTTCTCGTTGTACGAGACGCCAAGACGTCCCACCCAGCCGGCAGCGCCGAGGTTGCCGCCCAGCCTGCCGAGGCCGGTGGCGGTTGTGGCGACGTTATTCTCGAACGTCCAGTTCACCAGGTCCTTGGAGGAGTACACCGGGATCGACACAAAGGTGACCTGGTTGTCGTACTTCCTCGACGGATTTGCTCGGTAGGACTCGGCGCCGGCGTAGTGCACGCCGTACCAGTAGTAGGTGTCGCCGAACTTGAACACCCCACCGCCCTGGGAGTAGATGGGGTTACCGTCGGTGTCGTTCCAGAAGGTGTCGTTGGTGATGGTCTCGAACGACCCCTGCAACGGCTCCAGCTCGGAGGCGGCGGTTTGCAGGTCCGTCTTGGCGGTCGCGACGTCCTGCGCGGTCGCGGACGGGTCTCCGGCGACGTCGGACGCGGCTGTCAACGCCTCGGCGAACGGCGACCACGACGCGGCGGTGTACTCACCGGGAACGCGTGTCTCGTAGTCGGCGACCAGCGTCTTCAGGCCGCGCACCATCACCAGGTCATCGGTGGCGTCCTGGAGCTCCGCCCGCGCCCGGGTACGCTCCGCAGCGCTCGCGTCTCCCTGGTCGATCAGCTGCGCGGCGTCGCTCCTGGCCGACGCGAAGGGCGCCCAGGAGTCGGCCGTATAGTCCGCGGCAGAGTTTGGGGAGACTTGCTCGGACAACGTGACGAGAGGATCGGTTGATTCAGCCTCGCCGCTGGCTGTGATCTCCGTCGCGGCGACGGGGCCGGTCGCCGAGAGCTGTGCCGCCACCAATCCGAACAACGATGCGACGACGAATGATCTCCATCGCCCTCGATTCGCACGTGTTCCAGGTTTCATGACCTCTCCTCTTGCGTGAAGTTGAGCGACGTTGCGCAGTAATGAGCAGACTGAGGCAGTTTGGCACCCCTCGCGTGGCCACCTACTCCTGGACGAACTCCCAGGTGGTGCCGACGGAGGCGGCGTCGGAGGGGAGGCGGTCGCGTGCGGGCTGTCGCCGCCGCATGGTCGCGTTCCTCCTGGTCGTAGCCGCGGGAATCGGTTGAGTCGGAGCGACGCCTGTTCCGGTGCGTGGTCATGCGGACGCCGAGGACGTCGTCGACATGGTTGGGAATCGCACGTTTCCCTCAAGGGGGCTCGGCGCTCGGCAGCCCTGGTCGGAAACCGGCGCGCACCGCCCGGTGTTCACCGGACGGCGAAAGGGACAGCCGGCGCGTCTTCGGGGAGGCGGCCCTGGCCGACCGGCTGCCGACGCCCAGGCGGCGCCGGGGAGAGACGCGCTCGCCCCCGGGCCGACTGCATCGCGACGGCGCCCTTGCCGAGTCGGTGATCAACTCATCGAAGGAGCGCATATCGTCGCAGGTACGCGGCGCACTGGCAGGTGTCCAGCCGGAGTCATCGAAGCCAGGGTGTACCTCGCCGGCCACGTCCCGCCACACGAACCACCAGTCCGGGGTGAGACCGTGCGCCTGACAGCCGCTGGCCGGCGACCCTGCGCCGGGTGCCCACGTGGCGTCGAGTCGAGCCCGACCACTCCGGCATCCGCAGCCGTGCTCTTCAGAACTTCTGCGTCCGGCTTCCGCGTCGCGCACCCACACGTGCGGCACCGTTGGTACACCCACGGACTTCGTGCGAGCACCCGGATCGATTCGTCATCGGCGTGAAGCCGAGACCCCGCCGGAGCACCTCCTCAAACGCTTCGGAAGGCTCTTGAACATGTCCCGGGATCTCTACGCCGGCGCTCTGCGACGGCTCTTTTCACTGGCCCCGCTCCGGCGTGGCTGACGACGGCGGCTCGGGCCGTGGAAGCAGTCACCGTGGTTGACGCCCTCCTTCGACGTGTCCCATCGTCATCGGGCGGTGCGCCACCGATATCTATGTCACATGAAGTCCTCCTCCACGTTGTCAGCGTGCGGAACACGTGAACAGGCGCAGGGCCGACCCTCGCTATGCACCATGGAGCAGGGATGAACATTAGTCAATAGAAGTGGACGAGTCATATCATGTATGGCCGCGATCAATCAGCAACATGCTGGCGCGGGCCAGGTCCGTGAGCAGGGCCGCCGATCAGAGGACCCGACCTTGGCGGTGCTGCACATACTGAGTAGCCACGCGACTGCCGGGTCCCCACGGCCACAACCCGCCGGGATCGGCGAAATGTGTTGTCCGGGGACGTTGGTGACAGGCGACACGCTTGGAGAGGTGCTTGCTTGAACGGGGTGAGGGCCTTCTCGTTCCGGTGTGGATTGCTAAGTCTGCACCGATGCCCAGGCGGCCCTCGTGGTTCACCGTGATGCCCCGCTGACCCCGACCGGCAGGCTGCGTCTGGCGCGGTGTGTCGTCGCGCTGCTGGACCACCCGGTCCCGGCCACGCACGCGATCCGTACCGGCGGGGGTCTGCTGGCCGTGCGCGGTGTCGGCCAGCCGATGCGGTTCTCGCGGGTACTGGCCAACTGGATGGCCCCCCGCGGCCTGATCGCACTGGAGCAGTTGACCGACCGACACCTGGACGCCTACCGCGACCACGTGCTGGCGGCCGCCATCCCGGCGCAGCGCAAGGGCGACCTGCTGGGCAGCGTCATCTTGCTGCACTCCTACCGCGACCTGCTCCCGGGGCCGTGCCGGATGGCCACCGCGGACCCGTGGCGCGGCGCCCGCAGCGACGCGCTGGTGGCGGTGCCGGCACCGGGGCGAGTGAACAAGACGCCGAGGATCGCACCGGCGACGATGGAGGCACTGCTGGCGTGGTCACTGCGGATGCTGGAGGACATCGGCCCGGACATCGCCGAAGCCTGGCGGACCTGGCAGGAAATGAAGGCAGGCGAGCACCCTGACCAGGCCGGGTTCGCCGGCCTGCCGATCCGAGACCGCCTCGCCCGATTCCTCGCCTCCGCCGGGCCCGGCACCGTCCTGCCGGGACGCCGCGCTGCCGACGGCCGTCTGGTCCTCGATGAACACGTGCTATGCCGGCTGCTGGGCCTGGACTCCACCTACGGGACGCTGAGCTCCAGTCTCCAACGCCGGATGGTCGCCGCATCCGGGCTGCCGATCGCCGACGGCTATCCGCTCCAGGTACCGATCACCGGCCGGATCGGCGGCCGGCCGTGGCGCGAGACCCCGATCACCACCGGGGAACTCCCCGACCTGGTCCGGGTACTGACAGCCGCCCTGTTCACCGTGTGTGCTACCTCAGCGGCATGCGCCCTGGCGAGGTACTCAACCTGCGCCGCGGCTGCCGGGCCACCGACCCCAACACCGGCGAGCTCCTGCTACTCGGACGGCGCGTCAAGGGCGCCGACCGCACCCCGCACCCCGGCGCCGGGCCGGCCAGCGACGAGCAGGCCCGGCCGTGGACGGTGGTGCAGCCAGTACACGACGCCGTCGCCCTCCTCGAACACCTCACCCCGCACCCGCTGCTCTTCCCACCCGGCTACGGCCGCACCCCGCCACGCGACCCAGCCACCAGCGCCCGCAGTTCCATCGGCATCGCCCGCGACATTCACGCCCTGCTCGACTGGGTCAAGCGCACGTTCGCCCCGGCCGACGGCACCACGCCGATTCCCCCCGACCCGGCGAAGAACCTGCACGCCTCCCGGTTCCGTCGCACCCTCGCCTACTTCATCGTGCGCCGTCCGCGCGGGGTGATCACCGCAGCCCTTCAATACGGCCACATCGCAACGAAGTTACTCTCGGATATCCGGGACGCCGACCCCTCCTGGATGGACGACCTGGCCGTCGAACGGCTGGAGCACGCGGTCGCCCAGATCGGCCGCGACCTGGACCTGCTGGAGCGCGGCGAACACGTCAGCGGACCGGCCGCCGCCGAATACCGGGCCCGGATCGAGCGGGCAGCCCCCTCGCAGGCCGGGTCGTCACCGGCGTCCGCAACGCCGAACGTCTCCTGGCCCGCGCCGACCCCAACATCCATCACGGCCAGGGCATGACCTGCGTGTGGACCAGGGAGACCGCTGCCTGCCGCCAGAACAAGATCGCCGCCGGGCTGCCGGACACCGACATCCCCGACGAGACCGAGTGCCGCTCGGCCTGCACCAACCTCAGCCACACCGACCGCCACCTCCACCACCTCCACCAGCAACTACCCGTCTTGGAGGCCCGAGCCGGCGACGTCATGGCGCCCCGGCCGCTGCGCGACCGCGCCGCCGCCCAAGCCCAAGCCGTCCGCGCAATCATCGACCGGCACGAACACTCCCGCCCGCCCCAGCCCCATACCAGCACGGAGCCACCCGGGGGTGGTGTCACCGGCGCCGGAGACACTGACAGACCGCTGATTAGGGGCATGACCACCGGTTCCTCAAGGGACCTGGGAGGCTCTTCGTAATGTGGATGTGGCGATCGGTGCCCTTGGACGGCCGGGCAAGCACGACCAAGGAACGCGCGTGATCGACACCAGCGACATCGACGTCTACCTCGGCCTGGACGTCGGCAAGGGCGAACACCACGCCACCGCCATCGCCCCGGCCGGCAAGAAGGCGTTCGACAAGCGGCTGCCCAACAGCGAACCCAAGCTCCGCGAGGTCTTCGCCAAGCTCAAGGCCAAGCACGGCACCATGCTCGTGGTCGTCGACCAGCCCGCCTCGATCGGCGCCCTGCCCCTGGCGGTGGCCCGGGACATGGGCTGCCCAGTGGCCTATCTGCCGGGCCTGACCATGCGGCGGATCGCCGACCTCTACCCCGGCGAGGCCAAGACCGACGCCCGCGACGCGTTCATCATCGCGGACGCCGCCCGAGCGATGCCGCACACGCTTCGCGCCATCGACCTGGAAGACGAGACGATCGCCGAGCTGGAAATGACCGTGGGCTTCGACGGCTGTCGACGGTCAAACAACTCCCCACAATCTGCATGATCGGCGTCAGCCAATTCCCCCCTCTGTGGTCACGACTCCCCATGGGGACGCTGACCGCCGATGGTGCCGCTGAACACGCTCGAAGTATCCTGATGTTCCCTGTTTCGGGTGGTTTACAGAGCTTTTGGATCTTCCTTGCGAATCGGTCTGGTTCCCGATGGGCATGCCGGTGCCCGGGTTGAGGGTCCTGGCCTCTCGGAGCCGTCGAGGTCCCTCGATCTGTGAGCCGAGAGGCCGACGGACGCGCCGGATGGCAAGGAGAACTTTCACCGTGGTCGACATCGTCGAGATCTACGTGCACTGGTACGCGGGCCGGTCCAGGAGTCAGGTGTCCGCCTCGCTGGGGGTGGACCGCAAGACGATCAGGAAGTATCTGGCGCCGGCGGAGGCGGCTGGGATCGCTCCGGGAGGGCCGCCGATGAGCGAGGCGGACTGGGCCAAGCTGCTCAAGAGCTGGTTCCCGGAGCTGGCCAGCCGGAGGCTGAACCAGGTGCGGTGGGCAGAGATCGAGCCGCACCGGGACTACGTCAAGAGCCTGCTGGAGACCACGACGGTCACCACGATCCACCAACGGCTCCGGGACGAGGGCAAGTTGAAGGTGTCGTTGTCGACGTTCCGTCGCTGGGTGCACGAGAACCTGCCCGAGGAGGCGGCCCGATCGAAGGTCACGGTGCTGCGGAGAACGTCGAGCCGGGCTCGGAGGCTCAGATCGACTACGGCTTCCTGGGGCAGTGGATCAACCCGGCGACCGGGAAACGGCACCGGATCTGGGCGTTCGTGATGGTGCTGCCCGCCTCGCGTCACATGTTCGTCCGTCCGGTGGCACATATGGACCAGCACGCCTGGACCGAAGCGCACGCGGAAGCGTTCCGATTTTTCGGCGGTGTCCCGCGGCGTCTGGTGCCGGACAACCTCAAGACCGGGGTGGACAAGCCGGATCTCTACGACCCGCAGATCAACAAGTCGTACGCCGAACTCGCCTCCTGCTACGGCACGTTGGTGGATCCGGCTCGCGCTGCGAAGCCGAAGGACAAGCCCAGGGTGGAGCGGCCCATGCCTTATGTCCGCGACTCGTTCTGGAGCGGGCGGACGTTCACCTCGCTGGAGCACATGCAGGCCGAGGCCCTGCTCTGGGCGAGGAACGTCGCCGGTCAGCGGCAGTGCCGGCCGCTGGACGGTGCGAAGCCGCTGTCGGTGTTCGAGGCGGTGGAGGCCGAGGCTCTGCTTCCGCTGCCGGAGGAGCCGTTCGTGCTGGCCAGATGGTCGAAGGCGACGGTCGGCCCGGACATCCACATCAAGGTAGGCCGCACCCTCTACTCGGTGCCCTGGAAGCTGATCGGACGCCGTGTCGATGTCCGCTCCACGGCTGTCACGGTGCAGATCTTCCACGATGGCGAGCTGGTCAAGACCCACGCTGCCCTGGAACAGGGCAAACGCACGGACAGAGGCGACTACCCGCCCGAGAAGATCGCTTTCCAGATGAGGACACCGATCTGGTGCCGCGGCCAGGCATCCCACGTCGGGGACGCCTGCCGGGAGGTCATCGACCAGCTCCTGGAGGTCAACGCCCTCTACCGGCTCCGCGCGGCCCAAGGGTCCTGGGCTTGCGGAAGAAGTACGGCGACACCCGGCTGGAGGCCGCCTGCAGAAAGGCGACGCGGTCGGCGACCCCTCCTACCGCACCGTCAAGGGCATCCTGATCGCCGGCACCGAGACCGATCCGGAACCCGAGACCGGTGACGCCGGAGCCTCGGCCTTCCTGCACGGGCCCGAGGGCCTGTTCGCCGCCACCGTCGCCACCCAGACGCCCGGCAGTGTCCACGACGACCAGGACCGCGGTGACGCCGAGGAGGCCGCCCGATGAGCGTGATGACCACCGCCCTGCGCGACTCCCTCAAGACCCTGCGGCTGTCCGGGATGCTCGAAACCCTCGACGCCCGCCTCACCCAGGCCCAGAAAGGCGAACTCGGACACCTCGACTTCCTCCAGATCCTCTGCCACGACGAGATCACCCGCCGCGAGTCCGTCGCGCTCGAACGCCGCCTGCGCAAGGCCAAGTTCGAACAGCAGGCCACCCTGGAGGGCTTCGACTTCAACGCCTCCCCGAAGCTGCCCGCCGCTCAGATCCGCGACCTCGCGGCCCTGCGCTGGCTCCACTCCGGCGAGTCCGTAATTTTGTTCGGACCCGTCGGCGTCGGGAAGACGCACGTCGCCCAGGCCCTCGGCCACCAGGCCGTTCGCCAAGCGCGAACGTCCGCTTCGCCAAGACCAGCCGCATCCTCGCCGAACTCGCCGGCGGCCACGCGGACCGCACCTGGGACAAGCGCATGCGCGAACTCATCCGCTCCCACCTGCTCATCCTCGACGACTTCGCCATGCGCCAGCTGTCCGCGTCCCAGGCCGACGACCTCTATGAACTCGTCTCCGAGCGGCAGGGCCGGTCCTTGATCATCACCAGCAACAGGGGCAAAGCGCACTTGTTCCGGCGAACCCGTGCAAGGCACTGCCGAAACGTCACGGGTTCGCGGTGGGGGGCGAGGGTGTCGGGGTCTCCTTCGGCATCAACTCGGCGTGGACTTCGACGGTGCCCTGGCTTGCGATGAGCGTTGCACCGTTGCGGCGCAAGGCGGCAAGTGCCGCCGAGTTGTGAGCCTTGGTGTCCGCGACTACGACCCGTGCACCGGCTCTCGCGGCTTCGTGGAGGAGTATGCGGAGGGCGGCGGTGCCTATCCCGTGTCCGCGCCACGAACGGGCAAGCCACATGCCGGTTTCGAGGACGCCATGGCTGTCGCGGAGAGCCAGGCGGGCTGAACCCACGATCTTCCCGTCGTGAATGATCGCGAATGTGGACTCGCGGAGCGGGCCTGCAAGTCCGGCGCGTCGAGCACGGTGCCAGTTCCGGAAGGCTCCCTGTCGTTCCAGCGTCCACCCCGGTGGACCGGCGACAGGAGGCATGACCTCCTCGGGTGCCGCATCCTCGACGGCCACCGCGAGGAGTTCTTGGAGCCCCTCCTCGTCCACCTGCTGCAATTCCACGCGACCGACCATGTCGATTCCTCTCCATTGAGAGCCGGACATCGGTTGTTGATCCTCATGTGCTGCTTGGTGTTGCGCGAGCGGTTTTCGGCGGGACTGGCAGGCGCCCAGGGTCGACGTGGTCGGCGAGGTAGATCAGGGTGGCTTGCGGGTCCATGCCGAAGGCTGCGGCGACGAGCTTGGGGTCCATGGTGGCCACCAGGTCGACCAGGCGGGTGCTGCGGATCGTCCGGGGTGGGTAGCCGCAGTCGTCAAGGACGTGGGCGAGATACGCGGTTGAGGCCGGGCTTCGCCCGGCCTTGGTTCCTTTGGTGACCATCACGTGCGGGTTGTCGATCCGCCATGCCGCGCGGTGGGCTAGGCAGCGTCGGAGCACGGTCCAGGAGGCGGGGTCCAGTGGGACGGGATGGGGACGCTTGCCGAGCCGGACGGTCCGGGCGAGCGGGTCGATGTCGGTGACCTTCAGCATCCGGACCTCGGAGCTGGAGGCACCATGCAGCAGGGCGAGCATGCCCAGTAGGGCCTCGTGCGGGTGAACGTCCTCGTCGGTCGTCCAGCGGCGGAAGAGTTCGCGCTGCTGGTCGAGGGTGAGGGTGGGGCCGCTGAAGCCGCTGGCCCTCTTCGCGGTCAGAGTGCGGGTCGGGTTGATCAGCACGAGGTGACGTGAGCGGGCGAAGCGGAAGAACTGCCGCAGCACGACCAGCCGGCGCCTGCGGGCCTTGGGCAGGGTGGCCAGGAAGGCTTTGACGTCGTGGACGTCGACCAGGGCCCAGTCGTCCTTGCCGCGGTGCTTGGTGAGGAAACCTGCGAGGTCACGCACGATACTCAGGGCGGTTTCCAGGGTGTGGTCGCTGCGGGGCCGGGTGCCGGCCCGGCGGGCCCGGTCCTGATCCCGCATGCGGGAGGCGTCGAAGGCCACGACGGCAGGCCGAAGGGAGTGGGGGACGGCGTCGATACGGCGCCTGCGCCGCCCGGCGGCGAGCCGTTCGGTCTGGTCGGTGGGCAGGGCCAGGCCGCGGAGAGTGAAGAAGTCCTCCAGCGCGCGAGCGAAGGCACCCATCGACCGTCCAGGACGGCGGGAGCGTTCCAGCAGGGCCTGAGGGTTGTTCGAGTGCTCGTCGTTCAGCAGCCGGCCGAGGTCGGTGACCAGGCCGCAGGCCCGGGCGACGCAGAAACGGGCGGCGACGTGGGCGACGAAGGCATCGAGCCAGGTGGGTGGGTCGGCGAGTTGGTCGCGGAGGTGTTCGCCGCGGATGAAAGGACGGCCGGGATGCTTTTGCCAGCAGGCCGAACACAGCCCCAGGCCGGCATGCCGCCGCAGCTGCCCACACTCGCGGCAGACTCGTGGCGGGTGTTTCTGCGGGCCGGGACGGGAACACGATCCGCACCAGCCAGTGGCTTCCCGCAGATAGCCCGGCTTTCCGCAGCGCGGACACGGCTGCTGGGCAGCGAGCCGATCGCCCCGGCGGCGGCACTCCCGGCACAGCCGGTTGCCGGCCGAGCGGACCGGGTGTCCGCACTGCTCACACACACGCGAGCAGGTGATGCACCGGCCGGTGTCCTCCTGGAGCACGCGGTTCTTGCCGCAGGACGGGCACGTCGCCTTCGCGGCCTGTTCGGTCATCCGGCGCCAGCACCGGCAGCAGTGTTGCCGGCCGAGATAGCCGACCGGCCCGCCGCAGGTGACGCAGTCCCGTTGCTTCTTGCCCACCGCAGTTTCCGCTGGTCACAGGGGCGGCATCGACCGCCCCTGTCCGGATGCGACCTGCGGGAGGTCGGCGACCGGGCGGGGCGGTGCAACAGGACGCTCGACAGGGGTGGTGTCGACCTCGATCAGATCGTTGGGGGTGCACTCCAGCGCGGTGCACAACGCGGCCAAGGTGGTCAGCTTCACCTGCGACGGCTCCTTGGTGAACAACGCGGACACCGAGGCGGAGGACAACTCCAGGCCGGCCTTCTCGGCCAGCAGCCGTCGCAACTCGGCCCCGGTCCACACTTCCCGCTGGGCGGCAGCCATCCGCAGACGCCATCGGATCCTCATACCTCGGTGTCCTTCCCGGTCAGCTCGGCCAGGGCACCGGCAACGGCCTTCTGATAGGCGTCCTCGATGAACGTCGCGGAGGGCCGGACATACCGCATGGTCGAGCTGACCGTCCAGTGTCCGAGCATCTGCTGGATCGCCACCAGATCGACGCCGCGTTCGTGATTATGGGTCGCGCAGGCCCTCCGCAGGGCATGCGGGCTGAACCGCTGGGAGGGCGGACGACCTTCCAACTCCATGAGATACCGCAGCCGGTTACGGATCGTCCCGCGATGCAGACTTCCGCCGGACTCGTCGGCGAACAGCACCGGAGTATCGGGGAACTTGGGCCGCACGTCGTCGAGGAACCAGCGCAGCACCAGGTCCAGGCCATCCAGCATGGGCACCCAACGCGGCCGGGGTCCGGAGGTGTGAGCACCCTTGCCGAAGCGGACGTGGAGCTTGCCGAACGGGCCGCGGGTGAAGTGCACGTCTGGCGTCTCCAGCAGCGATGCCTCTTCCGAGCGGAGCCCGGCGTGATACAGGGTCCGGAACATCGCATAGTCCCTCGCTGCGGGTCCGTACTTCCTCGCCGTCGCGATCCGCTGCTTCATGAAGTCGAAGAACTCCGCCACCCGCTCCGGCGTCGGCGGCGGGACCAGGGCCGGGGAGTCATCGCCGACATGCCGGGAGGCATTGAACTCATCGACCGGGCAGACCAGCCGAACGCCGAACGCAGCCTCGATCTCGGCCGCCTTCCGGGCATGCAAGAACCGATGGAACCCCTTGAAGATCTGCACATACTCCCGCCGCGTTGACGTCGTCCGGCCCCTCACCGCAAGGTCCCCAACGACGCGGTCGATGTCCTCCGCCGTCACCTCCCACGCCGGCCGCGCGAGCGCCGCCAGCGTCCGTTCCAGCAGGCCGATGTCGTTGTCGATCGTCACCGGACTGAACCCGCGGGCCCGCCACGAGGCGACGAACGCCTCGACGCACGCGGCCTGGAACTGCCACGGATCCGTCGCCACCGGCGCCTGCGGAACCGCCCCACCCGCGATGACCTGGAGTCTCCCCTCCGCCACCGGCACACCTTCCTCGCACCTGAACGGTCAAGGCAGCACCTGGAGAACCGGACTGCTACCGCGAGAACCAACGAGGACCGCAGGAGACGGATACGGCCAGGTGGCAGCGGCAACCCGTGTGAGGGAACAAGTGCCAGCCCCAGATGACTGGTATCCCCTCTTCCCCAACCCGGTCGTCGCCGAGTCGCTGCTGGACCGGCTGATCAACTCCAGCCACCAGGTCATCATGAACGGCCCCAGCTACCGGCCCAACAAGCGACCGAAAGGACCCACAACCCCGACCGAACCACCGCAGCAATAGGCAGTCCGGCGGATCATCGGTCTGCTCGGCACCGCTGTCAGTGGTGCGGAATACGATCCGGGGATGCGAGCTTCAGGAACATTCAAAGTGGCCGACTTCACCCCAGCTCCGGTGCCGAGCCCGGCGATCGAGACCGCGGTGCCCGTCGGCCTCGCCACGATGAACAAGCAGTACGAAGGCGAGGTCGTCGGGCGTTCCGCCACCTTGTTCACCGCGGCGTTCGACCAGTCCACTGGCACGGGCACCTATGTCGCGATGGAGTCCTTCGAGGGGGAGCTCCAGGGCCAGTCGGGCGCCTTCAACTTTGCACACTCCGCAACCACCCTGGGCGAGGGCAGGCAAAGCGACTTCTTCATTATCGTTCCGGGCAGCGGAACGGGCGAGCTGGTCGGGATCACCGGGGCCGGAGGCATCGCCGTCGACCCGGACGGCACACACCGGATCTGGTTCGACTACGACCTCGGACAATAGCCCAGCAGCTCAAGCCCTCAGCCAGAGTCCGATCGAACCGACGGTGGCGCCACAACGGCATTGAGTTCCGCGCTGACACCGGACAGCTGACGTTCCCCACCCCTCCGTCTGCCCCATCCCTCTTTCCCATCGAGCATCACAGCCTGGCCATGGGGTGGGGAATTACGTGAACACGGAG
>NZ_SMKC01000120.1 GCF_004348315.1 Streptomyces sp. 8K308 | reverse complement strand
GGTAGTAGGAGTTGCCGTCGCCGTTGCCGTTCGACCACTGGTCGGTCGCGTAGCCGGTGGTGTACGTCGTGGGGTACGCGTCGGTCTGGGGCGTGGGTTGGCCGTCGGTGGTGGGGAAGGCCTGGGTGGCCGAGTAGTCGGCGTACTGGTCGCCGGAGAAGGCCGGGTAGCTCTCGGTGGCGTCGGCGTACGGCTGCTCCGCCTGCGCGTAGCCGTAGCCCTGCTGCTGGTAGAAGTCCTGGTAACCGGCGCCGACCGGTTGGCCGGTCTGGTCGCCGTATATCTCCTCGCCGCTCGCGTAGGCGTCCTGGTAGGGCTGGTCCTGGTACGCGTACTGTTCGCCGTAGCCCTGGTCACCCGCCGGCGAGGGCGCCTGCTGGTTGCCGTCCGGCGTGAAGCCGCCGTCGTAGCCGACGGTCGCGGCCTCCAGGGTGGGCAATCCGTCCACCGGGGCGTCGGACGGCGGCAGTTCGGCCGGCGGCGGGGGCGGCAGCTCGGGTGCCGCGTCGGCCATGCCGTCCGCGCCGACCTCCCGGCGGCGCCGGCTGCTGCCCGCGCCGCCACCCAGCGCCCAGCCGGTGGAGAAGCCGCGCCGGAAGGAGAGCGTGACGAACGTCTGACCGGTGGCGAAGGCGATGGTGCCGAGGGCGATCACCGGCACCGAGGGCATCAACACGCCGAGCACCACGAGCAGGAAGCCGAAGAAGGCGACCAACCGCCAGCGCAGCCGCGCCTTGTACTGGAGAAGAACCTCGCCGAGCAGCCAGAGGGCGACGACTCCGAATGCGATGTAGAGGACCGCCCAGCCCATGTACGCCCCTTCTGGCAGGCATCTCAGGTCCGCTGGTGCAGACCCAGATTCTTGTAGACGTCAAGCGTCGCCGTCGAGTGCAGTGTGGTGTTCAGCGTGACGAAGTGCAGTCCAGGAATGTCCTCGTCCATCAGCCTCGCACACAACTCCGTGGCGAAATCGATCCCGACCGAGCGTACAGCCATCGGGTCGTCCTTGACCGCGAGGATGGCTTTTTCCAGTTCCGGCGGGAAGGTGCTGTTGCTGAGCTGCTTGAAGCGCTCGATCTGCCGGACGTTGGCGATCGGCATGATCTCCGGAATGATCGGGACGTCGCAGCCTGCGGCGGCGACCCGGTCGCGCAGCCGGAGGTAGTGCTCGGCGTGGAAGAACATCTGGGTGATGGCGAAGTCGGCGCCCGCCCGGCACTTGTTGACGAAGTGCCGAACATCACTCTCCCAGTCGGTCGAGCGGGGGTGCATCTCTGGGAAGGCGGCCACGCCGACGCAGAAGTCCCCCGACTCCTTGATGAGGCTGACGAGTTCGGCCGCGTAGGTGACGCCCTCGGGGTGGCGCCGCCACTCCCCCATCGGGTCGCCCGGCGGGTCGCCACGCAGCGCGAGCATGTTGCGGATACCGGCGCCGGCGTACTGGCCGATGATGTTGCGCAGCTCGGCGACCGAGTGGTTGACGGCCGTGAGGTGGGCGACCGGGGTGAGGGTGGTCTCGGTGGCGATCCGCTCGGTGGCCAGCACGGTGCGCTCGCGCGAGCTGCCGCCCGCGCCGTAGGTGACCGACACGAACGTCGGCGCGACCGCCTCGACCCGGCGGATGGCGTTCCACAGGGTGCGCTCGCCCGCCGCCGTCTTGGGCGGGGTGAACTCGAAGGAGAACGAGCGCTCACCGGCGGACAGCAGTTCACGGACGGTCTCCGCGCGGTCCGTCATCGTGCTGGGGATGCCAAGGGCCATGTTCGCAGGCTACCCAGCGCGATCGCGATCGACAGCCCCGTGTCCGGAACTCGGACGGCCGGCCGGAAGCGTGCGAGCGCGGCGGGCGCGGTGGGGCGGCACTAGGTCCTGTCCTGTCGATCTTGTCGGATCAGCCCGCGGCGTCAGACGCGGTGCTCCCCCAGACTTCGTCCGGGTGGGGGTGCCCGAAGCAGATCGGCAGGACAGGGCCTAGGCGCGCTCCCGGAGGCGGCGGGCCAGCGTCGCGGCCGCCTCGCCGGGGTCCGGCGCCTCCGTCAGGGCGCGCACCACCACGACGCGGCGCGCGCCGGCGTCGAGCACCTGGTCGAGGGTGGCGGCGTCGATGCCGCCGATGGCGAACCAGGGCTTGGCCCCGGCCCTGGCCGCCGCGTACTCGACGAGCGGCAGCCCGGGCGCGGCCCGGCCGGGCTTGGTGGGTGTCGGCCAGCAGGGGCCGGTGCAGAAGTAGTCGACGGCCGGGTCGGCGAGGGCGGCGTCCACCTGGGCCGGCGCGTGGGTGGAGCGGCCTATGAGGACGCCGTCGCCCAGGATGGCGCGGGCCGCCGGCACCGGCAGGTCGCCCTGGCCCAGGTGCAGCACGTCGGAGCCGGCCGCGTGCGCGACGTCGGCCCGGTCGTTGACGGCGAGCAGCCTGCCGTGCCGCCGGCAGGCGTCGGCCAGGACGGCGAGCAGCTCGAGCTCCTCGGCGGCCTCCAGACTCTTGTCGCGCAGCTGCACGATGTCCACGCCGCCGGCGAGCACGGCGTCGAGGAACCCGGGCAGGTCGCCCTGGCGCTTCCTGGCGTCGGTGCACAGGTAGAGCCGGGCGTCGGCGAGCGCGCTCGTCCTGGTCATCCGGGGATCCCCCCTCGGTCGTGGCGCGGCGGCCGGCCCTGGCGGGCCGGCCGCCGGCCGGTCGTCACACGGCGAGCGCCTGCGCCCGGCGCTTCACCTCGGTCCCCCGATTGTTCCGCAGGGCGTCGGCCGGGGTGCCCGGCAGGCTGTCGTCCGGGGTGAACAACCACTCCAGCATCTCCTCGTCGGAGAAGCCGTCGTCCCGCAGCAGCGTGAGCGTGCCGCCCAGGCCCTTGACGATCTTGCCGTCCCCGATGAACGCGGACGGCACCTGGAGAACGCGGTTCTCGCCCCGGCGCACGGCGATCAGCTGGCCCTCCTTGACCAGCTGCCGAACGCGCGTCACCTCGACGCCGAGCTCTTCGGCGATGTCGGGAAGGGTGAGCCAGTCGGGGACGAGAGCGTCGATCTTCGCATCAATCTCGGTCACGTCTCCAGCGTGCCATCCCGCACCGACAGCCGTCAGCGCACGGCGGCCTTCAGTGGTACGGACGGGTCGGCGAGCAGCCGCGCGTCGAGCGGGGTGCCGCGCTCGATGAGCCGGCGCCCCTGGGTGAGGTCGCGCGGCTGGTCGACGGCCAAGACGGCGACCAGTCGGCCCGCGGAGTCCAGCCAGCAGGCCGCCCACGGCCCGTCGCCGGCCGGCTCGCCCCGGGTGACCAGCGTCTCGTCGCCGGCCGCCGGGCCCTCGCCGCGCCGGCCGGCGTACTGCACGTGGCGGCCGAACTGCTCGGACCAGAAGTACGGCACCGGGTCGTGGACGGCGGGCCGGCCGAGGATGCCGGCGGCGACGGTGCGCGGGCCCTGCAACGCGTTGTCCCAGTGGTGGACGAGCAGCCGCCGGCCGTAGCGGGCGGAGGGGTAGGAGGCGCAGTCCCCGACGGCGTAGACGTCGGGGACGCCGGCGCGCAGGCCGGCGTCCGCGCTGACCGAGCCGTCGGCGGCCAGCTCGACGCCTGAGCCGGCGAGCCAGCCGGTGGCGGGGCGGGAGCCGACGCCGACCAGCACGGCGTCGGCGCCGAGCACCGTGCCGTCGGCGAGCTCCACCTCGCCGGACCTGACGGCCGTCACCCGCTGCCCGGTGCGCAGCTCGGCGCCGGCCGCCTCGTACCAGCGGCGCGTCGGCTCGCTGATCTCGGGCGGCAGCGCGCCGGGCAGCGGATGGTGGGCGGCCTCCACCACGGTCACCCGGCAGCCGGCCGCGGCGGCGGCCGTGGCGACCTCCGCACCGATCCAGCCCGCGCCGACCGCCACCACGCTGCCGCGCGCCGCGAGCACCGGCCGCAGGGCGCGGGCGTCGTCGAGGGTGCGCAGCAGGTGGACGCCCGGCACGTCGTGGGTGCCGGGCAGGGTGACGGGCTCGGCGCCGGTGGCCAGCACCAGGTGGTCGTAGTCGAGGGGGCCGGCGTCGGTGTGCAGGCGCCGCCGGGCGGTGTCGAGGCCGGTGGCGGCGCGGCCGAGCAGGAGTTCGGCGTCGAGCTCGGCGAAGTCGATGTCGAGCGCCGCCGCGTGCAGCGCGGACTCGTCGTCCGGGGCGAGCAGCGCGGCCTTGGACAGCGGCGGCCGGTCGTAGGGCTGGTGGGGCTCGGCGCCGAGCAGCGTGACGGCGCCGCCCCAGCCCTGCCCCCGCAGCTCGACCACCGTCTGCACGCCGGCCAGCCCCGCCCCGACCACCACGACCCGTCGTTCGCTCACGCCGGCAAGCCTAGGCGCTCCGCCGGCGGCGCCACGATGCCCCCTTCGGCACCGGAACGCGCCGAGGCGGGCCCCGCGTTCCGGCCGGCTGGGCCCCGGTCGGAGCCTGGTACTAGGCTGGGCGGCGAGCAACCGCTCCCACGGGAGCCCGGCGGACCGGGCTGAGAGGGAGGCTGTCCGGCCTCCGACCGTATGAACCTGATCCGGGTCATGCCGGCGAAGGGAGGAGTCGCATGGGCCCACGCGCCATGCCCCGTGCCGAGGACCGGCACGACGTACTGGTGATCGGCGGAGGCGTCATCGGCCTGGTCACGGCCTGGCGGGCCGCGGGGCGCGGCCTGCGCACAGCGGTGGTCGACCCGGAGCCGGGCGGCGGCGCGGCGCGGGTGGCCGCCGGGATGCTGGCGGCCGTCACCGAGCTGCACCACGGCGAGGAGGCGCTGCTCGACCTCAACCTGGCGTCAGCGGCGCGCTATCCGGCGTTCACGGCCGAGCTCGCCGAGGCCGCGGGCACGGACATCGGCTACCGGGACTGCGGCACGCTCCAGGTGGCGCTCGACGCCGACGACCGGGCGGAGCTGCGGGAGTTGGAGCTGCTGCGGCGGCGCTGCGGGCTCGGGGCCGACTGGCTGACGGGCCGCGAGTGCCGGCGCCTCGAACCGATGCTGGCGCCCGGGGTGCGCGGCGGGCTGCGGGTCGACGGCGACCACCAGGCCGACCCGCGACGCCTCACGGCCGCGCTGCTCATCGCCTGCGAGCGCGCCGGGGTGACCTTCCTCCGGGAGGAGGCGCGGGAGTTGACGGTGGTCGGGGACCGGGCCACCGGGGTGGTGCTGGCCGGCGGCGCCCGGCTCTGCGCCGAGCAGTCGGTGCTGGCCGGCGGCTGCCGCAGCGGCGAACTCGGCGGCCTGCCGCCCGAGGTGCGGGCGCGGGTGCCGGTGCGGCCGGTCAAGGGCCAGGTGGTGCGGCTGCGGATCCCGCCCGGCTACGCACCGTTCCTCTCCCGCACGGTGCGCGCCGTGGTGCGCGGCGCCCAGGTGTACCTGGTGCCGAGGCTCAGCGGCGAGCTGGTGATCGGCGCGACGACCGAGGAGTTGGGCTTCGACACGACGGTGACGGCCGGCGGCGTGTACCAGCTGCTGCGCGAGGCGCACGAGTTGGTGCCGGGCGTCACCGAACTGCCGCTGGTCGAGACGCTGGCCGGGCTGCGGCCGGCCACCCCGGACAACGCGCCGCTGCTCGGCCCGAGCGGCCTCGAGGGTCTGCAGCTCGCCACCGGCCACGGCCGCAACGGGGTGCTGCTGACTCCCATCACCGGCGAGGCGCTCGCCGAGTCCCTGACCACCGGCGAACTGCCGGAGTACGCACGGCCGTTCACCGCGCACCGGTTCGCCACCGAGACCTCGGAGGTGCCGGCGTGACCGACCGGCTGTCCGTCAGTGTGAACGGCGCGGCGCGCCTGGTGCCGGCGGGCACCACGCTCGCCGCCCTGGTCGCCGAGCTGAGCACGGCGCCGAGCGGCATCGCGGCCGCCGTCAACGAGACCGTCGTCCCGCGCGGGCAGTGGGCGGCCACCGAGCTGGCCGCCGGCGACCGCGTCGAGGTGCTGACCGCTGTCCAGGGAGGCTGACATGGCCGAAGAACCCGCGACCGAACCACTGGTCATCGGCGAGCTGCGGCTCTCCTCGCGGCTCATCATGGGCACCGGCGGGGCGCCGAGCCTCGCGGTGCTGCGGGACGCGCTCGCCGCGTCCCGCACGGAGCTGACCACGGTGGCCATGCGACGCCTCGACCCCGGGGTGCGCGGCTCGGTGCTCTCGGTGCTCGACGAGCTCGGCATCCGGCCGCTGCCGAACACCGCCGGCTGCCACACGGCCGGCGAGGCCGTGCTCACCGCGCGCCTCGCGCGCGAGGCGCTCGGCACCGACCTGATCAAGCTGGAGGTGATCGCGGACGAGCGCACGCTGCTGCCCGACCCGGTGGGCACCCTGGAGGCGGCGGAGACGCTGGTGGACGACGGCTTCACGGTGCTGCCGTACACCAACGACGACCCGGTGCTCGCCCGGCGACTCGAGGACGCCGGCTGCGCGGCCGTGATGCCGCTCGGCTCACCGATCGGCTCGGGCCTCGGCATCCGCAACCCGCACAACTTCCAGCTGATCACCGAGCGGGCCGGCGTCCCGGTGATCCTGGACGCGGGCGCCGGCACGGCCTCGGACGTGGCGCTCGCGATGGAGCTCGGCTGCGCCGGGGTGATGCTGGCCTCGGCGGTGACGCGGGCTCGGCGCCCGGTGCGGATGGCGGAGGCCATGCGGCACGCGGTGACGGCCGGCCGCCTCGCCTTCCTGGCCGGCCGCATCCCGCGCCGCCACTTCGCCGAGGCGTCGTCGCCGGTCGACGGCATGGCCGAACTCGATCCCGAGCGTCCGGCTTTCACGAGCTGACCGTTCGCACTGATATACGATCCACGAGCGTCGCCATCGACGCCGGCCACGGGTTCGGCCTGGCGGCCTACCGCCGACGGCGCGGCCCACACGGGCTGAGGGGGAACGTCATCACGTCTTCGTGGGGGAACCATGACGACCTCGCCTGGCGGCGAGACGCCGCCCACCGACAGCGGTGTGCCAGCACCCGCACGGGCTCCCGTCGGTGAACCGGCCACCAACGCGCCGGCCCTCGACTCGTCAACCAGGGACGAACCGCCGACCGCCGCGGCCCAGACGGCCGGCGGCCCGTTCCCCGCACCCGGCGGCGACAAACCCGTGCCGTCTTGCGGCGAGCCCACCGCGAGCCCGCCCACTGCCGGCGGGGCACCGGCCGGGGGCAGCGCTCCGCCACCGGTTCCCGTGACCTCGCCCGCCCGGCAGGCAGGCGCTCCGCCGAACGACACCGTGCGGCCGGCGGGCGAAGCCCCGCCGGGCACGCCACCAGGCGTCCACCACGGCACGCCACCAGGCGCGTATTACGGGGCGCCGCCCGGCGGATACCCGTGGGGAGCGCCGTCAGGCGGGTACCCGTGGGGGGCGAGCCGACCGGCCAGGTCGGGGGTGGCGGTGGCCGCCCTGGTGTTCGCGGTCGTGGTCTTTCCCGTCGGGTTGGTCCTCGGCATCGTCGCGCTGGCGCGCGTCCTTCGTTCCGGGGAGCGCGGCCGTGGGTTGGCCGTCGCGGCGATCGTCGTCGCCGGGCTGCAGATCGTCGCGTTCGCCTCCCTCTTCTCCTACGCCGTGCTGAGCGACGACCAGCGGAGCGACCGGGCCGGCGTCGGCGGGCCGCGGCCCGGGCCGTCCGCCCAGGACGACGGCGGGGAGTCCGGGGGCCGTGAGGTCTCCGTGTTCGACCTGGCGGTCGGGGACTGCTTCTCCACCGCGTCCGAAGGGGACAGCGTCACCAACGTCACCGTGCTGCCATGCGCCGGCCCGCACGAGTCGGAGACGTTCGCCGTCTTCGACGTCGACCAGTACGGCGAGTTCGGCGTCCCCTACCCCGGTGAGGAGGCGCTGTTCGACGCCGCGGAGATCGGGTGCGCCGAGGCGATGCCCGGCTATGTGCTCGACGTCTGGGGCATCCCGCGGCAGGTCACCTGGTTCTACTACTACCCGGAGGAGACCGGCTGGCAGTACGGCGACCGCGAGGTGCTGTGCTACTTCGGCGAGGTGAGCGGCGGCGAGCTCGCCGGTGGTTCGCTGCGCGGGGACGCGGCCGCGCTGACGCCGAGGGCGCTCGAGTACCTGGAGGTCACCGCGCCCGTGGAGGGCCTGATCTCGCGCGAGCCGCCGCCGGAGGCGCCGCTAGGGGCGCGGCGCGCCTGGGCGGCGGAGATGGCGGAGGCGTTGGCGAGCGAGGCCGACGCGCTGGCCGCGAACACCTGGTACGGGGAGGTGTCCCGACTGGTCGACGACCTGGTCGAGGCGCGGCGGGCCAGCCTCGACCACTGGCGGGCGGCGGCGGACGCGACGGCGTCGGCGGACCTCGACGCGCGGGTCGAGCTCGGCTACTCGACCCTCGGCGTCGAGATCGAGGGGGAGATCCGCGAGTTGCTCGACCTCGCCCTCGGGTGATGGGCCGCGCCGACCGGCGTTCGGTCACCGTTCGGCTGCAGTACCGCGCCGACCTCGTCGTCGCCAGAGGAGCCGGTTCGGCCGGCTCGTAAACTGATCGACCGTGGACACCACCCTTCAGGACCCGCTGATCGGGCATGCACTTGACGGCCGCTACCGCGTCGTACGGCGGATCGCGGTCGGCGGCATGGCCACGGTCTACCGGGCCGTCGACACCCGGCTCGACCGGGTGCTGGCGCTGAAGGTGATGCACCCCTCGCTCGCGGGGGACGAGTCGTTCACCGAGCGGTTCATCAGGGAGGCCAAGTCCGTCGCCCGGCTCGACCACCCCAATGTGGTGGGCGTGCTCGACCAGGGCACGGACGGCCCCTACGTCTATCTGGCGATGGAGTACGTCGCCGGCTGCACCCTGCGGGACGTGCTGCGCGACCGCGGGGCGCTCCAGCCGCGCGCCGCGCTCGACGTGGTCGAGCCGATGCTCGCTGGGCTCGCCGCCGCGCACCGGGCCGGTCTCGTGCACCGGGACGTCAAGCCGGAGAACGTGCTGATCGGCGACGACGGCCGGGTGAAGGTGGCGGACTTCGGGCTGGTGCGGGGCGCCGAGGGGCCGACCTCGGCGACCACGGGGGCGCTGCTCGGCACCGTCTCCTATCTGGCGCCCGAGCAGATCGAGAGCGGCACGGTGGACGCCCGCACCGACGTCTACGCCTGCGGGGTGCTGCTCTACGAGCTGCTGACCGGCGTCAAGCCGCACACCGGCGACTCGCCGGCGCAGGTGCTGTTCCGGCACGTGAACCACGACGTTCCCGCGCCCTCGGCGGCGGTGCCCGGGCTGCCGGCCGAGCTGGACGAGCTGGTGGCCAGGGCCGCCTCGCGCGACCCCGAGGGTCGCCCGGCGGACGCGGCGGCGCTGCTCGGCCTCGTCAGGGCGGCCAGGGCCGGCCTGTCCGACGCCCAGCTTGACGCGGCGCCGCCGGCGGCGGCGCCGGCCGACGGCGGCGAGGTGGGGCCCGAGGACCGCACCCGGATCGTGCCGCTGCCGCCCGGGGTGCGGGCGAGCGCTCCCGACGGCCCCGGCGGCGACCGGGACCACGTGGCGCACACGGCCAGGATCGACCTGCCGCCGCTGCCGCCCGAGGAGCCGCCGGCGGTGGGCCGGCCCCGCCGGCTGTCGCGCCGCGGGCTGGTGAGCCTGGTGGTGGGGGCGCTGCTGGTGCTGGGGATCGGCGTCGGCGCCTGGTACGTCAACTCGGGGCAGTTCATGCGGACGCCTGGGGTGCTCGGGCTCAGTCAGGAGGAGGCCGAGGCCGAGCTGCGTTCGGCGGGGCTCGACGTGCGGGTCGAGGAGGACTTCTCCGAGACCATCGACCCGGGGCACGTCATCTCCACCGATCCGGAGCGCGGCGCGCGCGTCCGGCGGAACGACACGGTCACCATCACCGTCTCGCAGGGGCCGCCCGTCACCGTGGTGCCGAACCTGCGGGGCATCCCGCTGGAGGAGGCGCGGGAGCAGCTGGCGGACGCGCAGCTGACCGTGGGCGATGTGGTGGAGCGGTTCTCCTCCGAGGTGGAGCGCGGCTCGGTGCTCGAGACCGAGCCGGACAGCGGCATCGAGCGCCGCCCCGACACCCCGGTGGACCTGGTGGTGAGCCGGGGCGAGGAGGTCGCGGTGCCGAACGTGGTGGGGCAGTCCGAGAGCGCGGCACGGCAGCGGCTCGCGGCGCTCGGCCTCGAGGTCGAGATCGCGTCCGAGCGGGTGTTCTCCGAGGAGGAGGCGGGCACGGTCGCGGCCCAGGACCCGCGGGGCGGCCGGTCGGCGGCGGCCGGCGAGACGGTCACGCTGACCATCTCCCGGGGGCCGGAGATGATCGTGGTGCCCGACGTGCGGGGGATGGACGAGGACGCGGCCGAGCGGCGGCTCGAGGAGGCCGGCTTCGAGGTGTCGGTGCGCCGGGTGTTCTTCACCGGAACGGTCTTCAACCAGTCGGTGCACAGCGGCGACCGTGCTCCGCGCGGCTCGACCATCACCATCTGGGTGCGCTGAAGGCATGTCCGCCGGGCACAGCGGACATCGCTCATAAAATCACACCAAATCCGGGCATCCTTCTCCTTGCTCCCCTTTGCCGCGGCGAAATACCGGCATCCGTGTGACGCCGCTCACGGGACGCACGTCACATACGAAAGCCCTTAGTGGATAACCCCTACGGCGATTACCCCGGCGACAGCCACACGCCGGGGTAGGTGTGTTTATCGGAAACACTATCGGCGCTAGTACAAGCGGTCATTGCATTCGCTTTTTAAAGGCTGTTAACAAGTTCCTCGCAATCCCTGCGATCGCCCGCGATCCCCACGCGAGAGAACGAGGTCCCCGCAATGCCCGCTCAGTCCAACGGTTCCCCATCAGGCACCAAGCCCCGCATGACCCGATTGCAGAGAACCACCACGACCGCGCTCGCCACCTGCGGCGCGGCCGCGCTGGCGCTGACCCTGGTGCCCGCCTCAGCCGGCGCCAACGAGGCGCGGCACGTCGGCTGGAACGTGCGCGCCGACGACGTGCCGGGCCAGCGGGCCGACTCCGCCGCCCAGCCGGGCCAGGACGCCCACGAGGAGGCCCAAGCGCGCGCCGAGGCCGTACGCGTCGAGCTGGCCGAGCGCCGGGCCGAGAGCGAGCGGGTCGCCGAGGTGGACGCCGCGAACGCGGCCGCCGCCGAGCGCCAGGCCGAGGAGGAGGCCGAGGCCGAGCGCCAGGCCGCCGAGGAGGAGGCCGCCGAGGCCCGCGCCGCCGAGGAGGAGGCCGCCAGCCGCGCCGCCGAGCGCGTCACCCAGGTGTCCGAGCCGGCGACCGAGCCGGTCGCCGAGCCCGTGGCCGAGCCGACCGCGACCACCTACCCGGACAATCTGGACGGGTGGATCCGCGAGGCGCTCGACATCATGGCCCAGCACGGAATTCCCGGCACCTACGACGGCCTTTACCGCAACATCATGAGGGAATCCAGCGGCAACCCGAACGCGGTCAACGACTGGGATATCAACGCCATCAACGGCACGCCGTCCATCGGTCTGCTCCAGGTCATTCAGCCGACCTTCGACGCCTATCACGTCGAGGGCACGCCCTACGACCTCTACGACCCCGTCGCCAATATCGTCGCGGCCGCCAACTACGCCTGGCACCGCTACGGTTCGATCGACAACGTCAACGGCCCCTACTGATCGGGCCGATGACGAACTCACCACGCACGCCTGGCATTCTGAGCCGGTGAGCAGTTCTCTCCATCGCGAACGCAATCCGATCGGCGGCCATGTCCCCGTAGCCGGGGGCCTGGCCGCCGTCGGCGTTCCCTACGCCCGCGCGCTCGGCGCCGAGACGCTCCAGGTCTTCGTCGCCAACCCGCGCGGCTGGGCGACCCCGCCGGGAAACCCGCGCCAGGACGAGGAGTTCCGCGTCGCCTGCGCGGACGCCGGACTGCCCTCCTACGTGCACGCGCCCTACCTGATCAACCCCGGCTCGGCGGACGAACTCACCGCCGAGCGCTCGGTGGTGTCCCTGCGCCACTCGCTGCGCCGCGCCCGCGAGATCGGCGCGCTCGGCGTCGTCGTGCACACCGGCTCGGCCACCGGCGGCCGCACCAGGGCGGTGGCACTCGCCCAGGTGCGACGGCTGCTGCTGCCGCTGCTCGAGGAGTTGACCCACCCGGACGACCCGTGGCTGCTGCTCGAGCCGACCGCGGGACAGGGCGCCTCGCTCTGCTCCAGGATCGAGGACCTCGGCCCGTACTTCGACGCGCTCGACCGCCACCCGCGGCTCGGCGTCTGCCTCGACACCTGCCACGTCTTCGCCGCGGGGCACGACCTGGCCGCGCCGGGCGGCGTGGCGGCGGCGCTCACCGAGCTGACCGAGGTCGCCGGCCACGGCCGGCTCCGGCTGATCCACGCCAACGACTCCAAGGAGCCGGCCGGCGCGCACCGCGACCGGCATGCCAACATCGGCGCCGGCCACATCGGCGCCGCGCCCTTCGCTGAGCTGCTGCGCCACCCGGCGACGGCGGGCGTGCCGCTGGTCATCGAGACGCCAGGGCGCCAGCCGGGCCACACGGCCGACGTCGCCCGCCTCAAGGAGCTGCGGGCCCAGGCCCCGTCCGGGCGGGCTCAGAGCTCGGGACCCTCGCCCGGCTCCTCTTGATACGAGTACCGCTGCTCCCGCCAGGGGTCCCCGACGTTGTGATAGCCGCGCTCCTCCCAGAAACCGCGCCGGTCGGCCGTCATGTACTCCACGCCGCGCACCCACTTGGGCCCCTTCCAGGCGTAGAGGTGCGGCACGACGAGACGCAGCGGGAAGCCGTGCTCGGCGGTCAGGAGTTCGCCGTCCCGGTGGGTGGCGAGGAGGACGTCCTCCCGGTCGAAGTCGGACAGCCGCAGGTTGGCGCTGTAGCCGTACTCCGCCCAGACCATCACGTGCGTCGTCTCGGGCGCCGGCGGCGCGAGCCCGAGCAGGGTGGTGGCCCGCACCCCGCCCCACTCCTGGCCCAGCATGCTGAACTTGGTCACGCAGTGCAGGTCCGCCACGACCGTCTCGTACGGCAGTGCGGAGAACTCCTCGTGGTTCCAGCAGCGCTTGTCGCCGTCCGCGGTGGCGCCGAAGACGCGAAACTCCCAACGCTCGGGCCGGAATCGAGGCACCGGACCGTAGTGCGTGACCGGCCAGCCTCGCTGCGGCCGCTGGCCGGGGGGCAGCCGCCCCGCCTCCCCCACTCGGTTGTCCGGCTGACCCATGCCTCCATGGTGACAGACCCCCGGGAACGGGCCGCACCGCCACCCCACGGCCGTCGCGAAATCGGCGAGAAGTGCGCAATTCGGTAAGCCTTCACTTACTGGACGGATCGCCCGCGCGGTGCCACGATGCGCGGACGACCGGCCGGACTTGCCGGAGACGAGCGAACGCCAGGGAAGGAGCGCGCCGCATGCAGGGCGACCCCGAGGTCATCGAGTTCCTGAACGAACAGCTGACGGCCGAACTGACGGCCATCAACCAGTACTTCCTGCACGCCAAGATGCAGGAGAACTTCGGCTGGACCAAGCTGGCCGCCTACACGCGCGCCGAGTCGTTCGACGAGATGCGGCACGCGGAGATCCTCACCGACCGGATCATCTTCCTCGAGGGCCTGCCGAACTACCAGCGGCTCTTCCACGTGCGGGTCGGCCAGACGGTCACCGAGATGTTCCAGGCCGACCGGCAGATCGAGGTGGAGGCCATCGACCGCCTCCGGCGCGGCATCGAGGTGATGCGGGCCAAGCACGACATCACGTCGGCCAAGATCTTCGAGGCCATCCTCAAGGACGAGGAGCACCACATCGACTACCTCGATACCCAGCTCGAACTCGTCGACAAGCTGGGCGAGCCGCTCTACATCGCCCAGCAGATCAAGCAGCCGGGCTCCTCGGACGAGGGCCCGGGCGACACCGACTAGGCGGAGGCCCGGCCGGCCGCCCCCACCGCGCCGAGCGCGTCAAGCGCCTCGAGCGCGGCGGGTGCGGCCTCGGCCTGCGGACAGAGGTGCCCGGCCGGCGGGCGGGCGCGGCCGAGGAGGGCCTGGATGCGCCGCACGCACGACCCGCAGTCGGTGCCCGCCTTGCACTCGGAGGCGATCTGCCGCGGCGTCACGGCGCCGGCCGCGGCGCGCTCGCGCACCTGCCGCTCCGTGATGCCGAAGCACGAGCAGACGTACACCTTCAACCCTCCGAACAGCAGGCAAGCAAAGTGAGGTAAACCTAACCTTACCCGCCGTCCGGAGGGGGCGATACCACCGGGCCGTGTGGCTCCCGCCACCTACGCCCGGTACGCCCGACGCGCCCGTTACGCCCGGTACATCTCCGCCACCAGGAACGCCAGGTCCAGCGACTGGCTGCGGTTCAGCCGCGGGTCGCACGCCGTCTCGTACCGCTGGTGCAGGTCGTCGACGAAGATCTCGTCCCCGCCGCCCACGCACTCGGTGACGTCGTCCCCGGTCAGCTCGACGTGGATGCCACCCGGGTGGGTGCCGAGCCCCTTGTGGACCTCGAAGAAGCCCTTGACCTCGTCGAGCACGTCGTCGAAACGCCGCGTCTTGTGGCCGGAGGCCGCCTCGAAGGTGTTGCCGTGCATCGGGTCACAGACCCACGCCACCTGCGCGCCGGAGGCCGTGACCTTCTCCACCAGCGTGGGCAGCCGGTCCCTGATCTTGTCCGCGCCCATCCGGGTGATGAACGTCAGCCGGCCGGGCTCCCGCTCCGGGTCGAGCCGGTCGATCAGCGCCAGCGCCTCCTCGGGCGAGGTCGTCGGCCCCAGCTTTACGCCGATCGGGTTCCGGATGCCGGCCGCGAACGCGATGTGCGCCCCATCGAGCTGCCGGGTGCGCTCGCCGATCCACACCATGTGGCCCGAGACGTCGTACAGCTGCCCGGTGCGCGAGTCCGTCCTGGTCAGGGCCGCCTCGTAGTCGAGCAGCAGCGCCTCGTGCGAGGAGTAGAACTCCACCGAGTGGAACTCCGCCGGGTCCGCGCCGCAGGCCCGCATGAAGTTCAGCGCGTTGTCGATCTCCCGCGCCAGCGCCTCGTAGCGCCGACCGGCCGCCGAGTTGCGCACGAAGTCCTGGTTCCAGGCGTGCACCTGGCGCAGGTCCGCGTAGCCGCCCGTGGTGAAGCCGCGCACCAGGTTCAGCGTGGACGCCGACGCGTGGTACATCCGCCGCAGCCGCTCCGGATCGGGCATCCGCGCCTCGGCGGTGAACTCCGCGCCGTTGACCGAGTCGCCGCGGTAGGACGGCAGCGTCACCCCGTCCCGCGTCTCCGTCGGCTTGGAGCGCGGCTTGGAGTACTGGCCCGCGATCCGGCCCACCTTCACCACCGGCACCGCCGCCGCGTACTGCAGCACGGCGCTCATCTGGAGCAGCGTCTTCAGCTTCGCCCGGATCTGGTCGGCCCCCACCTGGTCGAACGCCTCGGCACAGTCGCCACCCTGCAGCAGGAACGCCTCACCCCGCGCCACCGCGCCCATCCGGGCCCGCAGCTGGTCGCACTCGCCGGCGAACACCAGCGGCGGATAGGACTCCAGGTCAGCGACGACGGCCCGCAGGGCCTCGGTGTCCGGGTAGTCGGGCTGCTGGGCCGCGGGCAGGTCACGCCAGGCGGGCGTGTGATGGCTGCTGTCTGGGTTCACGCTCACGCGCTCCAGATTACGGGGTGGTGTCCAACCCTTTTCGGCCATGGCCGGGGAATGAGACGGGCTCGACACCGGGCCCGTCTGGTGTACAGTCCCCGACATGTTCGCGCAGCAGACCAACTCCTGGTGGTGGACCGCTTCTCCGGCGGCCCACTGATCGCGCGCAGCACCACAGGACACCGCGAAGGCCGCCCGAGGGGCGGCCTTCGGCGTTTCCGCGGGCCGTCCCCTCCCGATCCCCGGAAGGGACCACCCCGCCATGCACGACACCGCACACCTCCTCGCCGCCCTGCACGCCGACCCCGGCGCCACCACCCCGTTCGCGCTGCTGCGGCGCCGCACCCCCGGCCGCGACCCCGGCCTCGTCGAGCTGCTGACCGGCCCGGTCGTCGAGCTCGACCGGCTCGCCGAGCTGCCGCGCCACGAGCACGCGCTGGCGCTTGTCCCGTTCCGCCAGCTCGCCGAGCGCGGCTTCGAGGTCACCGACGACGCCACCCCGCTCGCCGTGCTGCTGCCCGACACCGTGCGCGAGCTGCCCGTCGCCGAGGTGCTCGCCGCCCTGCCCGACCAGCACGTCGCCGTCACGGACGGCGGCTTCGACCTCGACGACGCGGCCTACGAGCGGGTGGTGGCCGACGTGGTGGAGCACGAGATCAGCGCCGGTCAGGGCGCCAACTTCGTGATCAAGCGCACCTTCACCGGGCGCATCGACGGCTTCACGCGCCGCGACGCGCTGGCCCTCTTCCGCCGGCTGCTGGCCGCCGAGCGCGGCGCGTACTGGACCTTCGTGGTGCACACCGGCGACCGGGTGCTGGTCGGGGCGAGCCCCGAGGTCCACGTCCGGATGAGCGGGGACACGGTGGTGATGAACCCCATCAGCGGCACCTACCGCTACCCGGCCGAAGGCCCGAGCGTGACCGGACTGCTCGCGTTCCTCGACGACCGCAAGGAGACCGAGGAGCTGTCGATGGTGGTCGACGAGGAGCTGAAGATGATGTGCGCCGTCGGCGACCAGGGCGGCGTGGTCGTCGGGCCCCGGCTCCGCGAGATGGCACACCTCGCGCACACCGAGTACGAGCTCAGGGGACGCAGCACGCTCGACGTGCGGGACGTGCTGCGGGAGACGATGTTCGCGGCCACGGTCACCGGCAGCCCGCTGGAGAACGCCTGCCGGGTGATCAACCGGCACGAGCGCGGCGGTCGCGGCTACTACGCGGGCGCGCTCGCGCTGCTGACGGCGGACGGCGTCGACTCGCCGATCCTGATCAGGACCGCCGACATCGACGCGCGCGACGGCCGGCTGCGGGTACCCGTCGGCGCCACGCTGGTGCGGGGCTCGGAACCGGCGGCCGAGGTCGCCGAGACCCACGCCAAGGCGGCCGCCGTGCTCACCGCGCTCGGCGTGCGCCCTGGCCGGCCGGCCGAGGCCGGGACGCCGCTCCCCCGGCTCGCCGACGACCCGCGCGTGCGGGCGGCGCTGGCCGCGCGGCGGGCCGGCCTCGCGCCGTTCTGGCTCCGGATGCGGGACGCCGCACCGGCGGCGGGCGGCGAGACGGCCGACGTGCTGGTGATCGACGCCGAGGACGCGTTCACCTCGATGCTGGCCCACCTGCTGCGCTCGACCGGGACTCGGGTCACCGTCGTCCGCTACGACGCGCCGGACGCGCGGGACCTGGCACTCGCCCACCCCGGGCCCGTCCTCCTCGGCCCGGGTCCCGGCGACCCGCGCGACCTCGCCGACCCCAAGATGCGGCTGCTGCGCCCGCTGACGGCCGACCTGCTCGGCGGGGCGACGCCGGTGATCGGCGTCTGCCTCGGCCACGAGCTGATCGCCGCCCACCTCGGCCTCGAACTGGTCCGCAAGCGGCGGCCCTTCCAGGGCGCGCAGGAACGGATCGACCTCTTCGGCCGCGAGGAGACCGTCGGCTTCTACAACTCGTACGTGGCGCGGTGCGGGGACGACTTGGCGGCGGGTCTGGCGGCGCGGGGCGTCGCGGTGAGTCGGGACGGGGCGACGGGCGAGGTGCACGCGCTGCGGGGGCCGGGGTTCGTGTCGGTGCAGTTCCATCCGGAGTCCGTGCTGACGCTCAACGGGCCGGGGATCGCCGCGACGCTGACCGCTCTGACCGGCGCGTCGGTCTAGGGGCCGGTTCCCCGCGCGGCGGCGCGCGCTGCGGCCGGGCCGCGCGGGGTTCTCCCCCGCCC
>NZ_SMKC01000011.1 GCF_004348315.1 Streptomyces sp. 8K308 | reverse complement strand
GGGTGGGGGTGGCGGCCCCCGGGGCGGCCGTGGAGCCGCCTGAGGAGTCGCGGACCAGGGCCAGGGCCAGCGAGGTGACGATCACCGCCACTGCCGTGGCCAGTGCGAATATTCGCCAGGGCGCGTGTCGCATACCTCGAAGGTAACCGCGGGCCACGAGTTGGCAACCGCTATGCGCGAGGCCCAGGGGCCCGGCCGGGCGACCCGGAGGGCCGGCCCGCGCCGGCCGCGTGCCGTGGCCGGCGGCGCGGCTGGCGACCACCGCTCGACCGGACGCCGGAGGCCCGAGGCCGCATCGTCGCCCCCGGCGATGGACCATTCCGGCGGCGCGGATACCATGGCGGCGGCCGGTGGACCGTACCCGGCCGGGCCCGACCGACGTCCCATAGGAGCAGGAGCTGCCGGCAGGCCCCGAATCGCTTCTGAAGGGTTCTTCCGTGCCGGCAGGAACGCTGTACCGCGGCCGGGAAGGCATGTGGTCATGGGTGGCGCACCGCGTCACCGGTGTCCTGGTGTTCTTCTTCCTCTTTGTCCACGTCCTGGACACCGCGCTCGTCCGGGTCTCCCCCGAGGCGTACGACGACACCATCGCGGTCTACAAGACGCCCCTCGTGGCCTTCATGGAGTACGGCCTGGTGGCCGCCGTCCTCTTCCACGCGCTGAACGGCCTGCGGGTCGTCGCCGTCGACTTCTGGAACAAGGGCGCCCGCTACCAGCGGCAGATGCTGTGGTCCGTCGTCGGCGTCTGGGCCGTCCTGATGGCGGGGGCCGCCTACCCGGTCCTCGGCCACGCGTTCCGTGAGCTGTTCGGGAGCTGATGATCATGGCCATCGAGACCACCCAGGTCGACGACGCGACCTACTCCCCGGACAACCCGGCCCCGCTCATCGAGCCGCCCCGGGCCCGCACCGAGCGCACCCCGCGGACCACTCGCACCAACTTCGAGCTCCACGGCTGGCTGTTCATGCGGCTGTCCGGCATCGTGCTCGTGGTGCTCGTGCTCGGCCACCTGCTGATCCAGCTCGTCCTCGAGGGCGGCGTCTCCAAGGTCAGCTTCGCGTTCGTCGCCGGCCGCTGGGCCTCGCCGTTCTGGCAGGCCTGGGACCTGATCATGCTCTGGCTCGCCATGCTGCACGGCGCCAACGGCCTGCGCACGATCATCAACGACTACGCCGAGCGCGACGCCACCCGCTTCTGGCTGAAGATGCTGCTCTACACGGCCACGATCTTCACCGTGCTGCTGGGCACGCTGGTGATCTTCACCTTCGACCCGAACATCCGCTGACGGGGCAGACGAGGCACACGAGACATGCAGATCCACAAGTACGACACCGTCATCGTCGGGGCCGGCGGCGCCGGGATGCGCGCCGCGATCGAGGCGACCAAGCGCAGCCGCACCGCCGTGCTGACCAAGCTCTTCCCGACCCGCTCCCACACCGGCGCCGCCCAGGGCGGCATGGCCGCGGCCCTCGCCAACGTCGAGGAGGACAACTGGGAGTGGCACACCTTCGACACGGTCAAGGGCGGTGACTACCTGGTCGACCAGGACGCCGCCGAGATCCTGGCGAAGGAGGCCATCGACTCGGTCCTCGACCTGGAGAAGATGGGCCTGCCGTTCAACCGCACCCCCGAGGGCCGGATCGACCAACGCCGGTTCGGCGGCCACAGCCGCAACCACGGCGAGGCCCCGGTGCGCCGCTCCTGCTACGCGGCCGACCGCACGGGCCACATGATCCTCCAGACGCTGTACCAGAACTGCGTCAAGGAGGGCGTGGAGTTCTACAACGAGTTCTACGTCCTCGACCTGCTGCTCAACGAGGTCGACGGGGTCAGGAAGACCGCCGGCGTGGTCGCCTACGAGCTGGCCACCGGCGAGCTGCACGTCTTCCAGGCCAAGGCCGTGGTCTTCGCCTCCGGCGGCAACGGCAAGTTCTACAAGGTCACCTCGAACGCGCACACCCTCACCGGCGACGGGCAGGCCGCCGCCTGGCGGCGCGGTCTTCCGCTCGAGGACATGGAGTTCTTCCAGTTCCACCCGACCGGCATCTGGAAGATGGGCATCCTGCTCACCGAGGGCGCCCGCGGCGAGGGCGGCATCCTGCGCAACAAGGACGGCGAGCGCTTCATGGAGAAGTACGCGCCCGTCATGAAGGACCTGGCCTCGCGCGACGTCGTCTCCCGCTCGATCTACACCGAGATCCGCGAGGGGCGCGGCTGCGGCCCCGACGGCGACCACGTCTACCTGGACCTGACCCACCTGCCGCCGGAGCAGCTCGACGCCAAGCTGCCGGACATCACCGAGTTCGCCCGCACCTACCTGGGCATCGAGCCGTACACCGACCCGATCCCGATCCAGCCGACCGCGCACTACGCGATGGGCGGCATCCCGACCAACGTCAAGGGCGAGGTGCTGGCCAACAACACCGACGTGGTGCCCGGGCTCTACGCGGCCGGCGAGGTCGCCTGCGTCTCGGTGCACGGCGCCAACCGGCTCGGCACCAACTCGCTGCTCGACATCAACGTGTTCGGCCGCCGCGCCGGCATCGCCGCCGCCGAGTACGCCGCCACCG
Organism: Streptomyces sp. 8K308; assembly: GCF_004348315.1. Classification (GTDB taxonomy): domain Bacteria; phylum Actinomycetota; class Actinomycetes; order Streptomycetales; family Streptomycetaceae; genus Streptomyces. Next base: position 46,248 of record NZ_SMKC01000011.1, on the reverse strand, counting down.
CCGACTTCGTCGAGCTCCCCGAGAACCCCGAGCGGTTCGTGGCCGACGAGGTGGAGCGGATGCGCAGCTCCTCCGGCGGCGAGCGGATCTCCGCCATCCGCAAGGACCTCCAGGAGACCATGGACAAGAACGCCATGGTCTTCCGCACCGAGCAGACGCTCAAGGAGGCCCTGGAGGACATCACGGCGCTGCGCCGCCGGTACAGGAACGCGGCCGTCCAGGACAAGGGCAAGCGGTACAACACCGACCTGCTCGAGGCCCTGGAGCTGGGCAACCTGCTGGAGCTCGCCGAGGTGCTGGTCGTCTCGGCGCTGGCCCGCCAGGAGTCGCGCGGCGGCCACTACCGCGAGGACTTCCCCAACCGGGACGACGTCAACTTCATGCGGCACACCATGGCCTACCGCGAGGTCGACGCGGACGGCAACGAGTCGATCCGTCTTGACTACAAGCCCGTCGTCCAGACCCGCTACCAGCCGATGGAGCGTAAGTACTGATGGCTACCCCCACGTTGGAGAAGACCGACGCCGCGCCGCCGGCCGCCGACCACCTGGTCACCGTCACCTTCCGGATCCGCAGGTTCAACCCGGAGGAGGGCGCGGAGGCCGTCTGGCAGGACTTCGAGCTGCGGATCGACCCCAAGGAGCGGGTGCTCGACGCGCTGCACCAGATCAAGTGGGAGCTGGACGGCACGCTGACCTTCCGCCGCTCCTGCGCCCACGGCATCTGCGGCTCGGACGCCATGCGGATCAACGGCAAGAACCGGCTGGCCTGCAAGACCCTGATCAAGGACATCGCGGACCTCAAGGACGGCGTGGGCACCAAGCCCGTGCTGGTCGAGCCGATAAAGGGCATGACGGTCCTCAAGGACCTCGTCGTGGACATGGAGCCGTTCTTCCAGGCCTACCGCGACGTGATGCCGTTCCTGATCACCAAGGGCAACGAGCCGACCAGGGAGCGCCTCCAGTCGGCGGCCGACCGGGAGCGCTTCGACGACACCACCAAGTGCATCCTGTGCGCCGCGTGCACCTCGTCCTGCCCGGTGTTCTGGAACGACGGCCAGTACTTCGGCCCGGCCGCCATCGTCAACGCGCACCGCTTCATCTTCGACTCGCGCGACGAGGGTGGCGAGCAGCGCCTGGAGATCCTCAACGACCGTGACGGCGTGTGGCGCTGCCGCACCGTGTTCAACTGCACGGACGCCTGCCCGCGCGGCATCGAGGTCACCAAGGCCATCCAGGAGGTCAAGAAGGCGCTGATCACCCGGCGCTTCTGACGAGACCCAGGGTGTGGGATGACCCGGCCGCCCCGGCGTCATCCCACGCCCCGGTGCGTGCGGCCACCCCGCCCCAACGCGGCCCGGCGCCGAGATCCACCCAGCGTCCCGCGCCGGACCATGGCTTTTTCCGGCGGCAAGCTGCGAGGCTGCTTTTCATGAGCGAACTCGTGACGCGGCTACGCGAAGGGCTGCCCCCGGAAACGATCATCACCGACCCCGATGTGACCGCCTCTTACGCCCACGACATGGCCAGCTTCTGCCCGGCCGGCGCCCCGGCCGTGGTGGTGCTGCCGCGCACGGTGGAGCACGTGCAGCACGTGCTGCGCACCGCGAGCGCGCTGCGGGTCCCCGTGGTGCCGCAGGGCGCGCGTACCGGGCTCTCCGGCGCGGCCAACGCCGTCGACGGCTGCGTGGTGCTCTCGCTGGTGCGGATGGACGCCATCCTGGAGATCGACCCCGTCAACCGGTACGCCGTGGTCGAGCCCGGGGTCGTCAACGCCGACCTGTCCAAGGCGGTGGCCGCGCACGGCCTCGCCTACCCCCCCGACCCCTCCAGCTGGGAACAGTGCACCATCGGCGGCAACATCGGCACCGGCTCGGGCGGCCTGTGCTGCGTCAAGTACGGGGTGACCGCCGAGTACGTGCTCGGCCTCGACGTGGTGCTGGCGGACGGGCGGCTGCTGTCCACCGGGCGGCGCACCGCCAAGGGCGTCGCCGGCTACGACCTGACCCGCCTCTTCGTGGGCTCGGAGGGCACCCTGGGCGTCGTGGTGCGCGCCGTGCTGGCGCTCAGGCCGGCGCCGCCGCCGCAGCTCGTGCTTGCCGCCGAGTTCGACTCGATGGCCGCCGCCGGGGAGGCGGTGACCGCCATCATGGCCGCCGGACACACCCCCTCGCTGCTCGAGCTGATGGACGCCACCACCGTGGCCGCTGTCAACAGGCTGACCAGGATGGGGCTGCCCGAGTCCATCCAGGCGCTGCTGCTCGCCGGCTTCGACACCCCTGATCCGGCCGCCGACCTCGCCGCCGTCGGCGAGCTCTGCCGGGCGGCCGGCGCCAACGAGGTGGTGCCGGCCGAGGACGCCGCCGAGTCCGAGATGTTGCTCGCCGCGCGGCGCGCCACGCTGGTGGCGCTGGAGGCGGTCAAGGGCACAACGATGATCGACGACGTGTGCGTGCCGCGCAGCCGGCTCGCCGAGTTCCTCGACGGCGTCGCGGCGATCGCCGAGCGCCACCGGCTCGCCATCGGCGTGGTCGCGCACGCTGGCGACGGCAACACCCACCCCACGGTCTGCTTCGACTCGGGCGACGAGGACGAATGCCGGCGCGCCCAGGCGTCGTTCGACGACATCATGGGGCTCGGTCTCGAGCTCGGCGGCACCATCACCGGCGAACACGGCGTCGGGGTGCTGAAACGCGACTGGCTGGCCCGCGAACTCGGTCCGGAGAACGCCGCGTTGCAACGCTCGATCCGGGAGGTGTTCGACCCGCTCGGCATCCTCAACCCGGGCAAGGTCTTCCCGGGCGCCGACGCCTGAGCCGGGGCCGGCCGGCTCACACGATGATGACGACCTTCGCCCGCGCGTGCTCGACCTCCACGTAGCGGATCGCCTTCGCCGCCTCGCTCAGCGGGTAGGTCCGGTCAACGACCGGGATGAGCCGCCCGACTCGACGAGCTCCCTGGGCGTCGTGAGGTTCGCCCTGCTCGGCCTGGCCGGGAGCTCCACCGGGCGCTGGCCGACGAAGGGGTTCAGCAGCCGCCGCCTGAGGAACAGGACCAGGAGCCCTGGCAGGCTGCCGCCCTCCGAGGTGCCCCCGCCGGACAGCACCAGCGTCCCGGTGGGGGTGAGCGCCCGCCGGAGCTCGCCCAGCGGGCGGTTCCCCACCAGGTCGAGCACGACGTCGTACCGCCGGCCGTCGCGGGTGAAGTCCTCCCGGGTGTTAGTCGACGACGTGGTCGCCGCCGACCGCCTCCACGACACCCACGAAGTCCGCCCCGGGCACCAAAACAGCACCTCCTGGTCGCCGGGCACCGGCTTGTCGACGTCCCGCACCTCAAGCACGTCCGGTGCGCCGTACCTGCCCTGGGCGACCGCCTTCACGGGGCATCCACGGAACGCGCGAGTTCGTCGGGAGTGGTGAACGGAACTCTGGACGAAGGCCCGCCGCGCGGACATCCGGGACGACCCTGATGCGGGGACATAGGCCCTCAGCGCGGCTCGCCGGCGGCCTCGGCGAGCAGCCGACGGCGGAACTCCTCCGGGTCGCGGGCCAGTTCGGGCACGACCCGGGTGCGCCAGTCCTCGGCGAGCCGCTCGAGGGCCTGGCCGAGGCCGCGGTGCAGCAGCCGCCGGGTGGCGAGCAGCGGCACCGCCACCACCGGTCTGGCCAGGCCACGGCCGCGCGCCATGGTCAGCACCTCGAGACGCCAGGCGCCGTCCGCGGTGGGGCGCGGCACGGCCTGGAGGTCGGCCCGCAGCAGGGCGTATCTGATGCCGATGGACAGCGGCGGCCGGCCGGGCGCGCCGCCGGCCGCCTCCCACCAGCGGCCGAGGTCGAGCTCGCCCCGGACGGTGAACGTGCGCCACCGCCGTGGCCGGCCGTCCGCCCTGGTGAGCGCGCCGGCCACGGTGAGTCTGACCCGCTGCGGCCGGTCGGCGCTGGCGAGGCGCAACTCTGTCACCACGCGCGCCGCCGAGGTCCGGCCGCCGTCGGCGAGCTCCTGTTCCTCGCGGCCGAGGTCGTGGCGGAGCGCGGTCTCCCTGGCCCGGTCCCAGCCGAGGATCGTCAACTCGCCGTCCGACCAGCGGTAGCCGCCGGCCTCGACGGGCTGCCGCGCGTCCGCGCCGGTGCCCCGGTAGCGGGCACCGGGACTCAGGTGTTCGCCGGCGACCAGCCGGGCCACCCGGACGGTGCGCCCGTCCTCCGCGACCAGCGTGCCGTCCTCCGCGTGCAGGCTCTCCAGGGCCTCGTGGACCACGGCGATGAGGCTCTCGACGCGCCCCCGGTCGACCGAGGTGAGCGCGAGCGTGTGCCGTAAACGTGCCATGGCTGCATCCTGCCCTAACGATCAGATGCGGTGCAGCTCCCACAGCCGCCAGACGCCGCTGTGCGAGACGAGGTTCTGGGTGCCGCTGATGTCGGCGGTGGTGATGATGGTGCGCTTGTCCTGCCAGATTGGCACGATGGGCGCCGAGCCGGCGGCGAGGTCGTGGATGGTGAGGAAGTCCTCGGCGGCGCGGGCCCGGTCGGACTCCTGGTGGGTCCTGCCGATCAGCTCGTTGATGGAGTTGTCGGAGAAGCCGGTGGCCAGGCCGTCGCCGGGGCCGAGGATGGTGTCGGTGAAGGTCGCCGGGTCGGGGAAGTCGGGCGTCCAGCCAATGAGCCAGGCGTCGTAGCTGCGGGCGCCGTAGATGGTGGGGATGAACTCGGCCCAGTCGTAGTAGGCGATCTCCACGTCGAAGAGGCCGCCCTCCTCCAGCTGCTGCTCGATCAGCGCGGCCTCGGCGTGGTTGGCGACGCCGCGCGAGTAGGCGAGGTCGAAGCGGACCGGGAGCTCGAGGCCGGCCGCCTGCATCTCGGTGCGCAGCGAGTCGGTGGTGGCGTCGCGGTACTGGTCGTAGTAGGGGGTGCCGTGGCCGGTGAAGCCGACGGGTATCAGCGAGTACAGCGGCTCCACCGTGTCCTGCTGGACGCGGCGGGCGATCGCCTCGCGGTCGAGCAGCGCGGCGGCGGCCCGGCGAGCGACGGCGTCGCCCATCGGCATGTCCTGGTCGGTGTTGAACGCCATCACGCGGATGCTGCCGCCGGTGGTCTCGGCGACCCGCAGCTCGGAGTCGCTGCGGTTGAGGTCGGACATCACCGAGGGGGGCATCCGGCCGTTGTTGACGTCGATCTCGCCGGCGTCCCACGCCGCGGCGAGCAGTTCCTCGGCCGAGGTTCCGTCGTCGGCCTGCACGAAGTACCGCACGGTCACCGGGGTGTCGGGGACGTCGACGGCGCCCTGGTAGTCGGGGTTGGGCACCAGCTCGGCGTACTCGTTGGGCCGGTACTCCTCGAGCAGGAAGGGCCCGGAGCCGACCACCTGGCCGTCGGTGCGGGGTTCGAGGCTGCTGTAGCTGTCCTGGTCGACGATGGCGCCCGCGCTGCCGGCGACGACGAAGGGGAAGGTGGCGTCGGGCTGGTTGAGTTCGAAGATGATGTCCTGGCCGTCGACGCGCACGGCCTCCAGGGTGGCCAGCAGGCTGGAGGGACCGGCGTAGGCGAACTTCTCCTCGTCGGGGATGCTGTCGTCCGCGGCTTCGCGCTCGGCGCGGTCGGCCATGGACAGGATGCGCTCGTACGAGTACCTGACGTCGTCGGCGGTTATCTCCTCGCCGTTGCTGAACCGCAGGCCCTCGCGGAGCGTGCAGCGGTAGACCGTGAGCTGGTTGTCGGTGAACTGGCAGCTCTCGGCGGCGTCCGGGACCGGCTCCTCCTGGCCCGGCACGTACGTCATCAGCGACTGGAAGAGGTTGCTCATCAGCGCCGCCCCGGCGGCGTCGTAGGCGCCGCCGGGGTCGAGGACGGTGGGCGTCGAGGTGCTGCCGACCACGATCGGATCCTCTTCGCCGCCACCCGACCGGAAGAACATCCAACCGCCGACGGCGCCGGCCAGCAGCACCATCGCGAGACCGATACCTGTGGCCGATCTGGCCCGGATCCGTCGCAACTCCCCGCGCCCTTCCTCCGACGACGTGTGGGAGGCCAGCCAACCACAGTGGCTGGTCCCGCGCATGGGTTAGGGGGCAACGGACGCGACTCGAATCTGGACGCTTTCGTCCCGCTCCTCGGACACTCGACCCTCACGTCCCGGCGGATGCCGTGGTGATTCGCGGTTCGTTCGGTGATGATTCAGTCGGCGAGCGCGCCCGGCACGTTCATCCGGAACTCGACCTCCACCGGCCGCCCATCGAGCCTGACCGCCACACTCTGGCTCCCCAGCTGCGGCGAGAACGCCACCAGCAGGTACTCGCCGTGCCCCGGCGCGGCGACGGTGAACCCGCCGTCCGCCGCGCTGCGTGTCTTGACCAGGTGTCGGCCGCCACCGGCGCCGGAGAGCGTCACGACGGCGCGGGGCAACGCCACCCCGAGGGAGTCCCGCACCCGCCCTCTGATGATCAGACCCGGCTCCGTCTCGACCTCGTCCGCCATACCCCCACGCTCCTCCTCGCTGTCGCGCGCTGTTCCCGTCACGCTGTCAGGTTGTGCCCTGCTCGTTATCTAGGACACCTGGACGGCACGAAAAGTTGACTCCTACGAGCGTTCGATCCACGTGTTTTCAGCCGGCGCGCAGCTCGATCAGCGTCACGTCGGGATCGGCGCCGATCCGGACCGGCGGACCGAAGGCGCCGGCGCCGCGCGTGACGTAGAGCTGCGTGTCGCCGTAGCGGTCGAGGCCGGCGAGGGTCGGGTTGGCGGCCGCCGCGACGTAGTTCAGCGGCCACATCTGGCCGCCGTGGGTGTGGCCGGAAAGCTGCAGGTCGACGCCGTAGTCGACGGCGTCGTGGATCTGCACCGGCTGATGCGCCATCAGGATGCTGGCCCTGGACGGGTCGCGGTCGCCCAGCGCGGCCTCGAAGTCCGGGCCGCCGAAGTCGGTGCCCTCACCGGCCACGTCGTTGACCCCGGCCAGGTCGAAGTAGGGCAGCTCGTCGCGGGCGTTGGCGAGCGGGCGCAGGCCGAGCTCTCTGACGTGGTCGACCCAGGCTCGGGTGTCCACGTTGTACTCGTGGTTGCCCGTCACGTAGTAGACGCCGTCCCGGGACTCGATCCCAGCGAGCGGCGCGACGGCCGACCGCAGGTCGTCCACCTCGGCGTCGACGAGGTCGCCGACGACGGTGACGAGGTGCGGCCGGGTGCGGTTGATGGTGTCCACCACCCGCTGACAGTGCGCGCGGCCGAGCAGGGGCCCGAGGTGGATGTCGCTGACGACGGCGACCCGATAGCCGTCCGCGGCGCTGGGCAGTCGCGGCAGCGTGACGCTCACCCGCCGCGTGACGAGCCGCCGTGCGGCGTACGTGCCGTACGACATGAACCCCGCCGTCACCACCCCCGTCACGACGGCGATCCCCCGCGCCACGACGAGCCTCCGGCTCGGTCGGCCACGAACCGCCGCTGACGCGGCGGCCCCAGCCACCCCCGGGGCTTCGCCCCGGTCCTCGGCCGCCGCGCTCCGCGCGGACGCGCCTCCGGCGCGTGCGGGCTCGGCAACGACGCGGCCTCCGGCCGGGACGGAAGAGCCGCCGGCTTCGCCGCGGCTCCCGGCCCCAGCCGGCTCGGGCGCAGCGCCAGCGGCACGGGCTCCGGCCCCGGCAGGGGCCGGCGTCACGGCCGGCATGGCCGCCGCGCCACCGGCACCGGCACCGGCTGGGCCGGGGCGGCCGCGGCCTTCGTCCGGCACGACCGCCGCGCCAGCGGCGCCGGCACGAGCTGGCTCCGAGCTCTCGGCCCGGCCGCCGGCCGAGACGGCCGAGCCACCGGTTTCATCGCGGCCCCCGGCCGCAGCCGGGCCCGCCGCGCCAGCGGCACCGGCAGCGCCCCCGGCCAGGCCCGCCGCGCCAGCGGCGCGGGGTTCGGCCCCGTCAGGGGCCGGCGTCGCGGCCGAGGCCGCCGCGCCAGCGGCTCGGCGGAGGAGGAGGGGACGGATGGCCTCGGAGATGGCCAGGGTGAGGAGGATGTAGAGGAGGCATCCGTACCAGTAGTTGCCCGGCCAGGCGAGGATCCGGACCAGGGGAAAGGGGAGGCCGAGGAGGCGGCCGCCCAGGATGGCCAGGAGTGACGTGACCGGCAGCACACACAGCAACACCGTGCCGACACGCCGGTACCAGCCTCCCGGCCGGGACACGTCGCGGACGAGCCGCAGCCACAGGTACCAGTGGACGACGACCACCAGCACCAACAGCACGGCGACGAAGCCGAACCCCATCCCGCCAAACCCTTTCGTCAGGACCCCGGAACCAAGTATGGGCGAGGCTGGTCCCCCGGTTGACGGCGGCTCTCACCGGTTTGGCACGCTGCGCTCGCCCCGTCACGCCGCGACGACGGTAAGTTCACGATGTGCCGTTCAATCGCTCGTCTGCTTTTACGACCGCCGCGCGCGCGTTCGGCTGCGCCGCACTCGTCACGTTCGCCCTCGTCTCGCCGGCCCACGCCGACGGGGAGGCGGACGACGCCCGGGACGAACACCCCCCGGAGACCATGTCCACCATCGGCGGCGAGCGTCTCGGCCGCCCCGGAACGCAGGTCGACGGGGGCGACGACGCGCCCGCCCTGCCCGACGACCTCACTTCCAGGTCGTGGATCGTGGCCGACGCCGAGACCGGCGACGTGCTGGCCGCGCACAACGCGCACTGGCCGCTCGCCCCCGCGAGCACCCTCAAGATGCTGTTCGCCGACACCCTGCTGCCCAGGTTCGAGCGCGACGAGACCTACCGCGCCGAGCCGGAGCACTTCGAGGAGATGGGCGAGGGCAGCAGCGCCGTCGGCATCGCCGACGGCCAGACCTACACCGTCGAGGACCTGTGGCACGGCGTCTTCCTCGCCTCGGGCAACGACGCCGTCTACGCACTCACCGCCATGAACGGCGGCAAGGACCGCACCGTCGCCGAAATGAACGAACGCGCCGAGGAGTTGCAGGCCAACGACACCCACGTCGTCAACCCGGACGGCTACGACGCCGAGGGGCAGCGCTCCTCGGCCTACGACCTGACCCTCTTCGCCCGCTCCGGCATGCAGAACTCCGACTTCCGCGAGTACGTGTCGACCCCGCGCGCCGAGTTCCCCGGCGCCGGGGAGGGCGAGGACCGGGAAAGCTACGAGATCCAGTCCACCAACCGACTGCTCGTCGGGGCGCCGGGGCTCGACCGCTACGAGGGGCTCGCCGGCGTCAAGAACGGCTACACCTCCGCCGCGGGACACACCTTCACGGGCGTCGCCGAACACGAGGGACGGGTGCTGCTCGTCACGGCGCTCGCGCCCGAGGACGACGACCCGCTTGCCGTCTACCGCGAGTCGGCGGCGCTCCTGGACTGGGGCTTCGCGGCCGAGGGTCTGGTCGAGCCGGTGGGCGAGCTGGTGCCGCCGCTGAGCGAGCTGCCGGAGTCGGGCGGCGAGGACGGGGAGGAGTCGGAGGGCGGCGACGACGGCAAGAACGGCGGCCAGGAGGCCGGCCTGCACGGCGCGGCCGGCTCGGAAGGCGGCGCCGTCAGCGGACTGCGGGTGCTCGGCATCACGTCGGCGGGTCTCGTGGTGCTCGCCGCGGGGGCCTACGTGTTCCATCGCCGTCATCCGCTTCCGGCGCTGAGTCAGCTGTCCGCTCTTCGCGCAGGACGTCGGCGCGACGACGCTCCTGAGGAGTGACCGCCGCGGCCGTCCAGGCGCAGCACACCAGCAGCAGCTTGGCCAACAGGTTGATCCAGATCAGCAGCGCGATGGGAAAGCCGAAGGCCCCGTAGAGGTTGCGGGTCGCGACCTGGGTGAGGTAGCCGCCGAGCAGCGCCTTCAGCAGCTCGAAGCCGACCGCGCCCAGGCCGCAGACCGTCAGCAGCACGCGCCGGGGCGGCCGGACGCCGGGCAGCCAGGTCAGCACGTAGCCCAGCAGCAGCGACGTCACGGCCGCGGCGAAGGCGTAGGCCGCGAACTGGATCAGCAGGATCCCGGGACCGTGCTTCGCCATCGCCCTGACCACGGCGAGCGCCAGTCCCGAGACGGCGAGCGAGAGCAGCGTGATGACGCCGAGCCCGGCCAGCACGCCGAGGTCCTTGGCGCGCCGCAGCAGCGGGTTGCCCGGCGGGTCACGCAGGTCCCACAGCTCCCGCAGGCAGCCGCGCAGCGCGTTGACCCAGCTGGCACCGGTGACCACGACGAGCAGCAGCGAGACGAGGCCGAGGGTGTCGGCGTTGTCGAACAGGCTGTCCAGGTCGAGCCGGCGCGAGATGCCGGGCACCTGGTCGGCGAACCAGTCCTCGATCTGGCTCACCCGCTCGTCGCTCAGCACGGCGGCGGCGATGGCGGCGGCCAGGCCGAGCACCGGGAAGAGCGCCGTGAAGCTGGTGAAGGTGATGGCCGCCGCGAGCCGGGTCCAGTTGCGTTCCTCCAGGTACGCGTAGACGTGCCAGACCCTGGTGCGTTGGAGCCTCGCCAGCGTGGGGCCGATCCAGGGCAGTCGGGTCAGAGTCACCATCGCGCGTGCCACGGTAGGGGCGCCTACCCGAGAAGGGAGCGGGGACACGCCACGGCGCTGCGCGCGGCGGATACGGCGGCGTCAGTGCCGGGCGGGACCGTTGGGGCCGGAGACGGCCCCGAGCTGGGTCAGCCCGTCCAGGACGTCGGTGCGGGTCCCGTACTCGGTGAACCTGCCGTCGGCCACACGCAGGATGTCGTTGCCGCTGAAGGCGATCCTCGTGCCGGTCAGGGCGGTGGCGTGGGATGCCGCCGGCGTAGGTGGCGCGCATGGTCCAGCGGGTGGCGACCAGGTCGCCGTCGACTATCGGGCCGAGGTCGACGGTGATGGTGATGTCGCCGAAGGCGGCCATGGTCTGCTCGATCTCGGGCGGCGACCGCGCCGGTCCGGTGACCGCCGTGGAGTCGCTGCCGTCGGGACGCGCCTGATGGACGGTGAAGCCGGGGGCTGAAGTCGTCGCGCAACATCTCGCTCCAGCGGTCGTAGAGGGCACGCGGCCGCGGCTGTCACCGTGGCCGCCCGGCGGCATCACACCGCGGACGCCCTGTTCACGTTGACCGGGGTCACGTTGACCGGGGTCACGTTGACCGGGCTGACCTCCGGATCGGCCAGCCGCCTGGTGGACCGGCTGGAGCGGGCCGGACTCGTCGAGCGTCAGCCCCACCGCGACGACCGTCGCAAGATGCTCGTCTCCCTCACCGCTCAGCGCACTCCGGAGCTCGAAGCCGCGTGGGAGATTCCGGGAAGGGCCTTCGGCCAGGCCCTGGACGCCTTCACCGACGAAGAGCTCGCGGTGATCGAGCGCTGTCCGCGGCGCACCACCGAGGTCGGCGGCGAACAGGCCGAACGCCTACCCGGCGACTGACCGAGGAACAGCACTTCGGCCGGGTGTCAGACCGTCCGCGGCGTGGGCTCGCCCGCCAGGGCGCCGGCCGGCGCGCCGCGCCCCCGCGCCGCGCGGCCCCGCGCGAAGCGGAACTCGCGGCACGGCTGCCAGACGCCGGCCGCGTCCTGCTCGTAGAGCGCGAAGCCCCGCACCGTCCAGGCCGCCTCGTAGTCGGCGAGCTCGGCCTGGGCGATGTCCATCGCGTCCTCGGCGATGCCGTGCGCGAGGGTGACGTGCGGGTGGTAGGGGAAGCTCAGTTCGCGGTCGAGCGGGCCGCCGGCCGCCCGCACTCGCTCCTGGAGCCGGTCGCAGGCCGGTCCGCCCTCGACCACCCGCAGGAAGACCACGGGGGTCAGCGGCCGGAACGTGTCGGTGCCGCACAGGCGGATCGGGAAGGGCCGGCAGGACCTGGCCACGGCGGACAGGTGGTCCTCGATCGCGGGCCGGTCGGATGCCGGCACCTCGATCGGCGGCAGCAGCGTCACATGGGTGGGGATGCCGGCCGCGGCGGCGTCGCCGAAGCCGAGGCGGCGACGTTGCAGCGCGCTGCCATGCGGTTCGGGGACCGCGATCGACACGCCGAGCGTGACCGTGCCCATGCCAGGACTCCCTTCCGTCCGCTGCTCGTTACTCGCGCCCCCACCCTCGAGGCCCGACCCCGTCAGCCACCGGCCGGCGGCAGGAAGCCGACCCGGTCGTAGACGGTGGCCACCGTCTCGGCCGCGACCGCCCGCGCCTTGGCGGCACCGTCGGCGAGGATCGCGTCCAGTTGGGCCGGGTCGTCGAGGAACTCGAGCACCCGGGTGCGGAACGGCGCCACCCACTCGGCGAAGATGTCGGCGACCTCGACCTTGAGCGGTCCGTAGAGCTGGCCGGTGAACTTCTCCTCGATCTCACCGATCTCCAGGCCGGTCATGGCCGAGTAGATGGTGAGCAGGTTGCTGACGCCGGGCTTGGTCTCCGGGTCGAAGCGGACCTCGGTGCCGGTGTCGGTGACCGCGCCGCGGAACTTCTTGGCCGAGGCCTTCGCCTCGTCCATCAGCCAGACCACGCCCTTGTCCGAGGCGGCGGACTTGCTCATCTTGGCCGACGGGTCCTGCAGGTCGTAGATCTTGGCGGCGCCCTTGAGGATGTACGCCTCGGGCATGGTGAGCGTCTCGCCGAACAGGCCGTTGAACCGCTGGGCGACGTCCCGGGTGAGCTCCACGTGCTGGCGCTGGTCCTCGCCGACCGGCACCTGGTCGGCGTGGTAGAGCAGGATGTCGGCGGCCTGGAGCACGGGGTAGGTGAACAGGCCGACGGTGGTGCCCTCGGCACCCTGCTTGGCCGACTTGTCCTTGAACTGGGTCATCCGGGAGGCCTCGCCGAACCGGGTGAGGCAGTTCATCACCCAGGCGAGCTGGGTGTGCTCGGGCACGTGGCTCTGCACGAACAGGGTGCAGCGCTCCGGGTCGAGGCCGGCGGCGAGCAGTTGGGCGGCGGCCAGCCTGGTGGCCTGCCGCAGCTCGGCCGGGTCCTGCGGGATGGTGATCGCGTGCAGGTCGACGATCATGTAGAACGCGTCGTGGGTCTCCTGCAGGGCCACCCACTGGCGCACCGCGCCGAGGTAGTTCCCGAGGTGGAACGAGCCCGCGGTGGGCTGGATTCCGGAGAGCACACGCAGTCGTCCTGTGGTCATGGCTCCATTGTCTCAGGTCCCCCACCCTCCGGGGCCAGCCCGATCCCGGCCGCACGGGAGGCGTCGGTTAACCTGACGGGCGGACCTGAAGGATCTCGCTGTCTGAACTGTCCGTCTTCGGAAGGCCACACATGCCCCGCACCCCCGTCACCGTAACCGTCACCGGAGCGGCCGGCCAGATCGGCTACGCCCTGCTCTTCCGCATCGCCTCCGGACAACTCCTCGGCCAGGACACCCCCGTCCGGCTCCGACTGCTGGAGATCACGCCGGCGCTCTCGGCCGCCGAGGGCACCGCCATGGAGCTGGACGACTGCGCCTTCCCGCTGCTGGCCGGCATCGACATCACCGACGACCCGAACGTCGCCTTCGACGGCGCCAACGTGGCGCTGCTGGTCGGCGCCCGGCCGCGGACCAAGGGTATGGAACGCGGGGACCTGCTGGAGGCCAACGGCGGCATCTTCAAGCCACAGGGCAAGGCCATCAACGACCACGCGGCCGACGACGTCAAGGTCCTCGTCGTGGGCAACCCGGCCAACACCAACGCGCTCATCGCGCAGGCCGCCGCGCCCGACGTGCCGGCCGAGCGGTTCACCGCGATGACCAGGCTCGACCACAACCGCGCGCTGTCGCAGCTGGCGAAGAAGACCGGCAGCAGCGTGTCCGAGATCCGCCGCCTGACCATCTGGGGCAACCACTCGGCCACCCAGTACCCGGACGTGTTCCACGCCGAGATCGCCGGGCGGAACGCGGCCGAGGTCGTCGACGACGAGAAGTGGCTGGCCGACGAGTTCATCCCGACGGTCGCCAAGCGCGGCGCGGCCATCATCGAGGCCCGCGGCGCCTCCTCGGCGGCCTCGGCGGCCAACGCGGCCGTGGACCACGTGTTCACCTGGGTCAACGGCACGGCCGAGGGCGACTGGACCTCGATGGCCGTCCCGTCCGACGGCTCCTACGGCGTGCCCGAGGGCCTGATCTCCTCGTTCCCGGTCACCACGGCCGACGGCTCGTACTCGATCGTCCAGGGGCTGGAGATCAACGAGTTCTCCCGCACCAGGATCGACGCCTCGGTGCGGGAGCTCACCGAGGAGCGCGAGGCCGTCCGCGGCCTCGGCCTCATCTGATCGACCGGCGGCGCGGAAGCGTCCCGGGAAAAAGCGGAAGAAATCACGGAGAGATCGTGCGCGAGTGGTGGCCCCGAACCTGAGGTCGGGGCCACACTGCATCCCACGCACACCCCGCACATCCCGCACACATCTCGCCCGTGCTCCGCTGGGCCCCGCCCCGCCGCGACACCCCGAAGGACTCCACACCATGCGGATACGTCATCCCCTGTTCGCCGGGATGGGTGCCCTGAGCCTGCTGGCGGTGAGCGGCTGCAGCCTGGCCGAGGGGGTGACCGGGCGGCTGGCCGAGGACGAGCGGGAGCCGGTGGTGATCGCGGTGCCGGCGTGGCCCGGCGGGCAGGCGAACGCGGCGGTGGCCGCCTATGTGCTGGAGAACGAGCTCGACGTGCCGGTGCGGCGCGTGGAGCTGAGTCAGCGGGACGCGTGGGAGCAGCTCGGGCAGGGCGACGTGCAGGCGGTGCTCGAGGACTGGGGGGCGCTGCCGGACGCGGTCGAGCTGTACGTCGAGCGCAAGGAGCAGGTGGTGGGGGCGGGCGAGCTTGGCATCACGGGCCATGTCGGCTGGTACGTCCCCGAGGAGTTCGCCGAGGCCAACCCCGGGGTGCTGGACTGGCGCAACCTGAACGACTTCGCGGGCGAGCTCGGCGGCCGGCTGCTGCACGGCGATCCGGAGTACGCCACCAGGGACGAGGCCATCGTCGAGGACCTGGACCTGGCCTACCGGCCGGTGGCGGCCGGCAGCGAGGACGCGCTGGTCGCGGAGATAGCGGGCGCGGCCGAGGCCGGCGAGCCGCTGCTGACGTACTTCTGGGAGCCGCACTGGCTGAGCGCCGAGGTGCCGCTCACCGAGATACGGCTCCCCGAGTACTACCCGCGGATAGCGCTGCAGAAGTACCTGAACGCCGAGTTCGCCGCCGCGGGCGGCGCGGCCGTCGACTTCCTGCGGAACTTCTCCTGGTCGGCCGACGACCAGAACGCGGTGGCGGAGCTGATCGCCGGCGAGGGGCTCACGCCGACGGCCGCGGCCGAGCGGTGGGTCACCGAGCACCCGGACACGGTCGCCGGCTGGCTTGAGTAGGTCCGCCCAGACCTAGTGCCGCATCAGCCAAGGTTCGCCCCGTCGCGACGCCCGGCACGGCACTCGCTGCGTTACCGAATCGCGCGCATACGGCCGAGTATGAGCTGCGCTGCTGCCGATGTGCGGCTCCGCCGCGTGGGGCGCCGTGAGCGAGGCGAATGGGGGCACTCCCCCGAGCACTCCGTGCAGGGGGCACCCCCACCCGGACGAAGTCTGGGGGAGCACCGCACCGGACGCCGCTCCTTGACGGGCGAACCTCGGCTGACACGGCACTAGCCCGCGGAGAAGCGCAGCAGGTCGTTGAGGAGCGGCAGCTCGAGCCAGGGGCTCGGCTCGGCCATCAGCGTCAGCAGCGTGATGAGGAGGCCGGCGACGCCGTAGGTCAGCACGTCGGTGAAGCGGGAGCGGACCGCGAGCATCCCGACGGCCGGCAGCCAGCCGCGCATGCCGGCGGCGGCGAGCAGCGAGCCGCCCACGATCAGCAGCCCGATCCGGAAGTCGCCGAGGGTGACGAGCAGCCCGAGCAGGGTGCCGCCGAGCACCGCGAGCAGCGGCCACTGCCGTATCGGGGCCGGGGCGCTGCCCGGCGCGGTGCGCTGGCCGCCCTCGGGGCGCGCGGTGTCGCGCGTGCGGTACTTCTCCGGCACCCGCCAGCGGCGGATCCAGCCGGCCACCGGGCGGCTTCCCACGCCGCTCACCCGCCCACCTCGACGGCGGCGGCGCGCTCGGCGGCCTCCACCACGTTCTGCAGGAGCATGGCCCTGGTCATGGGGCCGACGCCGCCCGGGTTCGGGGAGAGCCAGCCGGCGACCTCGGCGACGCCCGGGTGCACGTCGCCGACGATCTTGCCGTGCTCGTCCCTGCTGACGCCGACGTCGAGGACGGCGGCGCCCGGCTTGACGTCCTCGGGCTTGACCAGGTGGGGCACGCCGGCGGCGGCCACGATGATGTCGGCCTGGCGCAGGTGGGCTGCGATGTCGCGGGTGCCGGTGTGGACCTGGGTGACCGTGGCGTTCTCGCTGCGGCGGGTGAGCAGCAGCGGGATGGAGCGGCCGATGGTGACGCCCCGGCCGACGACGACCACGTGGGCGCCGGCGATCTCCACGCCGTGCCGGCGCAGCAGCGTGACCACGCCGTTGGGGGTGCAGGGCAGCGGGGCCGGCTGGCCGAGCACGAGGCGGCCGAGGTTGGTCGGGTGCAGGCCGTCGGCGTCCTTGGCGGGGTCGATGAGCTCGAGCACCCGGTTGGCGTCGACGCCGCGCGGCAGCGGCAGCTGGACGAGGTAGCCGGTGCAGGCCGGGTCGGCGTTCAGCTCCCGGACGACGGCCTCGATCTCCTCCTGGCCGGCGGTGGCGGGCAGCTCGCGCTGGATGGAGGCGATCCCGACGGCGGCGCAGTCGCGGTGCTTGCCGGCGACGTACTTCTGGCTGCCGACGTCGTCGCCGACCAGCAGGGTGCCGAGGCCGGGGGTCACGCCGCGTTCCCTGAGGACGGCGACCCGGGCGGTCAGGTCGGTCTTGATCGCGGCCGCGGCCGCCCTGCCATCGAGAATCTGGGCGCTCATGGCCGCCATTCTCCCGGATGGCGTGGGTGGGAATCGAATCCGGTCCCCGGACCGGGCGGTCACACGCCCGTCGCGCGCCGGTCGACCCCGGTGCGCGACGAGGTCGTGCGGGGAGGCGGGACGCTTCGGGGGAACCGCCCCGTAGATCATGAGCACGACACAATTCGGGTAGACCGGTCATCAGGCAACTCCCCACACCTCTACGGAGGTTCCTGATGCTCCACCCCCAAAAGCCCACCCCCACACGCTGGTTGGCCGCCGCGCTGACGACCCTGCTGGCCGTGCCGCTGCTCGCGCTGGCGACCGCGGCGCCGGCCGACGCCCTGCCGCCCGACATCCCCGACGAGGAACAGGCGCGTGCCGAGCTCGCGGCCCTCACCGTGGAGCCGCCCGGCTCCATGGCGGGCTACTCGCGCGACGAGTTCCCGCACTGGACCACCGTGAACGGCTGCACCACCCGGCAGAGCGTGCTGATCCGCGACGGCGAGAACGTCGAGCTGGCGCCCGGCAGTTGCCGGCCCGTCGCCGGCGACTGGTTCAGCCCCTACGACGACACCACCTGGACCGACCCGTCCCAGCTCGACATCGACCACGTCGTGCCGCTGGCCGAGGGCTGGCGGTCCGGCGCCGACGAGTGGACCAGGGACCGGCGCCGGCAGTTCGCCAACGACCTCACCACATCGCAGCTGATCGCGGTGAGCGCCGCCTCCAACCGCTCCAAGGGCGACCAGGACCCTGCCGACTGGCAGCCGCCGGCCGAGGGGTTCCACTGCGTCTACGCGGAGATGTGGATCCACGTGAAGTACGTGTACGACCTCACCCTCGACCAGGACGAGCTCGACGCGCTGGGCGAGATGCTCAACTCCTGCTGACCCAGCGGGTAAGAAGTGGAGGCATGAGCGACAGGTACACGGTCTTCACCGCGCCCCGCGGCGGGGTGATGACCAGGGAGGTCGGCGTCATCACGGGGGAGCTCGAACTCCACACCGGCGCCGCCGAGGACGGCACCCTGACCATGCGGATCCGCTACGCGGGGGCCGCCGAGTGGTACACCGTCGACGGCGGCCCCTACCGCCTCCACGACCCGCGCGACCACGAGGTCCTGCACGAGATCGTCGTCAACCTCCTGCACAGACCCCAGCCATGACGCTCCCCTGGGCGAGGCGGAACGAGGACCACGCGTCCACCCACGGCGGCGGGCCCGGTGCCCCTGGGGGGCGCCGAGCCGCACGGCCGACGGGCGGCACTCGCCAGGCCCGGGGAGACCAGGGCCTGGTCCTCGAAGACCGCCCCGACAGGGCTAGTGGAAGAAGTGTCGGGTGCCGGTCAGGTACATCGTGACGCCCGCGGCCTTCGCCGCCTCGATGACCTGCTCGTCGCGGACCGAGCCGCCCGGCTGCGCGACCGCCCGCACGCCCGCCTCGATCAGCACCTCGAGCCCGTCGGGGAACGGGAAGAACGCGTCGGACGCCGCGAACGAGCCGGCCGCACGCTCCTCGCCGGCCCGCCGCACCGCGAGCCGCGCCGAGTCCACCCGGTTCACCTGGCCCATCCCGACGCCCACCGTGGCGCCGTCCTTGGCCAGCAGGATCGCGTTGGACTTCACCGCCCGGCAGGCCCGCCAGGCGAACCCGAGCTCGGCGAGCTCGGCGGCCGGCAGGGGCTCGCCGGCGACCAACCGCCAGCCGGCCGGGTCGTCGCCCGCCGCCTGCAGCCGGTCCGTGACCTGCACCAGGGTGCCGCCGTCCACCGGCCGGTACTCGGTGCCGGCGGCCGGCGCCTGCGGGCAGCGCAGCACCCGGATGTTCTTCTTGCGGGCCAGCACCTCCACCGCGCCGGCCTCGAAGTCCGGGGCCACGATGACCTCGGTGAAGATCTCCGCCACCTGCTCGGCCATCGCCACCGACACCGGCCGGTTGACCGCGATCACGCCACCGTAGGCGGACAGCGGGTCACAGGCGTGCGCCTTGCGGTGCGCCTCGGCCACGTCCGAACCGACCGCGATGCCACAGGGGTTGGAGTGCTTGATGATCGCCACGCACGGCTGCTCGTGGTCGTAGGCGGCGCGCCGCGCGGCGTCGGTGTCGACGTAGTTGTTGTACGACATCTCCTTGCCGTGCAGCTGCTCGGCGGCAGCGAGACCGGTGCCGCTGCCGTCCCCGTAGAGCGCGGCGGCCTGGTGCGGGTTCTCGCCGTAGCGCAGCACCCGCTCCCTGGTGAACGTCAGGTTGGCGTTCTCGATGAACAGCTCGCCCTCGGGCGCGTCGAGCTGTGCGAACCAGCCGGCCACCGCCGCGTCGTACTCGGCGGTGTGCTGGAAGGCGCGGGCCGCGAGCCGCCGCCGCTGGGCCAGCGTGAAACCGCCGCCCTCGACCGCCGCCAACACCTCCGGGTAACGCGCCGGGTCCACCACGACCGCCACGGACGGGTGGTTCTTGGCCGCCGCGCGCACCATCGAGGGGCCGCCAATGTCGATCTGCTCCACGCACTCGTCGACCGAGGCGCCCGACTCCACCGTCCTGCGGAACGGGTACAGGTTCCCCACCACGAGCTCGAACGCCTCGATGCCGTGCTCGGCGAGCTGCGCCCGGTGCGCGTCGAGCCGCTGGTCGGCCAGGATGCCCGCGTGCACCCTCGGGTGCAGCGTCTTCACCCGGCCGTCGAGCACCTCGGGGAAGCCGGTGACGTCCGCCACCTCGGTGACGGGCACCCCGGCCTCGGCGATGGTCCTGGCCGTGGAACCGGTGGAGACCAACGTCACCCCGGCCGCGTGCAGCCCGGTGGCCAGCTCGGCGAGGCCCGTCTTGTCGTAGACGCTGATCAGCGCCCTGCGCACCGGGCGCCGCGAGCCCTGATCGCTGTGTTCGCCGGTCATGGGATAAACACCTTCCGTCCCTTGATGCTGTAGCCGTCCCGGGCGAGTCGCCCCACGACCTCGACGAGCAGCCCTCGCTCGACGTCCTTGATCCGCTCGTGCAGCGCGGCCTCGTCGTCCGCGTCCTCGATCTCCACGGCCCGCTGCGCGATGATCGGCCCGCTGTCCACGCCCGCGTCGACGAAGTGCACGGTGCAGCCCGTGACCCGCGCGCCGTGGTCGAGCGCGTCGCGCACCGCGTGCGCGCCCGGGAAGCTCGGCAGCAGGGCCGGGTGGGTGTTGACGACGCGGCCGCCGAAGCGCGCCAGGAACGCCGCCCCCACGATCTTCATGAAGCCGGCCGACACCACCAGGTCGGGCCGGTGTTCGGCCACCGCCTCCGTCAACGCCGCGTCCCACGCCTCGCGGGTCTCGAAGTCCCGCACCCGGCACACGAACGTCGGAAGACCGGCGCGCTCCGCCCGCCTGAGGCCCTCGATCCCGGGCCGGTCGGCGCCCACGGCCACCACCTGGGCGCCGTACGCCGGACCGCGCTCGGCCACCGCGTCGAGCAGGGCCTGGAGATTGGTGCCCGAACCGGATACCAGAACGACGACGCGCGCCGGCGCCGCCGGCTCAGCTGGAAGGGGCACTGCGAAAACTTTCTCTGCGTCTCTGCGTGTCCGTGTCTCTGCGCGAGCCTCGGGGGGAGTCCCCGGCAACGATACCGGCACGCCCCGCTCCCCCCGTGCCGTGGGGCGGTCCGCTCCAGGTACGGTCGAAAGCAACGCACCTAGCAGGGAGACCCGACGACCACCATGACGGACCGACGCCGTGCCTCCGAACCCCAGGACCGGTCGGGCGAGGAGCACAACCCCTTCGCCCCGCCACCCGAGGGCGCGCCCGACCGACCCTGGCAGCCGCGTCACCTCACGGGCGAGGACCGGGACGGTGCCCAGGGCGCCGGCCAGGACGGGGGCGAGAGCCGCGGCGAGAACGGGGCCCAGGACCGCGAGCGGGAGAGCCAGCGGCAGCGCTGGGGCAGCCAGTGGAGCAGCCGGCAGCCGCGGCGAGGGAGCGGCCGCTGGGGCGAGCCGTCAGGCGGCGGCCAGGACGGCGGCCCGGGCTCAGGCGTCGGCGGCCCCGGCCGGTGGGACCCCTCCGACCCGGCCCAGCGGCACGCCCGCTACGCGATGTTGGCCGGCATGTGGGGCGTGCTGACGGCGGCGCTCGGCTGGGAGTGGCTGGCCCTGCTGCTCGGCTCGCTCGCTCTGTACTGGGGCATCAGCGCGCTGCGCGGCGGACCGAAGGAGAGCCCCGAGGCCAGGGACCGCCGGGTGGCCGCCCTCCAGGGCGGGCAGGGCGGCGCACCGGCGCCCGGGCCCGAGGGGAAGCGGGGACCCGGGCAGTCGGCGGCCCGCGCCGCGTCGTCCCCCGGCCGCGCCTCCGCGATCTCCGGGGTGGTGCTGGCCGGCGTCGCGCTGCTGCTGGTCGCCGCCTCGTACACGATGCAGCTCGTCTACAAGGACTACTTCGACTGCGTCGACGACGCGCTCACCACCCCGTCCCGCGAGTCCTGCGAGAATCTGCTGCCCAGCCAGCTCCGCCCGTACTTCGGTGAGCGGGAGTGAGCCTGAGCTCCTCCAGGATCCGCTGCTCGCGTGGCCTGCGGGCGCCACGCAGCCGCCAGGCGCGCAGCGTGAGCGCCAGCGGCGTCGCGAGGGCGGCCGTCCAGGCGACGGTCGCGCCGGCCACCAGGTAGGGGTCCGGGCCGAACTCGGCCATCGCGGCCGTGCCGAGCGGCCCGCCGGCCAGCGCCGCGAGCCCGCCCATGGCGAGGCCGGCGCAGAGCGCGGCGAGCAGCGCGGTGCCGGCCGTCGCCCACCAGCCGTCCGCCATGGCTCGTGAGTCGCGCACCGGGACGGCCGCATGCGCCACGAACCACGCCACCACCAGCACCACGGCCGCCGGCACCGGCGCGACCAGGGCCCAGGCCCAGGGCGCCTCAAGCGGCCCGCCGGGCGCCATGGCCAGCAGCGGGAAGTCCGGCAGCGCCGGCTCGCCGCGCACCACGAGTGGCCCGACGAGGCTGTCGGCGCCGAGCGTGAAACCGGGCCCGAGGCCGTAGGACGCCGCCCACACCGCCGCGTTCGGCGCCAGCGTGCCGACCACGAGCAGCAACCCGATCCGGCCCGACCACTCGTCGGTGAGCGCGGCGAACACCTCCTGGGCGACGCCGGCGTGGATCAGCAGGGCACCGGCGGCCAGCAGGGCCCCGACGCCGCAGCAGGCCACCGCGCCGGCGAGCGCGGCCCGCCCGGCGGCCCCGACCCGGCCGTCACCGGCGGCCAGGGCCGCGACCAGCGTGACGGCGCCCACGAACAGCGGCAGCCGCCCGACCGAGACGAGCGGCGCCGTGCCGACCGCCGCGGCGCCGGCGGCCACCACGAGATAGCCGCCGAGGATCGACAGCGCGGCGGCCGGACCCGTGCCCTTCGCGGCGCGGCACAGGAGAGCGGCCGGCAGGGCGGCCAACAACAGGGGCGTCAACCCGACCGGCGCGGGCACGCCGCTGAGCGTGTCCGTGCGGAGCAGTTCGACGCCGTGCCCCAGCAGCCACAGATCGGCGGCCGTCCGCAACGCGGCGCCTGGCCCGGTGCCGGAGTAGGGCGAGATGGTCCACAGCATCAGCACCGGCACGGTGACGATGCCGAGCCCGAGTGCGGCGGCCAGCGCGCCCTCCAACCACCAGCGGTTTCGGAACGAGTGCTCTGCCACCCGGCCATGCGAAAGGTCTGCCACCCGGCCATGCTGACAACCCGGGCCCACCGGCCCGGCCCGGCACACCGACAAGCTGCTTTTCCCACCCACACGCTCGCGCTCGGCGTCAGCCACCCCTGCCGGGGCCGCCGGGGCCGGCCGCGCCGCGCCCGAAGCTCGGGCCCACACCCGCTCGAGGTGCTTTCCCCACCCACCGCCCTCATCCGCACGCCGCCGGCCGGGCGCCGCTCGCGAGCTGGTGGCCGCTACGCGGCCGATGCCCCGGCGGCGCGGCCGCCGCAGGCGCACCGCGTGCTCAGCGCGGCCTGCCCCCAACCGCGCGAAGCGCCGGACAGGACGGGTGGGTGGGGAGAATCCCGCGCGAAGTGCCGTGGCGGCTGGGCGCCCCGTGCCCAGAACGCGACCCGCCCCTTCTCGCGCTTCGGGCGAGAAGGGGCGGGTGGAAAAGGAGCCCGTGAAGATCAGGCCGCGTTGGACAGAACCTCGCGCGCGAGCCGCGCCGTCTCGGACGGCGTCTTGCCGACCTTGACGCCGGCCGCCTCCAGCGCCTCCTTCTTCGCCTGCGCCGTACCGGACGAGCCGGAGACGATCGCACCGGCGTGGCCCATCGTCTTGCCCTCGGGCGCGGTGAAGCCCGCCACGTAGCCGACCACCGGCTTCGAGACGTTCTCGCGGATGAAGTCCGCCGCCCGCTCCTCCGCGTCGCCGCCGATCTCGCCGATCATCACGATCAGGTCGGTCTCGGGGTCCGCCTCGAACGCCGCCAGCGCGTCGATGTGCGTGGTGCCGATGATCGGGTCGCCGCCGATGCCGACGCACGTCGAGAAGCCCAGGTCACGCAGCTCGTACATCATCTGGTAGGTCAGCGTGCCGGACTTCGAGACGAGCCCGATGCGGCCCGGCTTGGTGATGTCGGCCGGGATGATGCCCGCGTTGGACTGGCCGGGGGTGATCAGGCCCGGGCAGTTGGGGCCGATGATCCGGGTCTTGTTGCCCTTCGCGCCGGCGTACGCCCAGAACGCCGCCGTGTCGTGCACCGCGATGCCCTCGGTGATCACCACGGCCAGCGGGATCTCGGCGTCGATCGCCTCGATGACCGCGTCCTTGGTGAACTTCTCCGGCACGAAGATCACGGTGACGTCGGCGCCGGTGGCCTCGATGGCCTCCTTGACGCCGCCGAAGACCGGTACCTCGGTGCCGTCGAAGTCGACCTTCTGACCGGCCTTGCGGGGGTTCACGCCACCGACGATGTTGGTGCCGGCGGCCAGCATGCGCCGGGTGTGCTTCTGGCCCTCGGAGCCGGTCATGCCCTGGACGATGACCTTGGATTCCTTGGTGAGGAAGATAGCCATTTCTCTTATTGTCCTCGTCTGTTCCGGATGTCCTGGTCCGAGCCCTACTTGGCGGCCAGCTCGGCGGCCCGGTCGGCCGCGCCGTCCATGGTGTTCACCTGCTCGACCAGCGGGTGGTCGGCGTCGGTGAGGATCTGCCGGCCCAGTTCGGCGTTGTTGCCGTCGAGGCGGACGACCAGCGGCTTGTTGACGTCCTCGCCCTTGGACTTGAGCAGCGCGAGCGCCTGCACGATGCCGTTGGCGACCGCGTCGCACGCGGTGATGCCGCCGAAGACGTTGACGAAGACGGACTTGACCTCCGGGTCGCCCAGGATGATCTCCAGACCGTTGGCCATCACCTCGGCGGAGGCACCGCCGCCGATGTCCAGGAAGTTCGCCGGCTTCACGCCGCCGTGCTTCTCGCCCGCGTAGGCCACCACGTCGAGGGTGGACATGACGAGGCCGGCGCCGTTGCCGATGATGCCGACGTTGCCACCCTCGAGCTTGACGTAGTTGAGGCCGCGCTCCTTGGCGGCGGCCTCCAGCGGGTTGGCGGCGGCCTTGTCCTCGAGCGCCGCGTGCTCCGGCTGCCGGAACTCGGCGTTGGCGTCCAGGGACACCTTGCCGTCAAGCGCGATGATCCGGCCGTCGCCGGTCTTGACCAGCGGGTTGACCTCGACGAGCAGGGCATCCTCCTTGATGAAGACGTCCCACAGCCGCACCAGCACGTCGGCCACCTGGTCGGCGACCTCGGCCGGGAAGTTCGCCGCCGCGACGATCTCGCGGGCCTTCTCGGCGGTGACGCCCTCGATGGCGTCGACCGGGATCTTGGCCAGCGCCTCCGGCTTGGTGGCTGCGACCTCCTCGATCTCCATGCCGCCCTCGACGGAGGCCATGGCGAGGAAGGTGCGGTTGGTGCGGTCGAGGAGGAAGGAGACGTAGTACTCGTCCACGATGTCGGCGGTCTGCGCCAGCATCACCCGGTGCACCGTGTGGCCCTTGATGTCCATGCCCAGGATGGCCTCGGCCTTGGCCACCGCGTCCTCGGGGTCGGCGGCCAGCTTGACGCCACCGGCCTTGCCCCGGCCACCGGTCTTCACCTGCGCCTTGACGACCACGCGACCGCCGAGGCGCTCGGCCGCCGCGCGCGCCGCCTCCGGCGTGTCGATGACTTCACCGTCCAGCACCGGCACGTCATGCTTGGCGAAGATGTCCCTCGCCTGATATTCGAACAGGTCCACGCGCGTCCGTCCCTCAGTCAGTGGTCTCGCGGTCGTTGTCGACGTGGGCGTGCCGCGTGGCCGCGGCGCGAGGCATGGTGACCTAGGCTGACGCACGCGGCAAGTCCGACGTCGAGCGTATCCGGGGGCCCTGAGGGCTCATAAATCGCGGGTCACACCAGAGTGGTGAGACCTGTCACAGTTCGCCCCGCGCCGGCCCGCTCACACGGGGTCCCGGCCGCGCGCTCCGGGACGAGCTCGGACGGGAAGAGGCTTTCCCACCCGGGCCCCCGCGAAACCAGGCGCTCCGCTGGAAGTGCCGCGACGGGCCGTCGACCGTCCGCGGCGCCACCGCGGCTGATCCCGCCCCCACGGCGGACCCTCGCCCCCTTCAGGGGTCGACGAACCGCGCCGGAAGCCGCGCGACCCGCCGGGACCGGCTGGAGCCGCGGGCAGCGTCAGGCGCGGTGGGCGAGCCCGACGTGCTCGCGGACCCAGGCCACCACCTCGCCCGTGGGCACGCCAGGGGTGAAGATCGCGGCCACCCCCTGGGCCCGAAGCGGCTCGATGTCCTCCTCGGGGATGATGCCGCCGCCGAAGACCGTGATGTCGGCCGCGTCCTTCTCGCGCAGCAGCTCGAGCACCCGGGCGAAGAGGGTGTTGTGCGCGCCGGAGAGGATGGAGAGGCCGATGGCGTCCGCGTCCTCCTGGATCGCGGTGTCCACGATCTGCTCCGGCGTCTGGTGCAGCCCGGTGTAGATGACCTCCATGCCCGCGTCGCGCAGCGCCCTGGCGATCACCTTGGCGCCGCGGTCGTGCCCGTCGAGCCCCGGCTTGGCCACGACGACGCGAATCGGACCCGATACACCCATGTTGAGCCTCCCAAGTCGCCCGGCCACGGCGCCGGAGCTAACGGTCGTTAACGTCAGGGACCACGTCCAGGATCCCCCATGGAGGGCGAACGTGGGAGGCGTTCGCACCGTGGGTGATGCCCACCCCGAAAAAATTCGAACAAGGCTCGAACAAATCGTGCGGCATCAATGAGCGGTCCGCCGAAAGGCGGGCGATTGCCCGTTTCCTGACGCAGCGAAACCCGCGAACGGGCCGGGAAAGATTGTGGCCGCCGCTCGCCGGCCGGTACAGTCACGCCGAACTGCAGCCGCTGGGACCCCACCCCTGCTCCTGTCGTCGAGCCGAAAGGCGTAATCGGTGAGCGATCGTCTGCTGTCCGGTGTGACCGACCAACACTCGGATCACTCCGGCTACGGCTCCTACGCCGCCTACGACGTTCTCGATCCCTACGCGACGACGACCCAGCAGGCGCCGGCCCAGGAGTGGGCCGACGCCACGCAGGGACAACAGCAGCACGGCGGCTACGACGCCGGCGCCGGGCTCGGCGAGTGGTCGGCCGACGGCCAGTGGGCGGGGGCCCAGCAGGTCGCCACGGCCACCATCCCGCCCCAGCAGGGCGTCGAGGACTGGTACCTCCAGCAGCAGGTGGGCCAGTGGGACGCCGGCGGCTACCCGGCGGGAGACCTTCACGAGACCCCCGCACAGGGCGTCCCCGCCTACCAGGAGCAGCAGGGCTACCAGGACCAGGGCTACCAGGAGTACGACGGCACCTACGGCGCCGCCTACGGCCCGGAGTTCCACCAGCAGCTGGCCGCCGACTACGGCGAGCAGGCCGAGGCCGATCCAGGCGCCGCCGCGTACGACGCCGCGGGGAACTACGACGCGGGCGGCTATGACGCGGCGCCGGGCTTCGCGGCCGCGTCAGAGGCCGAGCCCGACCCCGTGGTGGACGCCTCGGACGGGTTTCCGGAGCCGGCCGACCCGGTGGACGAGGCCCCGGCCGAGACCCCGGTGGTCGCCAGCCGCTCGCAGAGCCGTGGCAGGCGCCGCGTCAGCCGGCCCCGGGCCCGCTCCGCCTTCCTGAGCGTCGCCGCCCCCTCGCTCGCCGTCCTCGGCGTCACCGCGGTCGCCACGGCCGCCACCGTCTCGGAGTCCGGCACCGACACGGGGAACGAGCCGGCGCCCGTCGCCGCGCCCGACCCGGCCGACGAGGCCCAGCGCGCCGCCGCGAACGCCGAGTTCGACACCCAGCTGACCAGCGTCTCGGCCGCCGCCGGCGACTACGCCGAGCGCGCCAGCCGCACCCAGGGCCGCATCGACCTGGAGGCCCAGCAGGAGGCCGAGGCCGAGGCGGCGGCGGCCGAGGCGGCCCGCATCGAGGCGATGCGGCCCAAGTTCTTCCTCCCCGTCGAGCAGCGCGGCCTGAGCGCCTACTACGGCCAGGCGGGCATCAACTGGATGTCCAACCACACCGGCATCGACTTCCCGGTCAGCTACGGCACCCCGGTGCTGGCCGCGACCGACGGCACCGTCCGCACCCAGTGGCACCCCAGCTACGGCAACCTGCTGATCCTCACCGCAGAGGACGGCACCGAGACCTGGTACGCGCACCTGGACAGCACCGCCTACCAGTCCGGCTACGTGCAGGCCGGCACGGTGATCGCCTACTCCGGCAACTCCGGCAACTCCACGGGCCCGCACCTGCACTTCGAGGTGCGCCCCGGCGGCGGCTCCCCCATCGACCCGCTGACCTGGCTGCGCAACCAGGGCCTCGAGCCCACCTGACCCGCCTGATCCGCCCGATCAGCGCACCACAAGCGCGAGGGCCCGCCGCTCCCCAGGGGGAGCGGCGGGCCCTTCCGCCCGCTTCGGTTCAGCCGTTGCGGCGCTGGAGCCCGGCGCACAGGCCGATGGCGCCGACCGCCGGCAGCACGAGGGCCAGGTAGTTGACCGTCTCGTTGTCGGCGTCCCAGGCGTCCCAGAGGTCACCCGGGTAGCTGGTGATGATCTCGAACGTGCCCGGGTCACCACCGGTCATGTACTCGCTGACCAGCATCGCGGTGCCGAAGAGTTCACCACCGACGCCCGCGGCCAGGGCCAACACCGCGGCGAGTATGTAGATCCCCCAGTTGCCCCTGGCGAACAGCGCCGGGCCGACCCCGGTCAACACGCCGACCAGGACCAGGATGTAGAAGGGCTGGGAGAGCTCGCCCGTGGACTCGTCGAACATGGCCTGGTAGATGAGGCCGTAGAGCAGCGCGCCGAGCAGCGCGCCGACGACGGAGAGCACGATGGCGAGCAGCACGTTCTGCTGCCGACCGCCGCCCGGCTGCGGTGCCGGGTAGCCACCGGGGGCGCCGTACGGCTGTGGGGCGCCGTACGGGCTCGGCTGCGGCGGCTGCTGCGGGTAGCCGTAGCCCGGCTGCGGCTGGGCCGGCGGCTGTGACGGGTAACCATAGCCCGGCTGCTGCGGAGGTTGCTGCGGCTGGCCGTACGGCTGGGGAGGGCCGTACTGCGGGGCACCACCCGGCTGCTGTGGCGGCTGCTGGCCGGCGCCGTCTCCCGGCTGGGGCGGCTGCCAGGGCTGACTCATCGTGTTCCCCCTGGGAATCTGAGGTGATACGTACTCCGGGGACAGGAAGGAACTGGAGTACGAGTTGCCGCAGGCAGCTAATCGCCCACCCGCCTCGCACCACAAGCCCTTTCCCCGGTCTGTGACATATCGGGAACACTACCGAGGCGCGTTCAAAGCTTTTCGACCGGGGCGTATCGCAGCAGCAGCCGCTTGGGCTTCTCGCCGCCGAAGTCGATGGTCGCCTCGGCCCGATCGCCGCTGCCCTGCACCGAGATGACCCGGCCCATGCCGAAGGTGTCGTGCGTCACCCGGTCGCCCGGCGCGAGCGCCACGATCGGCCGGTCCTTGACGCGCCCGGTGGCGAAGCCGCGGGCGCGCGGCGCCGACCCGGGAGTGCTGGCCACGGAGGGTACCGGGGCCGACACGGCGGATCCCGTGCGCCGCCAGTCGAGATGCTCCTCGGGGATCTCGTCGAGGAACCTGGACGGCGGGTTGTGCTGCGGCTGCCCCCAGGCGCTGCGCATCGTGGAGCGGGTCACGTAGAGCCGCTTGCGGGCCCGGGTGATGCCGACGTAGGCGAGCCGGCGCTCCTCCTCCAACTCCTTGGTCTTTCCCAGCGAGCGCATATGGGGGAAAACGCCGTCCTCCATGCCGCTGAGGAACACCACGGGGAATTCCAGGCCCTTGGCGGTGTGCAGCGTCATCAACGTGATGACTCCGCCGTCCTCCGCCTCGTCCGGGATCTCGTCGGAATCGGCGACCAGCGCCACTCGCTCCAAAAACTCGGCCAGCGTGCCGGGATTGTCCTCATCGCGAGCCTGCTCGAATTCCAGCGCCACGGCCGCGAGTTCCTGAAGGTTTTCGATCCGCGTCTCGTCCTGCGGATCGGTGGACGCCTGCAACTCGGCGAGATAGCCCGTCTGTTCCAGCACCGCCTCCAGCACGGTGGCCGGCCCTGCGCCCGACTCGACGACGGTGCGCAACTCCTCGAGCAGCACGTTGAACCGCTTGACCGCGTTGGCCGACCTGGCCGCCATGCCGTACGCCTCGTCGACCCGGCGCAGCGCCTGGGCGAACGAGATCCGCTCGCGCAGCGCCAACGCCTCGATCATCGCCTCCGCGCGGTCGCCGATGCCGCGCTTGGGCACGTTGAGGATGCGGCGCAGCGGCACCGTGTCCTCGGGGTTGGCCAGCACCCGCAGGTAGGCGAGCACGTCGCGGACCTCGCGGCGCTCGTAGAAGCGGACGCCGCCGACCACCTTGTAGGGCAGGCCGACCCGAATGAACACCTCCTCGAAGACCCGGGACTGGGCGTTGGTGCGGTAGAAGACGGCCACGTCGCCCGGCTTGGCGTCGCCCGCGTCGGTGAGCCGGTCGATCTCGTCGGAGACGAACTGCGCCTCGTCGTGCTCGGTGTCGGCGACGTAGCCGGTGATGCGGGCGCCGGCGCCCTCGTCCGTCCACAGGTTCTTGGGGCGGCGGTCCTCGTTGCGCGCGATGACGGCGTTGGCGGCGGAGAGGATGGTCTGCGTTGAGCGGTAGTTGCGCTCGAGCAGCAGCGTGGTGGCGTTGGGGAAGTCCTCCTCGAACTGGAGGATGTTGCGGATGGTGGCGCCGCGGAAGGCGTAGATCGACTGATCCGCGTCGCCCACCACGCACAGCTCGCCCGGGTCCTCGGTGCCGACCAGCAGCTTGATCAGCGTGTACTGGGCGATGTTGGTGTCCTGGTACTCGTCGACCAGGATGTGCCGGAAGCGGCGCCGGTAGTGCTCGGCGACGTCCGGGAAGGCGTCCAGCAGATGGACGGTGGTCATGATGATGTCGTCGAAGTCCAGCGCGTTGGCCTCGCGCAGCCGCGACTGGTAGAGGGTGTACGCCTCGGCCAGGGTCTTCTCGAACTGGTCGGACGCCCGGGCGGCGAAGTCCTCGTGGTCGATCAGCTCGTTCTTCAGGTTGGAGATCTTGGCGCTGAACGACTTGGGCGGGAACCGCTTGGGGTCGAGGTCGAGGTCCCGGCAGACCAGCGCCATCAGACGCTTGGAGTCGGCCGCGTCGTAGATGGAGAAGCTGGAGGTGAAGCCGAGCAGCTTGCTCTCGCGGCGCAGGATGCGGACGCAGGCGCTGTGGAAGGTCATCACCCACATCGCGTTGGCGCGCGGCCCGACGAGCTCCTCGACGCGCTCCTTCATCTCGCCGGCGGCCTTGTTAGTGAAGGTGATCGCCAGGATCTGTCCGGGGTGCGCGTCCCGCGCCGCCAGCAGGTAGGCGATGCGGTGCGTCAGCACGCGGGTCTTCCCCGAGCCGGCACCGGCCACGATGAGCAGCGGCGAACCACTGTGCGTGACGGCGGCGCGCTGCTGTTCGTTCAGCCCGTCGATCAGCGCCGCCGGGTCGCCGACCGGCTTGCGCGCGCCGTTGCGGTAGTAGGCGTCCTCCTCGGCCCGCCCCGGCTCGGCGAAGGTGCCGGCGAACAGGTCGTCCGGGATCTCCTCCCGCTCGTGCTCGTACTCGTACACGTGGGCGTCGGGCTCGGGTGGTGGCGGCTCCTCGTGTCCCCCCAGGGGTCCGAGGCCCGCCAGTGCGCTGTCGTCGAAGAGGCCGCTCATCACCCCCGAGTCTAGGGGGCGGGGGCGCCGCGCCGACCCGGCATGGTCACGAATTGGTTTCGGGCATATCGCACATCAGTCTTCCCAAAGCCTTCGTCGGGTGGCTACCGTGCACCGCGGGTGGCTCGTTCCCCGGAGGTCGAACCCGGCCCCGCGGGCCGCCGCCGTTCCATCGGGCACGCGAGGGATTGGCTGGCCAGCCGACGGGCCAGCGGGCGTGGGGAACCGACCGGTGAGCGGGCAGGTACGAAGGAGACACCGGCCTTGGGTTCCCACCGCAAGCCACGCGGCCGCACCGCACTGCTCGAGTCCCCGGCCGGGCGCCGGGGCGTCGTGGGCGTGGGTGCCGCGGCGCTGGCCTCGATGACGCTGCTCAGCCGGGCCGCGTCCGCCGACGACGGGTCGATCGAGGAGCAACGTGAGCGTGCCGAGGCCGCGCACGAGCGGGCCGTCGAGGTGCGGGCCGAGGTCGACCGCCTCTACCGGGAGGCCGGCACCGCCACCCAGCACTACAACGAGGCCCAGGAGGCGGTCGAGGCGCAGCAGGAGACCGTCGACGGGCTGCTGACCGAGGCCGCGCAGGCCGCCGAGCGGGTCAACGAGGCCCGGCGGACGCTCGGCTCGTTCGCCGCCGCGCAGTACCGCACCGGCGGGGGCGGCGCGGTGAGCGACACCGCGGCGCTGCTGCTCTCCACCGACCCGCGGGCCTTCTTCGACCGCACCCACACCCTGGACCGGCTCGGCGACGCGCAGCGGCAGGCGCTCGCCGACTTCACCGAGCGGCAGGAGGCCGCCACCGCCCAGGGCGAGGAGGCCGGCGCGGCGCTGGCCGCGCTCGAGGAGCGGCAGGCCGAGCTCCAGCGGCAGCAGGAGTCCGTCCAGTCCATGCTGGCCGAGGCCCGCGCGATGCTCGACGACCTGTCGGCCGAGGAACAGGCCGAGCTCGACGAGTTGGAGCGGCTCGAGCGGGAGGAGGCCGAGCGCCAGGCCGCCGAGGCCGAGCGCCGGCGGCAGGAGCGGCTGGCCGCCGAGCGCGCCGCGGCCGAGGAGGCCGCCGCCGAGGCGGAGGC
Organism: Streptomyces sp. 8K308; assembly: GCF_004348315.1. GTDB lineage: Bacteria > Actinomycetota > Actinomycetes > Streptomycetales > Streptomycetaceae > Streptomyces. The sequence goes on along the minus strand of NZ_SMKC01000011.1, from coordinate 14,130 downwards.
CGCGGAGGAGAGCGTCGAGGCGCCGTCCGCCCCGGCCCCCGACGCCAGCGGCGCCGAGGCCGCCATCGCCTTCGCCGAGTCCCAGCTCGGCAAGCCGTACGTGTGGGGCGCCACCGGGCCCAACTCCTACGACTGCTCCGGCCTCACCCAGGCCGCCTGGCGCGCCGCCGGCGTCGAACTGCCCCGCGTCACCTGGGACCAGGTCGACGCCGGCAGCCGCGTCTCGCGCGACGCGCTGCGACCGGGCGACCTCGTCTTCTTCTACGACGACATCAGCCACGTCGGCCTCTACGTCGGCGACGGCATGATGATCCACGCCCCCAAGCCGGGCGCCGTGGTCCGCTACGAGTCCATCGACACCATGCCGTTCTACGCCGGCGTCCGCCCGTCCTGACGTCCGGGTGCCGGTCCCGGTACCGTGCATTGATGCTGTCGTGCGCCGAACTCACGCCGCCCGAGCGCCTGTTGTGGGACGCCTTCGCCATCGGCGAGCGGGTGGACCTGCGCACCGGCGACCCGGTGGCGGACGGCCCGGCCGGCGGCGAGCGGTGGGGCGCCGAGCGCGCGGTGCGCGCCGAGGTGGTGCGTGCCCTGGTGCTCGGCGGCGCCGAGGCCCGGGCCGGCGAGACCTCGGTGGTCCACCTGGTGTGCGCCCGCGTCACCGGCAAACTGCGGCTCGAGTTCGCCGAGGCCTGCTGCGTGCTGCGGCTCGAACGCTGCTGGTTCGAGCGGAAACCCCAGCTGTACGGGGCCCGGCTGCGGATGACCGGCTTCGCCGGCTCCCATCTCCCTGGCCTCCGCGCGGGCCGGATCATCGTGGAGGGCGGCAACCTCGACCTGATGCACACCCGGATCACGGCTCCGGGCATCGCCCTGTACGACGCGCGGCTCGACGGCGGCCTGCTGCTCCAGGACGCCCACCTCTCCAACCCCGGCGGAGTGGCTCTCGACGGCTCAAGGATGGAGCTCGGCGGCGGCATCGTGGGCGACGACGGATTCCGCATCGAGGGCGAACTCCGCCTGCGCCCGGTTGGGCGAGGCCCTGCTGCTGGCCGGTGCGGCGCCTGGCCGAGCTCGGCCACCACGTCGTCGAGGAGGCGGCGACGGCGGTCATCGCCCAGGCACACACCCGGGGCGTGGACGAGCCGTGGCGGCGCCCGTTCTTCGTCGACGAGATCGTCGCGCTCCAGCGGCGGCGCCAGCTGGCCGCGTCGGCGGCGGTCCAGGTGTACGACAGGTCGCCGGTCTGCACCCTCGCCCTCGCCGCCCACCTGGGACTCCCCGTGACCCGGGCGCTCAGGGCCGAGCTCGCCCGGATCGCCACCGAGGGCGTCTACGAGCGGCGGGTGTTCTTCGTCCGCAACCTGGGCCTCTGCGAGCCGACGCCGGCCCGGCGGATCAGCTTCGAGGAGTCCCTGGCCTTCGAGCGGCTCCACGAGGAGACCTACCGCGATCTCGGCTACGAGCTCGTCGAGGTGCCCGCCGCCGACCTCGCCCGGCGAGTCGCCGTGATCGACGCGGCCATCGCGTCGCACACTCCTTGACAGCACGTTCCCCAGGGTTGCGTGAACCCCACGGGAGGGTGAACGGCTAGCATCTCGGAAGTTGCCGAAAGCTTCCGGCAGCTGTCGCCGAGCTGTGGGAGTGCCCGTGTCATCACCACGCCTGGGTGTCGCGATCCTCACCATGGGCGACCGCCCGGCCGAGGTCGCCGCGCTGTTGGAGTCCGTGGCCCGCCAGCACACGCCCGCCACCCGCGTCGTGGTCGTCGGCAACGGCACCGAGCTGCCCGACTACCCGGCGCCCGTCTCCACCGTCGAACTCCCGGAGAACCGGGGCGTCACCGGCGGCCGCAACGCCGCCCTCGCCACGCTGCGGGCCTTCGGCGACGTCGACGTCGTCATCGACCTGGACGACGACGGGCTGCTCGTCGACGACGACGTCTTCACCCGCATCCAGGAGATGTACGCGGCCGACCCCGAACTCGGCATCGTCAGCTTCCGCATCGCCGACGAGACCGGCCACACCCAGCGCCGCCACGTGCCACGGCTCCGTGCCGGCGACCCGATGCGGGCCGGCGAGGTCACCACCTTCCTCGGCGGCGGCCACGCGCTCTCCGCCCGCATGCTTGAGGAGACCGGCGGCTGGCCGGAGGAGTTCTTCTTCGCGCACGAGGAGACCGACCTCGCCTGGCGCGCGTTGGACGCCGGCTGGAAGGTCGTCTACGAGCCGGCCCTGCTGCTCCAACACCCCCGCACGTCGCCGGCGCGGCACGCCGTCTACTACCGCATGACCGCCCGCAACCGCGTCTGGCTCGCCCGCCGCCACCTGCCGCTGCCGCTGATCCCCGCCTACCTCACCACCTGGTTCCTCCTCACCGTCGCCCGCAACCGCTCCCTCCCCGGCCTCCGCGCCTGGTTCGCCGGCTTCGCCGAGGGCCTCCGCCACCCGTGCGGTCCCCGCCGCCCCATCCGCTGGCGCACGGTCTGGCGCATGACACGCCTCGGCCGCCCACCGGTGATCTGACGCGATCCGACTCGCTCTGGGCCGTCCCTCGCGCGGGGGAGGCCGACAATGGGTCGCGTCGGCGATGTCCGGCGCGGGCGCCGTGCCGAGGATCGAGGGCATGCGTACCTCCATCGCCTTCCTCCTCGCTCCGCTCCTGGTCACCGCCTATGGGCTCATCCGGGCCCTCGACGGCGTGGACGGGGAGCGCGGTCCCGGCCCGGCGTGGACTGCCGGGCACGCGGCCTTCCTCCTGTCCCTGCTCCTCTTGGGGTGGGTGCTGTAAGAACTGCGGCGGCTGGCGGGCCGCGGCGCGTTCGCGACGGTCACCGTCGTCGCCGCGTTCGTCGGCGTCGCCTGCTCCCTGGCCCAGATCTCGATCGACCTCGTCATCGGCCTGCTGGCGGCCGACCACGACGACATGCGGCGCATGTTCGTCGACGCGCACAACCTGCCAGGCGTGGACATCGCCGTCTACGAGGCGGGCCCCGTGCTGTTCTTCCTCGGGCTGCTCGTCCTGGTCTGCCGGCTCGCGGTGGCCCGCGTCGTTCCCTGGTGGCGTGCGGCGGCCGTGACCCTGGCGGTGTTCGTCGCCCCGGTGAGCCACGATCTGCTGCCGGTCGTCGGTCTGCTGCTGTTCGCGGGCCTCGCCCGCGTCACGCCCGCGTCCGCCCCGGTCGCTCTCGCGCGCGGCTGAATCCACCCGGCCCAGTGGGAGAATCCGGGCTCGTGCCCGTACCACCCGCCGTCCCCCGGCTCCGCCGCCTGCTGGGTTCTCCCTGGTCGGACGCGCTGCTGGCGGCCGCCACCACCATCGCCCAGACCGCGCCGCTGCTCTTCCTGCACACGGTGAGGACCACTACGTCTTCGACGCGCTCAGCGCCGGCGCCAGCGGCTTCCTCCTCAAGGACGTGCGGCGGGACGACCTCGTCCACGCCGTCCGGGTCGCCGTGGCGGGCCAATCCCTCCTGGCCCCCCTCCATCACCCGCACCCTCATCGCCGCGTTCACCTCGGGCCGAACCCCACGCCCACCACGAACCGAGCTGCTGTCCCTCCTCACCGGCCGCGAGCGGGAAACCCTGCGGCTTCTCGGCCGCGGCCTGTCCAACGCGGAGATCGCCGCCACCCTGGTGGTCAGCGAACACACGGCCAAGACCCATGTGAGCAACGTCCTCACGAAACTCGGCCTGCGCGACCGTGCCCAAGCCGTCATCGCCGCCTACGAGACGGGCCTCCTCGTCCCCGGCCACCTCGACGCCCCCCTCGCGGTGACGTGTCGCGGGACGGCCCCTCGGGCCGCTGAGTTCGGCGCGGTCAGCCCTCCGCCCTGAGCGCCGCGACGAGGTGCCGGCGGGCTCGGGGAGCCCTACGGAGCAACATCGCTGGGGTGGTGTGGAGTTCGTTCCACGAGTGCGGCCGGCCAACCTCGGCGGCGTGGGGGACGATGTCCAGGGCGAGGGCCAACGCCGCGTCCGGCTCGCCGGCGCCGGCGAGGGAGCGGGCCAGGCAGGCCCGGTACCAGGTGCGGTCGCGCCGGTAGTCGCCGGAGAGCGCGGCGAGCCCGGCGGTGAGGTGCTCGATCGCCCGCGGCCAGGCCCGCAGGTGCATCAGGGCCATGCCGCGTTGCAGGGTGAACCACGTCTCGTCGTAGAAGTACGGCCAGGGCGGCTCGTCCTCCGGCCGCTCCGCCGCGCGGCCGATCAACTCCTCTGCCTCGTCGAGGACTCGGCGGGCGTCGTCCCCTCGCACCGCGAGGGCCTGCCCGCGGCCGGCCATCTGTGCCGCCATGCCCCGCACCCCGAGCGACGCCCCGGGCGCGGACCAGCGGGACGCCTCGGCCAAGCCGACGCACCGCTCGGCACGCCTCCTGGACCAGGCCATGTGCGCCTTCATGTTGAGCGTGCTCGCGGCCATGTTCGGGTCCCCGGCCTCCAGGGCCCACTCGTGCGAGCGGTCATACCAGGCCAGGGCCGCCCCGGTCTCGTCCTGGTCCTGTGCCATCCACCCGAGGAACTGCGCGTGCTCGGCCGCGAGTCGCACCACGCCGGGTAGCCAACTCTCCCCGGGCCCGGCCGTGTAGGGCGACGACCGTGTCCAACTGCCGCCGCATCACCCCGACCAGCGGCCGCGAACCGATGACGTCCTCCGCCCGCCGGTGCTCCGCGAGCAGCCGTTCCAACCAGTCCAACGTCGCCCCATCCACCCGCCGGCCGTCCTCGACCACCCCCGCCACCCGCTCCAGCAGCTCCGGCTCCGGCGCCACGTCGGGCAGGGCGAGCCTCGCCACCGGCCCCTCGCCACTCGGGAGTTCGGCGGGAACGCGAAGGCCCTCGACGATCCGCTGCCGCGCCTCCCGCGACGTCACCCGACGACGCCCCCGCTCGATCGCCGAGACGTCCGCTGAACAACACGCTGAGCGGCGACGCGGGATGTGGCGTCCACGCGCACGCAGCGCGCTGACCCCCTTGTCCGTTATCGTCATGTGCCGGACAATTAGCGGCCAGAATCACCTTCCAAAGGAGCACGATCCACGCCCAATTGACATGGGGGAACCATGCCCGCGATCAACTTCGCGCACGTGAAGTTCGGGAAGAGCGACTCCTGCGTCACCGCGTTCCAGCGGGCGCTCATCAGCCGGGGCCACCGGATCCCGGCCGGGGCCACCGGCTACTACGGGGACCAGACCAAGGCCGCCTGCGCCGCGTTCCAGCGGGCGCGGGGATGGAGCGGCAGCGGCGCCGACGGGCTGCCCGGGCCACAGACGTTCGCCCGGCTCGGCTTCACGGACAGCCGCGCCGACTCCGGGTCCAAGAGCGGGCGGGTCTCCTCACCCGTGCCAGGACGGTCGGTCACGTATCCCTACGGGGTCAGGAACAGCCGCTACGCCGCCGGCTTCCACACCGGCGACGACTACGCCGCGCCGACCGGCACGCCGGTGGTCGCCGTGCTCTCCGGCACCATCGTCTGGTCCAACGACAACGGCGGCGCCTACGGCAAGTGGCTCGGCCTGCGCGCCGACAACGGCCGGGACTACGTCTACTGCCACCTCTCCGCGCGCGAGGTGCGCACCGGCACCCGCGTCATCGCCGGCCAGCGGCTCGGCCGCGTCGGCGCCACCGGCAACGTCACCGGGCCACACCTGCACTTCGAGGACCGACCACGCGGCGGCGGCTACGGCAACGTCCGCGATCCGAGGTGGTGAGGGCCCCGGGAAGGCTAGTGCCGTGTCAGCCAAGGTTTGCCCGTCAAGGAGCGGCGTCCGGTGCGGTGCATCGCAAGGCGCCGGATCGCAGCTCATACTTGGCCGTATTCGCGCGATTCGGTAACGCAGCGAGGTGCCGTGCCGGGCGTCGCGACGGGGTGAACCTTGGCTGATGCGGCACTAGTGTCGCGGGCATGCGTCTGACCGTTCTCGGCGGCTGCGGAGCATGGCCGACCGCGCGCCAGGCATGCAGCGGCTACCTCGTCGAACACGAGGGCTTCCGCCTGCTCATCGACCCCGGGTACGCCACGCTGCCACGCCTGCTCGACCACCACACCGTCGACGCGATCGACGCCGTGCTGATCAGCCACGGGCACCCCGACCACTGCGCCGACCTCAACCCCCTGCTGCGCGCGCGAGGTCTCAGCGACACGCCACCGCCGGCACTGCCGGTACACGCACCCCGTGGCGCGGCCGACGCCGTTCTCGCGCTCGACAAACCGAGCATGCTCGCGGACGCGTACCGGCTGCGCGAGTTCCAGCCAGGCGACCGGTTCGACATCGGTCCGTTCAGAACCGACACCTGGCTCCTTCCGCACTTCGTGCCCAACGCCGGCGTCCGACTGACCACGCCGGAAGCCGTGCTCGCCTACACCGGCGACACGGGTCCGAGTCCTGATGTCCCGCGCCTCGCCCGAGGCGCCGACCTCCTGCTGTCGGAGGCCACCTACGTCCACGAGGTACCGACCGCAGACGCACCGTACCTGCTGACCGCGCGACTGGCGGGCCAGTACGCCAGCCAGGCGGGCGCTGCCAGGCTCATGCTCACCCACCTGTGGCCGGGAACAGACCCGAACGCCGCCCACGAGGCGGCCGCGGAGGCCTTCCGGTCCCCCATCGACGTCGCCGCTCCCGGGCTCGTCACCGACCTCGCTCACGGAAGCGGCCACCCGGCCCCCACCACCGGGTGACGCGGACGGAGTCGCGACCCCAGCGCCCGGACTACCAGACCGTGGCGATGAAGATGTTGGCCGTGGTGAGGAGCCCGACCGTGCCGAAGACCGGCGCGGCGACCTTCTCCTCGTCGCGGTTCACGTAGACCAGGCCCAGGATCACCACCAGGATCGCCAGCTTGACGGCGATCTTGACGTTGTTGACCTCCTGGTCGTCGGCCTGGTTGAGGCCGACCAGCGCCAGGCCCGTGACCAGCATGGTGAGCGCGCCGTGCAGCATGCCCGGCACCATCCGGGCCTCGCCGGTGCGCAGCGCCTTGGTCTGCGCCAGAAAGCCACCGAGCAGCGCTGCGATGCCGATGATGTGCAGGGCGAGAAAGACGGCGATCAGGGCGTCCATGGGGTGGAAGTTTAGTAACGGGCGAATGTGACCGTTCTCGGGGGGTCACCAAGGGTTGACGAGGTCACGCCACGACGCGCAGGCTGTATTGGCTCCTTTCTGGGAGCGCTCCCATGAACCACCGTTGAAGCCATCGCCCCCCACCTGAAGGATCGAGAGCCGTGACCTTACTTCCTTCATCCCACCCGCCCCGCCGCGGCAGACGGCCGCTGAGCGTCACGCTGGCCGCCGGCCTCGCCGTCGCCGGGCTCACCGCGGCCGGCGCCGCGCCCGCCGCCGCCGAGGGTCCCGAGCTGATCGAGAACGGCGACTTCGCCAGCGGCGTCATCGTCCCCTGGTGGTCGACCGCCAACGCTCCCGCCTCGGTCGTGGACGGCCGGCTGTGCGCGGAGGTGCCCGGCGGCACCGTGAACCCCTGGGACGTCATCGTCGGTCAGGACGGCCTCCCGCTCACCGCGGGCGAGAGCTACGAGCTGTCGTTCACGGCCACCGCCACCACGCCCGTCACCGTCCGCACCAACGTGCAGATGAACACCGAGCCGTGGACCACCGAGCTGGCGGCGCTGGACGCCGTCGACGAGACCGCCGAGCCCGTCACCCACGTCTTCACCGCGGGCGCCGACCACGCGGCGGCGCAGCTGGTGTTCCAGATGGGCGGCAGCGCCGAGCCGTTCACCTTCTGCCTGGACGACGTCTCGCTCACCGGCGGCGCCGAGCCGCCCGTCTACGAGCCCGACACCGGCTCCCCGGTCCGCGTCAACCAGGTCGGCTACCTCACCGAGGGCCCCAAGCGCGGCACCTTCGTCACCGAGGCCACCCAGCCGCAGACCTGGACCCTGAACGCCGCCGACGGCACCGCGGCCGCCACCGGCACCACCACGCCGCGCGGCGTCGACCCGACCTCCGGGCAGAACACGCACACCTTCGCCTTCGACGCGTTCGCCACGCCCGGCACGGGCTACACGGTGACGATCGGCGAGGAGACGAGCGAGCCGTTCGCCATCGGCGACGACCTCTACGACACGCTCCGCACCGACGCGCTCGCGTACTTCTACCACAACCGCAGCGGCATCGAGATCGAGGCGGAGTACGTCGGCGAGGAGTACGCGCGCCCGGCCGGACACGTGAACGTGGCGCCCAACCAGGGCGACGACGACGTGCCCTGCCAGCCCGGCGTCTGCGACTACACGCTGGACGCGGCCGGCGGCTGGTACGACGCCGGCGACCACGGCAAGTACGTGGTCAACGGCGGCATCTCCGTCGCCCAGCTGCTCTCCGCCTACGAGCGGGACGCGGCCGGGGCGCTCGGCGACGGCAGCCTCGCCATCCCCGAGCGGGACAACGGGGTGCCGGACGTCCTCGACGAGGCCCGCTGGGAGCTGGAGTTCCTGCTGGCCATGCAGGTCCCGGCCGGCGAGGAGCTGGCCGGCATGGCGCACCACAAGCTGCACGACCGCGAGTGGACCGGTCTTCCGCTGCGGCCCGACCAGGACCCGCAGCCGCGCGAGCTGCACCCGCCGTCGACGGCCGCCACCCTCAACCTGGCCGCCGCCGCGGCCCAGGGCGCGCGCCTGTTCGAGGAGTACGACGCCGCCTTCGCGGACGAGCTGCTCTCCGCCGCGACCACGGCCTACGCGGCGGCCCTCGCCCACCCGGACGTCTACGCCGACCCCAACGACGGCGTCGGCGGCGGCGCGTACAGCGACAACGACGTGCGGGACGAGTTCTACTGGGCGGCCGCCGAGTTGTACGTGACAACCGGCGACGACGCCTACCGGCAGGCGGTGCTCGACTCGCCGCTGCACGGCGACGCCGCGGCGGTCTTCACGGACGACGGCTTCTCCTGGGGCTGGACGGCCGCGCTCGGCGCGCTCAGCCTGGCGACGGTCGACAACGACCTGCCGGCCGGCGATCTCGCCGAGGTGCGGGCCATGGTCACCGACGCGGCCGACCGGTACGCGGCGGACGCGGAGGCGGCGGCGTACGGGCTGCCGTACGCGCCGACCGGCGGCAACTACGTGTGGGGCTCCAACAGCCAGGTGCTCAACAACATGGTGGTGCTGGCCACGGCAGCCGAGCTGACGAACGACGCGACCTACCGGGACGCGGTGCTCACCGGCCTCGACTACCTGCTGGGCCGCAACCCGCTCAACCTCTCCTATGTGACGGGCTACGGCGAGCGGGACGTGCGCAACCAGCACCACAGGTTCTGGGCCAACCAGCTCAACGCCAGCCTGCCCAACCCCCCGGCCGGTTCGCTGGCCGGCGGCCCCAACAACGCGCTCCAGGACCCGATCGCGGAGGACATGCTCCAGGGCTGCGCGCCGGCGATGTGCTACATCGACCACATCGAGTCGTACTCGACCAACGAGGTCACGGTGAACTGGAACGCGCCGCTGGCGTGGATCGCGTCCTACGTCGACGACCTGGGCGCGGGCGCCGCCGAGCCGGAGCCCACGACGTGCCAGGTGTCCTACGTCTCGAACCGGTGGACGGGCGGGGCGACGACCCAGGTGACGGTGCGGAACACCGGCACGGCGCCGATCTCGCCCTGGGAGCTGGCGTGGAGCTTCCCGGGCGACGAGCGGGTCACGAACGCGTGGAACACGACCCTCACCCAGAACGGCCGTTCCGTCGTGGCGCGGCCGGCCAGCTGGAACGCGACCGTGCCGGCGGGTGGTTCGGTGTCCTTCGGCTTCAACACGAGCGGCACCTCGGGCACCGATCCGACCGCGTTCACCCTCAACACCAGGCCGTGTAGCGCCGGCGGCTGACCGGCCGGCTAGGGCCTGTTGCGAAAGTCGCGTCGGATCAGCCCGCGTCGTCAGATGCGGTGCATCGCAAGGCGCCGGATCGCAGCTCATACTTGACCGTATTCGCGCGATTCGGTAACGCAGCGAGGTGCCGTAGCTGGCGGCGCGGGCCCGGCGGGGCTTTCGCAACAGGCCCTAGGGCCGCGGCGTGACCAAACCCGACTCGTAGGCGGCGATGACGAGTTGGGCCCGGTCACGGGCGGCGAGCTTCCCCATGATCCGGCTGACGTGGGTCTTGGCGGTGAGCGGGGACAGGCGCAGGGCGTCCGCGAGCTCGGCGTTGCTCAGGCCGCGGGCGACCAGCGTCAGTACCTGGCGCTCGCGGTCCGAGAGCCGGTCGAGGGCCGGCCGCGGCCGGGCCGTGGCCAGGGTGTCGGGGACCCGCAGCGCGCGGGCGATGAGGCGGGCCGTGGGCCCCGGCGACAGCAGCGCCTCGCCCGCCGAGACCGTGCGGACGGCGTCCAGCAGGTCGGCGGGGCGGGTGTCCTTGACCAGGAAGCCGGACGCGCCGGCGCGCAACGCCTCGACCACGTGCTCGTCCGTGTCGTACGTCGTCAGCACGAGCACGCGCACCCCCGCCAGCTCCTCGGCGGCGGCGATGCGGCGGGTGGCCTCGATGCCGTCCAGGTCGGGCATCCGGATGTCCATCACGACCAGGTCGGGGCGGGTCGTGCGGGCCAGTTCGACGGCCTGCCGGCCGGTGCCCGCCTCGCCGACGACGGACATGCCGGGGGTGGCCTCGATCAGCATGACGAACGCCGCCCGCACCAGGGTCTGGTCGTCGGCGAGCAGCACGCGGATCACGGGCTCTGCTGGCACTCGGGCTCCTCCACGGGTAGCTGGGCGGTGACGGCGAAGCCGGGCTCGCCGTGGCGCGGGGCGGCGCGCAGGGTGCCGCCGATGCTGCGGGCCCGCTCCCGCATGCCGGCGAGGCCGAAGCCGGGCTCGCCGCGTCCGCCGGCGCGGTGCCGTCGTCGACGACCTCGATGCGCAGGTCCTGGCCCGCGCGGCGCACGGTGACGCGCACGGACACCTCGGGCCCGGCGTGCCGAACGGCGTTGGTCAGCGCCTCCTGCACGATCCGGTAGGCCGCCGCGCCGACCACGGGCGGGACGTTCCCCTCGCCGACGTCGACGGTCAACGTCACCGTGGCGCCCGCCGTCTCGGCCGCCACGGCCAGGTCGGCCAGCCCGCCGATGCCGGGCGGCGGGCCGCTGCTCTCCGGGCCGTCGCCGCGCAACACCCGCAGCGTGGTGCGCAGTTCGGCGCGTGCCTCGCGGCAGGTCTCGGAGATGCCGTCCAACTCCCCGGCCAGTGCGGGCCGGTCGAACCGACCGGGGTCGGTGGCGAGGAGGTGGGCGGCGACGGAGGCGCGGACGCCGATCAGCGTGATGCTGTGCGCCAGCAAATCGTGCAGGTCGCGGGCGATGCGCAGCCGCTCCTCCGCGACGCGGCGCGCGGCCTCCTCCTCTCGGGTGCGCTCGGCCCGTTCGGCGCGTTCGCGCATCGCCGCGAGGTACTCGCGGTTCAGCCGGAACGCCTCGCCGAGGACGAGCACGGCGAGGATCCATCCCGAGGTGCGCAGCGTCTCGAGGCCCGTCTCGTTGCCCGAGAGCATCCACACGACGAAGACGGTGACGATGACCGTGCAGGACACCAGGACCGTCCGCAGGTGCGGCCCGGCCAGCGCGACCGTGAAGAGGGCGAGCGCGGTGACCGGGAACGGCGCGAGGTGGGTGTAGTTCAGGGCGTGGTAGGGCGCGTCGAAGCAGAGGTGGGCGACCAGCACGGCCATCGGCCAGCGGCGGCGCCAGACGAGCGGCACCGTGAGGCCGACCATCAACAGCAGGCCGATCAGGTCGAGTTCGCGGCCGTCCGGCCTGAGCAGCTGCGCCGCGGCCAGGCTGACGAGGAACGCGAGCAGGGCGAGGCCGGCGTCCAGCCGGAGGCCCCGGGCGACGCCCGGGGCCTCGGCGGTCCGCAGCAGGGGCGGGATGCGCGGCACGGTCACCGGCCCATCATCGGGTACGGCTGTTCGAAGCCGGGCGGCGGGAGAGCGCCCCCGGCCACCAGACGCGGTGGCCGAGCAGCCAGGCCGCGGCGGTGACGACGTAGGTGCGGACCAGGAAGGTGTCGAGCAGGACGCCGACCGCGACGACGAACCCGATCTGGACCAGGTTCACCACCGGCAGCGAGGCCAGCACGGCGAACGTCGCGGCCAGCACCACGCCGGCGGAGGCGATCACGCCGCCCGTGGTGCGCAGCGCGGCCAGCGCCGCCTGGCGGGTGTCGAGCCCGCGCAGGTTCTCCTCGCGCATCCGGTGCATCAGGAAGATGCCGTAGTCCACGCCGAGCGCGACGCAGAAGACGAAGCTGAGCAGCACCACCGAGGGGTCCGTGCCCTGAAGGCCGAGGAGCGGTCCGAAGACGAGACCGCCGATGCCGAGGGCCGCGCCCCAGGAGGCGGCGACGGCGGCCAGCAGGATCGCCGGCGCGACGAGGGCGCGCAGCAGGGCGGCGAGGATGAGGAAGACCAGCACGAGGACGAGGGGGATGACGAGCGCCCGGTCGCGGGCGTTGGTGTCGGCCAGGTCGAGTTGCTGGGCGGACGGGCCGCCGACCAGGGCGTCGGCGCCCTCGACGCGGTCGAGCCGGTCGCGCAACGCCTCGATGGTGGCGAACTCCCCGTCGGACTCGGGACGGTCCGTGGCGTAGACGTCGATCTCGGTCCAGCCGTCGCCGGCGCGGCCGGCTTCGGCCTCGGCGACGCCCGGGGTGGCGGCGACCTCCCGCACCACCTCGGCGGCGTGGTCGGTGCGGGCCAGGACGGTGAGGGGCTGGGTGCCGCGCTCGGGGTATGCCTCGGCGAGGCGGTCCATGGCGGCGACGGACTCGGGGGTGTCGACGAACGAGTCGGCGTTCCTCAGCGTGCCCGGCAGGTTGAGCGTGCCGAGGGCGAGGGCGCCCATCAGCACCACGCCGCCGGTGAGGATGGCGACCGGGCGGCGGCTGACCGAGGTGCCGAGGCGCGCGAGGACGGAGCGCCCGCGAGCCTCGCTGCCGAAGGCGGGGATCAGCGGCCAGAACACGCGTCGGCCGCACAGCACGAGCAGCGCGGGCAGCAGGGTGAGCATGACGGCCAGCGCGAGCAGCACGCCGACGGCGCCGACCGGGCCGAGGCCGCTGCTGCTGTTGAGGTCGGCGGCGAGCAGGCAGACGAGGCCGGCGGCGACGGTGCCCGCCGAGGCGAGCAGGGCGGGCGCGCAGCCGCGGAGGGCGCGCGCCATCGCCTCCGCCGGCCGCTCGTGGCGGCGGAGCTCCTCGCGGTAGCGGGCCACGAGCAGCAGGGCGTAGTCGGTGCCCGCGCCGAAGAGCAGGACGGTCATGACGGACCGGCTCATGGTGGTGACGGTGAGGTCGAAGGCCTGGACGAGCGCGTAGACGCAGGCGAGCGAGGTCACCGCGGCCACGCCCACGGCCAGCAGCGGCAGCAGCCACAGGACGGGGCTGCGGTAGGTGACGATCAGCAGCACGGCGACGATGGCCACGGTGACGAGCATCAGGGTGGTGTCGACGGACTCGAAGACCTGCTCCGCGTCGTGCTGGAGGGCGCCGGCGCCGCCGACCTCGGCGGTCAGCCCGTCCGGCAGGTCGGCGCCGACCCGCTCCCGGACGTCGGTGACGGCGGCCGACACCTCCTCCTCGCCCGCCAACCCGCCGATGACGAACGGGACCATGGTGGTGGTGCCGTCCTCCGACGGTATGACCCCGGGCGCGCCCTCGGTGATGAGCGCGTAGTCCCCGGCGATCCCGGCGGCCCGCTCCTCGACCACGGCGCGGTCAGCGTCGGTGAGGCCCCCGTCGCGGTGGTAGACGACGACCAGCTCGGTGCCCTCGCCGCCGGGCAGTTCGTCCTGGATCCTGACCACCTGGGTGGAGTCGGCGCTGTCGGGCAGGTAGTCGACGTTCTCGTCCCGCTGGACGTCGGCGAGCCGGCCGACGAACGGCACGGCGACGGCCACGACGACGATCCACAGGGCGACGACGGCCCACGGCAGGACGCGGCGGGGCGGGAATCCTGGCGGCGCCTGGGGAGGGCTCATGGTCACGGCCGACATCGGTGACTCCTCGGTTTCTTGCTTCAGCGGCTTGGTCCCTCCAGCGTTCCGGCGGTGCCGGTGCGTTTCGTCGCTCGCCGGAACGAACCCGGCGGTACGCCGGGGGGCGGCAGGCACCGCGGCGTACTCCCCGCGGAG
>NZ_SMKC01000119.1 GCF_004348315.1 Streptomyces sp. 8K308 | reverse complement strand
CCCCCGACGTGACCTCGGTCACGACCGCGAACACCCGATCCCCTATCGCCCGCTATGCACCCAATGCCGGATTCGCCTGACGGCGAGCCAACGGTCCTCCGCACCACGCGGCGAAGCGGCGCGCGCCGCGTCCGGCCCCGGCGGAGCCGCGTCAAGCACCCGCGCTCAGCGATCGTCGCCCCGCCGCCCCCGCGGGCCGAGCGCGGCGGGCCAGGCCCGTCGTCGAGCGTGTGTGCCTCGCCGGCGAGGCGCTTGCCGCTACGCGCTCGGGTGGTCGATCGTCGCGAGTGAGGGGCCGCGGCGAGCGGAGAGGTCGTCGGCGACGGCCTGCGCGTCGCGGAGGACGCGGACCACGTTGTGCCAGGTCAGTTTGGCGAGGTCGGCTGGGGACCAGCGGCGGTCGAGGAGTTCGGCGATCAGCAGCGGGTAGCCGGCGACGCTGTCCAGGCCGTCCGGGAGGAACGCCGTGCCGTCGAAGTCGCCGCCGAGGCCGAGGTGGTCGATGCCGGCGACCTCCCGCATGTGGTCGAGGTGGTCAGCCACCGTGCCGACCGTCGCGCGCGGTCGTGGGTTCGCCGCCTCGAAGGCGCGCTGCACCCGCATCCCGGCCTCGGTCGTGTCCAGCGGGTGGAGGCCGTTGACGACCATGTTCTCGTCGGCGCGCCGGGTCCACTCCACGGCCGCCGGCAGCACGAACTTCGGCACGAAGGTGGCCATCGCGACGCCGCCGTTGTCAGGCAGCGCGGCCAGCACGTCGTCCGGGATGTTGCGCGGGTGGTCGCAGACGGCGCGCGCCGAGGAGTGCGAGAAGATCACCGGCGCCTCGGTGACCCGCAGCGCGTCCCGCATGGTCGTGGCGGCGACGTGCGAGAGGTCGACCAGCATGCCGATCCGGTTCATCTCCCGCACCACCTCCTCGCCGAAGGCGGAGAGGCCGTCGTGCCGGGGCTCGTCCGTCGCCGAGTCGGCCCAGTCGTTGTTCTCGTTGTGGGTGAGCGTCATGTACCGGACGCCGAGCCGGTGGAAGGCCCGCAGCGTGCCCAGCGAGTTGGCGATGGAGTGGCCGCCCTCGGCGCCCATCAGCGAGGCGATCCGGCCCTCCCGCCGCGCCGCCTCCATCTCGTCGGCGCTGGCGGCGGCCACCAGCCGCTCCGGGTAGCGGTCGAGCAGCATCCGCACCGCGTCGATCTGCTCGAGGCAGGCGCTGACGGCCGCGTCCCCGGCCAGCCGGCCCGGCACGTAGACCGACCAGAACTGCCCGCCGACGCCGCCGGCGCGCAGCCGGGGCAGGTCGGTGTGGAGGGTGGCGCTCTGGTCGACGGCGATGTCGCGGCGGTCGAGGTCGTAGCCGACCTGCTCGCGCAGCGCCCACGGCAGGTCGTTGTGCCCGTCGACGACGGGGTGCTCGGCGAGCAGGGCGCGGGCCTCGTCGAGGTGGGGCACGGTCACGCGGCGCCGCCCGCCAGGGAGGCCCGCAGCCGTCGGCCCTTCTCGGTGGCCTGCTCGTTCAGCCGGCGCTGGAAGTCCCGCATGCGCTCCAGCAGTTCCGGGTCGTGCGCGGCCAGGGTGCGGACGGCGAGCAGCCCGGCGTTGCGGGCGCCGCCGACCGAGACGGTGGCCACCGGCACGCCGGCCGGCATCTGGACGATGGACAGGAGCGAGTCCATCCCGTCGAGGTGCTTGAGCGGCACCGGCACCCCGATCACCGGCAGCGGAGTGAGGGAGGCGAGCATGCCCGGCAGGTGGGCGGCGCCGCCGGCGCCGGCGATGAGCGCCTTCAGGCCGCGGCCGGCCGCGCCCTCGCCGTAGGCGACCATCTCGTGCGGCATGCGGTGCGCGGAGACGACGTCGACCTCGTGCGGGACGCCGAACTCGGCGAGCGCGTCGGCGGCGCCCTTCATCACGGGCCAGTCGGAGTCGGAGCCCATCACGATGCCGACCAGGGGGCGGCCGGAGGGAGGGGTGCTGCTCATTCCGTGATGACTCCTCGCAGGTAGTCGGCGGCGTGCCGGGCGCGCTCGCGGACGTCGGCCAGGTCGTCGCCGTAGGTGTTGACGTGGCCGACCTTGCGGCCCGGCTTGACGGCCTTGCCGTACATGTGGATCTTCAGCCGGGGGTCGCGGGCCATGCAGTGCAGGTAGGCCGGGTACATGTCGGGGAAGTCGCCGCCCAGCACGTTGGTCATCACGGTCCAGGGGGCGCGCGGCCGCGGGTCGCCGAGCGGCAGGTCGAGCACCGCGCGGACGTGGTTGGCGAACTGCGAGGTGACCGCGCCGTCCTGGGTCCAGTGGCCCGAGTTGTGCGGGCGCATCGCCAGCTCGTTGACGAGCACCCGGCCGTCGGCGGTCTCGAACAACTCGACCGCCAGGTGGCCGACGACGCCCAGCTCCTTGGCGATGCGCAGCGCGAGCTCCTGCGCGGCGAGGCCGAGCTCGTCGGCGAGGCCGGGCGCGGGCGCGATCACCGTGTCGCAGACGCCGTCCACCTGGACGGACTCGACGACCGGGTAGGCGACGGCCTGGCCGTGCGGGGAGCGGACGACGTTGGCGGCCAGCTCGCGGGTGAAGGCGACCTTCTCCTCGGCGAGCACTGGAACGCCGGCCAGGAAGGGGGCGGTGGTGGCGGCGGCCTCGGCGGCCGAGTCGACCACCCAGACGCCCTTGCCGTCGTAGCCGCCGCGCACGGTCTTCAGCACCACGGGGAAGCCGCCGACCTCGGCGGCGAAGCGCTCCACGTCGGTGGCGTCGGCGACGAGGCGGTGGCGGGGGCAGGGCAGACCGAGCTCGGTCAGCCTGGCGCGCATCAGGCCCTTGTCCTGGGCGTGCACCAGCGCCTCGGGCCCGGGCCGCACGGCGATGCCCTCGGCCTCAAGCGCCCGGAGGTGATCGGTCGGCACATGCTCGTGATCGAACGTGATCACGTCGCAGCCGCGCGCGAAGCCACGGAGCGTGTCCAGGTCGCGGTAGTCGCCGACGACCACGTCTCGCACCACCTGAGCGGCGGAATCCTGCGGAGTGTCACTGAGCAGCCTGAATCTGATGCCGAGCGGGATGCCCGCCTCATGGGTCATACGGGCGAGCTGACCGCCTCCGACCATGCCGACCACGGGAAATGTCACGCACCCAGCGTATCCGTCGTCCCCCCACCGAGAGCGCCCGGGAGTGCCTGGCTACGATGCCACCATGAGCGATGGGCTCACGCTCCGCGACCGACTGAGCGGTATCGCCCACGAGGTCGTGAAGTTCGGCACCGTGGGCGCGCTCGGCGTGGTCGTCAACGTCGTGGTCTTCAACCTGTGCACCCAGGGCGCGGACCTGGCCCCGGTGCGCTCCGGGGTGCTCGCCACCACGGCCGCGATCCTCACCAACTACGTGGGCAACCGGTACTGGACCTACCGCGACCGGGACAAGAGCGGGCGGAGCCGGGAGGCCAGCCTCTTCCTGCTGTTCTCCGGGGTGGGGATGGTGATCGAGAACGGGGTGCTCGCGCTCTCCCACTACGGCCTCGGCTTCACCTCGTCGCTCGCCGACAACCTGGCCAAGAACGTGATCGGTCTTGGCCTCGGCTCGCTCTTCCGCTTCTGGTCGTACCGCACCTGGGTGTTCCGGGTCGCGGCGGACGCGGCCGACGCGCCGGGCGCCGAACCGGCGGCGCCCTCCTCACCCCCGCGCTGAGCTCTCCTCGTCGCCCCTCGGCTCGGCCTCCCGGCTGAGGAACAGAGCGAACACCGGCGGCTTGCCCTGGAGCAGTTCGAGCCGGCCGCCGTCGGCCTCGGCGAGGTCCCTGGCCACCGCGAGGCCGAGGCCCGTGGAGTTGCGACCGCTGACGGTGCGCTCGAAGACCCGCGCGCCGAGCTCGCTCGGCACGCCCGGGCCCTGGTCGGTGACCTCGATGACCACCTGGTTGCCCGTGGTCCTGGTGCGCAGCGCCACCGTGCCGGCGCCGTGCATCAGCGCGTTCTCCACCAGGCAGGCCAGCACCTGGGAGACGGCGCCCGGGGTGCCGACCGCGCGCAGTCCCGGCTTGCCTGAGTGGACGATGGCCCGGCCGGCGTTGCGGTAGGCCGGGCGCCACTCCTCTATCTGCTGCACCACGACCTCGTCGAGGTCGAAGCCGACGGCGGAGCCCAGGCGGGGGTCGCGGGAGTTGGTGAGCAGCCGCTGCACCACGTCCGTCAGCCGCTCGACCTGGGTGAGGGCGATGCTGGCCTCCTCCTGGACGGTGTCCCGGTCCTCGGTGGCGATGATCTCCTCGAGCCGCATGGAGAGCGCGGTGAGCGGGGTGCGCAGCTGGTGTGAGGCGTCGGCGGCGAGCCGGCGCTCCGCGGTGAGCATCCGGGCGATGCGCTCGGCGCTGGCGTCCAGCACGTCGGCGACCCGGTCGAGCTCGGGGACGCCGTAGCGGCGGTGCCTGGGGCGCGGGTCGCCGGAGCCGAGGCGCTCGGCGGTCTCGGCCAGGTCGAGCAGCGGGGCGGCGACCTTGTGGGCCTGCCGCACGGCGAGCAGCAGCGCGGCGGCGACGGCGAGCAGCGAGACCACGAGGATCAGCGTGAGCATCCGGTTGACCTCGTCGGTCACGACCGAGCGCGGCTGTTCGACGGCGACGGTCTCGCCGTGCGTGCCGGTCTCCTGGGCGCGCATCACGCCGCCCTCGATCCGCTGCCCGATGGTGATGGGCTCGCTGTCGGGCCGATGGATCACCACGTACCGGTCGCCGGGCACGGAGGCGCCCAGCGCGTCGGCGGTGATCTCGTCGCCGTTGGCGATGCGGCTCTCGACGTCGGCGAGCAGCCGCGCGGTCTCGGAGTCGAGGCGGTCGGCGGCGCTCGACTCGATCGACCTGGCCTCGATGGTGAACAGGGACACGCCGAAGACAGCGATGACGACGAGCACCACGGCGAGCGTGGAGTTGATCAGGCGACGGCGCACGGAGGTGACCTGGGGCTCAGCTCTTCTCGAAGCGGAAGCCCACGCCGCGGACCGTGGCGATGTAGCGGGGGTTGGCCGCGTCGTCGCCGAGCTTCTTCCGGAGCCACGAGATGTGCATGTCCAGGGTCTTGGTGGACGACCACCAGGTGGTGTCCCAGACCTCGCGCATCAGCTGCTCCCGGGTGACGACCCGGCCGGCGTCCCGCACCAGCACCCGCAGCAGGTCGAACTCCTTGGCGGTCAGGTGCAGCTCCTCCTCGCCCATCCAGGCGCGGTGGGACTCGACGTCGATGCGGATGCCGTGCACGGCGGGGGGCGGCGCCGCCTCGGCGGTGCCGCGCCGGAGCAGGGCACGGACGCGGGCGAGCAGCTCGGCGAGCCGGAACGGCTTGGTGACGTAGTCGTCGGCGCCGGCGTCGAGACCGACCACGGTGTCCACCTCGTCGGCGCGCGCGGTCAGCACGAGCACCGGGAGCCCGAGGCCCTCGGTGCGCAGTCGGCGGCAGACCTCCAGGCCGTCCATGCCGGGCAGTCCCAGGTCGAGCACCACGAGATCGACGTCCCCACCGAGCCCGGCGCGCAGCGCGGACGGGCCGTCCTCCCGAACCTCTACCTCGTATCCCTCGCGGCGCAGCGCTCTGGCCAGCGGCTCCGAGATGGACGCGTCGTCCTCTGCGAGCAGTACTCGGGTCATGGTGGTGATGGTAGACGCACGGGCGTGACCGGCTGGGAAGAACCGAGGTTCCAGGTCCTGTCCGGGCGGTCTTCGAGGATCAGCGCTTGGCTCCCCCAGGCCTGGCGGCCTGGGTGGGGGTGCCCCCTGCACGGAGTGCTCGGGGGAGTGCCCCCATTCGCCTCGCTCACGGCGCCCCACGCGGCGGAGCCGCACATCGGCGGCAACGCAGCTCATACCCGGCCGTATGCGCGCGCAGCGCCCGACATGCCCCACGCCGCGGAGCGACATATCGGCGCCGCGCGACGCGGGGTAACGCGGCGAGGTGCCGTGGCTGGCGTCACGGGCCAGAAGAAGACCGCCCGGACAGGGCCTCGCTCACTCCCGGCCATCGCCGCAGGCCGGGGGCGCGGCGAGCTCGGCCCAGACCGTCTTCCCCGCCGCTTCGGTCTCACGGACCACGCCCCAGTCGAGACAGAGCCGCTCAACGATGAACATGCCATGTCCGCCGGGGCGGCCGGCGCGGCGGGTGGTGGCCAGCGCGGGGACGCCGAGGCCGCGGTCGAGGACCTCGACGCGCAGCAGCTTGGGGCCGTGGCCGAGGCGCAGCTCCTCGGGGCCGCCGGCGTGCAGGCAGGCGTTGGTCACCAGCTCGGAGACGACCAGCAGCGCGTCCTCGGCGGCGGCTCGCTGTTCGGCGGTGGCGGCGGGCAGCCAGCCCCAGTCGTGGAGGGCCACCCGGGCGAACTCGCGGGCACGGGAGACGACGCCCGCGGTGCCGATCAGGCGCAGCCTGCGCACCTGGCGCACCAGGTCCTCAGTGGGCGGTCCGGCCGGATCCTGGCCGGGATCGCCTGCCGGGTACGGTCGGGTGGACCCCATGCACGCTCCCCTCGCCGCATCGCCGCGCCGTCGATCTCGATCGCGCGCCCTCGCCCTTGGAACGCGCCCGCTCGCGAGCCGGCCCGCTCTTCCCCACGGTCCGACGCGGTGTCTTCTGCCCTGCTGGGCGATGGGCACACCCACCTCGTCCGGGCAATCAGACCGCGTCCCTCTGACGCGCCTCAGTTTGACTCCCCGTGCGCCCTTCCGTACAGCGGGCCCGCCGGTGGCGGTCAGTCGGCGGGGAGCGCCGCCAGCGCCTCGGCCAGGGTTTCGTGCACCGAGAAGACGGCGCCGGCGCCCGTTATCTCCAGAACCCGGGCGACAATCGGCCGCATTCCCGACAAATGCACCTGTCCACCCGCGGCCTCGGCCTCGATCCGTGTGGCGAGAAGCACATTGAGCCCGGTGGAGTCGCAGAACTCGAGAGCGGAGCAGTCGATAACGATCCTGTAACGACCATCCGTGACGCAGGCGTGCAGTGACTCCTGCAGCCGGTCGGCGGAGTGGTGATCGAGCTCACCCGACGGCGTCACCACGACGCCTGACCCCATATGGCGCACATCGACCGTCAGCTGGCGCCGGTGCGAACTGTCCGGCATCGCGCGGTCCATGCAGCCCCCTTCAGTTCGGAGCGCGTTGTTGGCTAGGTTCGAAACCATAGCCCTTGGGCGGCCGGCCCAACACCCGAACAGGACGGGCATACCTCGGAATTCGGGCGTAGCAGACTTGCCATCGCCGCCGCAGGACCGATAGGCGTAGAGGGCACACGTACCCCACGCCGGCTTTGGAGGCGCCGCACTCGCAGTGCACGTCATGGCTCCGGCAGCCATATGCCGAGACGACTACGGAGGACACCTATGTCACCCGCCCCTCGAATCCAACAACCGCACATCGGGGACCCCGCTCCCCTGGTACCCGCCCTTCGGCCCGAGCCGGAGGCGGAGGAGACCCAGGAGTCGGCCGAGGACGTGCTCGCGTCGCTCCCCGAGATCCCGCGCTATGACGAGGTCGCGCCCAGGGACGCGCGCGCACTGTCCAAGAGCCTCTTCGCGCGGCTGCGGATCCTCGAAGAGGGCACGCACGAGTACGCCTACGTACGCAACACCCTGGTCGAGCTCAACCTGGCGCTGGTGAAGTTCGCCGCCTCCCGGTTCCGCTCCCGAAGCGAACCGATGGAGGACATCATCCAGGTCGGCACGATCGGCCTGATCAAGGCGATCGACCGGTTCGAGGCCGATCGCGGCGTCGAGTTCCCGACCTTCGCGATGCCGACCATCATCGGCGAGATCAAGCGGTTCTTCCGCGACACCTCCTGGTCGGTGCGGGTGCCGCGCCGGCTCCAGGAGCTCCGGCTCGACCTGGCCAAGGCGGGCGACGAGCTGGCGCAGCAGCTTGACCGCGCGCCGACCGTGGGCGAGCTGGCCGAGCGGCTGAAGCTCAGCGAGGACGAGGTCATCGAGGGCATGGCGGCGTCGAACGCCTACACCGCCAGCTCGCTCGACGCCCAGCCCGAGGAGGACGAGTCCGAGGGCGCCCTCGCCGACCGCATCGGCTACGAGGACCACGGCCTGGAGGGCATCGAGTACGTCGAGTCCCTCAAGCCGCTGATCGCCGATCTCGCCCCACGCGACCGCAGGATCCTCTCGCTGCGGTTCGTGGCCAACATGACCCAGTCCGAGATCGGCGAGGAGCTCGGCATCTCGCAGATGCACGTGTCCCGGCTGCTGGCCCGCACCCTGGGCAGGCTGCGCCGGGGCCTGATGGTCGAGGAGTAGCCGCCCCGCCGGCGCTCGGTGGCCGGACCGCCGCCGCCCCGCCCGGTGTCAGCCGCGCTCGCTCACGAGGGCGGCGACGCCGGGGAGGGCGGCGAACGCCTCCCGCATGCGCGCGTAGAGCGCCTCCCGATCGGCTCCGCCGAGGCCCGCGTCGTCCGCCGCGGCCTCGGCGGACCACTGGTGCACGGCCCAGTGCCAGGCCGCGAGCATCAGTTCGAGCGTGAGCCGCGTCCGCAGCTCGTCGACCCCGCCCCGCCGCGTCGCCAGGGCCACCACCCGGTCCGTGACCTCCGCGCAGTGCCGCAGACTGTGCGCCACCAGGGCCGGGGTGCGGTCGCACAGCGCCCGGCTGACCACGAAGCGCCGCTCCCAGCCGTCGGCCATGCCGGCCACGGCCCCGAACAGGACCTCCTCGAAACGGGGCAGCGGCGACCCCTCCTCCGGCGGCGGCCGGCGCTCCATCTCGGCGGCGTACGCCGCCCACAACTCCTTCTCGGGCGCCAGCGCGACGTCCTCCTTGGAGGAGAAGTAGCGGAAGAAGGTCCGCTGGGAGACCTCGACGGCGGCGACCACCTCGTCGAGCGTGGCCTCGCCGAAACCCCGCTCCGTGAACAGCCGCAGCGCCTCCTCCACCAGCGCGCGGCGCGTCCTGAGCTTCTTGCGCTCGCGAAGCGTCAGTTCCGTGTCGGTCACGCGGCGGAGTCTACCCGGGCCAAGATGGCAGCTGGTGACAAATGTCAGCCACCTGCATATGATCTCTTCGCCGTGTTCCCGACCGAAGTTCCCGAGCGAAGAAGGAGCCGCCGTGCGCGCCTGGACCATCGACCACTCGTCCCCCGGCCGCCTGTCCCTGGCCGACGTGCCGGACCCGGTGCCCGCGCCGCACCAGGCGCTGATCCGGGTGACGGCCTTCTCCCTCAACTACGGCGAGGTGGTGCACGGCCTGCCGGGCGGCGCCGACGGGTGGATCCCCGGCTGGGACGCCACCGGGATCGTGGAGCGGGCGGCCGCCGACGGCTCGGGCCCTGCCGTGGGCACCCCGGTGGTGACGCTGGCCGAGGACGGCGCGTGGGCCGAGCTGCGCGCCGTCGACGCCTCGGGGGTCGGCATCGCCCCCGAGGGCGCCGACCTTGGCGCCCTCAGCACCCTGCCGGTCGCGGCCGGCTCCGCGCTGCGCGGGCTGCACCGGATCGGTCCGCTGCTCGGCCGCCGGGTGCTGATCACCGGCGCCGGCGGCGGCGTGGGACGGTTCGCGCTCCAGCTCGCCGCGCGTGGCGGCGCCCACGTCATCGCCACCACCACCAACCCGGCGCGCGCCGAAACGCTGCGCGCGCTCGGCGCGGACGAAGTGGTGGTCGGCGCGGAGGGCATCGCGGGCCTCGACGCCCCGGTGCACGGCGTGCTCGACATGGTGGGCGGCGACCACCGGGTCGCGGCGTTCCGCGCGCTGGCCCGTCACGGCACGCTGCTGACCATGGGGCACACCTCGGAGCAGCCCGAGACCTACGTGCCCGCCGACTTCGTCGGGGCGACCAACCGCTCCATCGAGAGCTTCTTCCTGCTCGAGGACCGCGAGGGCCTGGCCGCCGACCTCTCCTGGCTGGCCGGCCTCGTGGCGCGCGGCGAGCTCGACACCCAGATCGGCTGGCGCGCCGACTGGACCAGGGGGCAGGAGGCCGCCGCGGCGCTGGCCGCCGGCGAGGTGCCGGGCAAGGCGGTGCTGGACGTAGGGTGACGCCATGTCGAGCACCGGAAGACCCCTCGGAAGGCTCCACTCCGTCAACCTGGGCCGGGCGAGCCGGGCCGCCAGGACCGACGCGCCGGGCGGCCTGACCGGCATCGACAAGCAGCCGACCGGGGAACCGGTGCTCGTGACGGCCCCCGGGCCCAAGGGGGTCGGGGGCAGCGGCCTCGCCGGGGACGCGGTGTGCGACCTGCGCCACCACGGCGGCGACGACCAGGCCGTCTACGTGTACGCGCGGGAGGACCTCGACCGCTGGGCCGCCCGGCTCGGTCGCGACCTCGGCGACGGGGTGTTCGGCGAGAACCTGACCACGCTCGGGATCGAGGTCAGCGACGTGCGCGTCGGCGAACGGTGGCGGGTGGGCGCGGAGCTGGTGCTCGAGGCGACCTCGGCACGGATCCCGTGCGGCACGTTCGCCGACTGGCTCGGCGAGCGCGGCTGGGTGAAGCGCTTCACGACCGAGGCCGTGCCCGGCGCCTACTTCCGGGTCATCGCCCCGGGGCGGATCAGCGCCGGGGACCCGATCGAGGTGGTGCACCGGCCGGAGCACGAGGTGTCGGTGGCGTTCCTCTTCCGGGCCAGGACGACGGCGCCCGAACTGCGGCCCCGGGTGCTCGCGGCAGGCGAGGCGCTGCACGCCGACGAGCTGGCACGCGCCAGGGCCTGGGCGGCGCGGGCGGGTTAGCGGAGCGGGGGCACCACCCGTTCCCCCTCCCGCCAGACCTCGGCGACCAGCGGCACCCCCGGGCGGTAGGCGAGGTGCACGGGGGACGGCGCGTCGAGCACCACCAGGTCGGCGCGCGCGCCGGGCGTGAGCCGGCCGACGTCCGTCCGCGCGAGCGCGGCCGCGCCGCCCGCGGTGGCCGACCAGAGGGCCTCGTCGGGGGTCATGCCCATCTCACGGACCGCGACGGCCACGCAGAACGGCATCGAACTGGTATAGCTGGACCCCGGGTTGCAGTCGGTGGCGAGCGCGACGACGACGCCCGCGTCCAGCAGCCGGCGGGCGTCCGGATAGGGGGCGCGGGTGGAGAACTCACAACCGGGGAGCAGGGTTGCCACCGTTCGGCCGCCGCTCTGGGCGAGCGCGTCGACGTCGGCGTCCGTGAGGTGGGTGCAGTGGTCGGCCGAGCGCGCCCCCAGCTCGACGGCCAGCCTGACGCCCGGGCCGGCTGTCAACTGATTGGCGTGCACCCGGAGTTCGAGACCGCGCCGCCGACCCGCGGTGAGGATGGCCCGGGCCTGGTCGGCGTCGAAGGCGCCGCGCTCGCAGAACACGTCGATCCAACG
Organism: Streptomyces sp. 8K308; assembly: GCF_004348315.1. Classification (GTDB taxonomy): domain Bacteria; phylum Actinomycetota; class Actinomycetes; order Streptomycetales; family Streptomycetaceae; genus Streptomyces. The sequence continues at coordinate 6,513 of NZ_SMKC01000119.1, read as the reverse complement.
GGCGTGCGGGGCACAGGCGTCCAGCATCGGCCCGGTGACCAGCGCGACGTACTCCTCCGGCGCCTCGGCGTACTCGGGCGGCACCACGTGCGCGCCGAGATACGTGACCTCGCGCAGCTGGGCACGCGCGACGCGCAGCGCGCGGGCCTCGAGCTCCACGGTCAGGCCGTAGCCGGACTTGGTCTCGACGGTGGTGGTGCCCTGCCGGGCCATCTCCCGCAGGTGGGCGGCGAGCCGCGCGGCCAGCTCCTCGTCGCTCGCCTGCCGGGTCGCGGCCACGGTGGTCCGGATGCCGCCGGCGGTGTAGGGTCGCCCGGACATCCGGGCGTTGAACTCCTCGGTGCGGTCGCCTGCGTAGAGCAGGTGCGAGTGCGAGTCGACGAACCCGGGGATCACGGCCCGCCCGCCGACGTCGTGCCGCCGGTCGGCGGCCGGCGCCGCGCCGGCCGGCCCGACCCAGGCGACCCGCCCCTCCTCGACCAGGACCGCCGCGTCCCTCACCACCCCGAGCGGCCCGGGCCCGTACGCCGTGTCATTGGTGACCAGGACCCCGATCCCGCCAACGACGACGGCCCCCTCCCGGGACGGGCTCAACGAAACGGTCATCCTGCGGAACCTCCTCCGGAGACGGTGTACCCCCAAGCCCGGCACGACCGGGCGCCCACACGGCACCGCACAGCGGCACTGCCACGGACCACCGCGGGCCACGCAACCGGCCGACCTCGGCGAGCCCGCGCGAAACCGCCGACGCGAAGCCGCGCAGCAGCCCGCGGCACAGCGGCACGCCGCGAAGCGGCGGCGAATCGCCGCCGGCCACGGTGGACCCGCGCGAAGCGCCGGCGCCGGGCCGGCGGGCAGGTGGCTCGTGGTGTCAGTGGTTGTCCCGGAGGACGGCGATGGCCTGGGTGAGGCGGTGGGGGGTGTCGTGGACGAGTTGGTGTTCGCCGTGGCGGACGATGTGGCGGCCGGCGACGACGACGTGGCGGACGTCGGCGTTCGTGGCGGCGAAGATCGTCGCTTCCAGGGCGAGGCGCGGTGGCGGTCCCGCCGTGCGGACGGTGTCGAGGGCGACCGTGGTCAGGTCGGCGAGCCAGCCCGGCTCGATGCGGCCGGCCTCCGGCCAGCCGAGGGCGGCGTGGCCGTGCTCGGCGGCCGACCGCAGGAGTTGGCCGGCCGTGAAGTGGCCGCGGGCGCGCGAGCGCAGCCGCTCGTCGAGTTCCAGGGCGCGCGCCTCCTCGATCAGGTCGATCACGGCGTGGCTGTCGCTGCCCAGGCAGAGCGGGCTGCCGGCCGTCCGCAGCCGGGTGGTCGGGCCGATGCCGTCGGCGAGGTCGCGTTCCGTGGTGGGGCAGACGCAGACCCTGGTGTCGGAGCGGCCCAGGAGGTCGATGTCCTCGTCGGTGAGGTGGGTGGCGTGCACCGCGGTCGTGCCGGGGCCGAGGACGCCGTGGTCGGCGAGCAGCCTGGTGGGGGTGCGGCCGTGCGCGCGCAGGCAGTCCTCGTTCTCGGCCGGCTGCTCGGAGAGGTGCACGTGGAGCGGGGCGCGCCGCTCGATGGCCCAGCCGGCCACGGTGGTCAGCGCCTCGGCCGGCACGGCCCGCACGGAGTGGATCGCCGCGCCGAAGCGGGCGTGGGCCGTGGGGCGGAGCGCGCCGGCGCGCTCCGCCCAGCGCTCGACGGTGCCGTCGGAGAACCGCCGTTGCTGCGGGGTGGCCCGCTCGCCGAAGCCGGCCGCCAGGTAGCAGGTGTCGAGCAGGGTGATCCGGATGCCGGCCTCGGCGGCGGCCGCGACCAGCGCCTCGCCCATGGCGTTGGGGTCGCGGTAGGGCGTGCCGTCGGGCGCGTGGTGCACGTAGTGGAACTCGCCGACGCAGGTGATCCCGGCCAGGGCCATCTCGGCGTAGACGGCGGTCGCGAGGGCGAAGTAGTTCTCCGGGGTGAGCCGGGCGGCCAGGTCGTACATGCCGTTGCGCCACGTCCAGAACGTGCCGCCGCCGATCTGGGCCGCGCCGCGCAGCGCCCGGTGGAAGGCGTGGCTGTGCGCGTTGGCGAGGCCGGGGATGGTGAGGCCGCGCAGGTCCACGGCCCCGATCGGCGGCCCGTCGACGCCGGGGCGTACGGAGGTGATGTGGCCGGTGTCGGCGGTGGCGATCACGACGCCCGGCTCGACGGTGCCGTTGAGCCAGGCGTGCTCCGCCCAGTAGAGCTGTGCGGTCAGGGACACACCAGGTCCTCCAGTACGTCGGTCAGCGCGGCGATACCGGCACGGCAGTCGTCCTCGTCGGCGTGCTCGGCGGGTGCGTGGGACACCCCGGTGGGATTCCGTACGTACAGCATGGCGGTGGGCACGGCGGCGGACAGGATTCCCGCGTCGTGTCCCGCGCCGGTGGGCAGCACGGGGGCGCCGCCGAGGCGGGCGACAGCGCGCTCGCGCAGCGTCGGGTCGAAGGCGACGGCGGCCGTGTGGGACTCGCGGGTCACCGTCACGGTCACCCCGTCCCTGGCGCCGCGTTCGGCGGCGGTGCGCTCGACGCCGGCGACGAGTTCGTCGAGCGTGCCGGCGTCGGCGGCGCGGGAGTCGAGCCAACCGGTGACGAGCGAGGGCACCGCGTTCACCCCGTTGGGCTCGACGGCGACCCGGCCGAACGTGGCGAGCGCGCCGGCCAGCCTGGCCCGCTTGCGGGCGGCGAGCACGGTGTGGGCGTAGGTGAGCATCGGGTCGCGCCGGTCGGCCAGCCGGGTGGTGCCGGCGTGATTGGCCTCGCCCGCGAAGTCGAACCGCCAGCGGCCGTGCGGCCAGATCACCGAGCCCACGCCGACCGGCCGGCCGAGGTCGGCCAGCGCCCTGCCCTGCTCGATGTGGCACTCGACGAAGGCGCCGACGCGGGCCAGCCGTTCGGGTTCCGGGCCGATGGCCGCCGGGTCGTGGCCGGCCCGCTCCATGGCGGTGGCCAGGGTGACGCCGTCAGCGTCGCGCAGCGCCCTGGCGCGGTCGGGGTCGAGGAGCCCACAGGCGAGCCGGGAGCCGACGCAGGCCACGCCGAAGCGGGCGCCCTCCTCGTCGGCGAACGCGACGACGCCGAGCGGCCGGCGCGGCGTCACTCCCCTGGCCCGCAGCCCGTCGAGCGCGGCGAAGCCGGAGACCACGCCGAGCGGCCCGTCGAAGGCGCCGCCGCCCGGCACGGAGTCAAGGTGGGAGCCGGTGACGACGGCGTCGCCCCTGGCCGGGTCGCCGAGCCAGGCCCACTCGTTGCCGTTGCGGTCCACCTCGTGGGCCAGGCCGCGGGCCGCGGCCTGGGCCCGGAACCAGGCGCGCAGCTCGGCGTCCGCCGCGGTCCAGGCGAACCGCCGGTAGCCTCCGGCGGTCAGGCCGATGGGGCGTAGCTCGTCCCACATCCTCCGGAAGTCGCTCGCCCGCGAGGACGCGCCCGACGCGCCGTCCGGCGGCGGCCGGCTGATCGCCGGCGACGCGGGCCCACGCTCCGCCTCGGCCGGCGCTCGCCCGGCGCGCCCGTCGACGCTCACCGGACACCGCCCCGCACGTCGCCGCCAAGCCCACCCGGCCAGGGCCCCGCCTCGTCGCCAGGCCCGCCCGGGTCAGGGCCCCGTAGGGGGACGCGGATGCCGCGTTCGGTGGCCACCCGTTCGGCCTCCGGGTAGCCGGCGTCGACGTGGCGGATGACGCCCGTGGCGGGGTCGTTGGTCAGCACCCGGCGGATCTTCTCGGCGGCCAGCGCCGTGCCGTCCGCCACCGTGACCTGGCCGGCGTGCAGCGAGCGGCCCATGCCGACGCCGCCACCGTGGTGGATGGAGACCCAGGAGGCCCCGGAGGCGACGTTGACCATGGCGTTGAGCAGCGGCCAGTCGGCGATGGCGTCCGAGCCGTCCCGCATGCCCTCGGTCTCCCGGTAGGGCGAGGCGACGGAGCCGCAGTCCAGGTGGTCGCGGCCGATGACGACCGGCGCGGCGAGGTCGCCGGCGGCGACCATGTCGTTGAACCGCTCGCCGGCGAGCTCGCGCTCCCCGTAGCCGAGCCAGCAGATCCGCGCCGGCAGCCCCTGGAACCGCACGCGCTCCCCGGCCAGCGTGATCCAGCGGCGCAGCGGCTCGTTGTCGGGGAAGAGGTCGAGGACGGCCCGGTCGGTGGCGGCGATGTCGCGCGGGTCGCCGCTGAGCGCCGCCCAACGGAACGGGCCCTTGCCCTCGCAGAACAGCGGCCTGATGTAGGCGGGCACGAAGCCGGGGAAGTCGAAGGCGCGCTCGTAGCCGGCGAGGCGGGCCTCGCCCCGGATGGAGTTGCCGTAGTCGAACACCTCGGCCCCGGCGTCCTGGAAGCCGACCATGGCCTCGACGTGCCTGGCCATCGACTCCCGCGCGCGCCGGGTGAACTCCTCTGGCCGCTCGGCGGCGAGGGCCGCCATGTCGGCGAAGTCCACGCCGAGCGGCAGGTAGGCCAGCGGGTCGTGGGCGCTGGTCTGGTCGGTGACGACGTCGATCGGGGCGCCCATGGCGAGCAGCCTCGGCACCGCCTCGGCCGCGTTGCCGAGCACCCCGACGGAGAGCGGCCGCCGCTCCCTGGCCGCCCGGTCGGCGAGGGTGAGCGCCTCGTCGAGCGAGTCGGCGGCGACGTCGAGGTAGCCGTGGTCGATGCGGCGGGCGATGGCGCGCGGGTCGCAGTCGACGCAGATCGCCACGCCGCCGTTCATGGTCACGGCCAGCGGCTGGGCCCCGCCCATGCCGCCGAGCCCGGCGGTCAGCGTGACGGTGCCGGCGAGCGAGCCGCCGAAGCGCTTGCCGGCCACCGCGGCGAACGTCTCGTAGGTGCCCTGGAGGATTCCCTGGGTGCCGATGTAGATCCAGGAGCCGGCCGTCATCTGGCCGTACATGGTCAGGCCGAGCGCCTCAAGACGGCGGAACTCCTCCCAGGTGGCCCAGTCGCCCACCAGGTTGGAGTTGGCGATCAGCACGCGCGGCGCCCACTCGTGGGTGGTCAGCACCCCGACCGGGCGGCCCGACTGCACCAGCATCGTCTCGTCGGGGCCGAGGCCGCGCAGCGTGGCGACCATCGCGTCGAAGGACGGCCAGTCGCGGGCGGCCTTGCCCGAGCCGCCGTAGACCACGAGCTGGTCCGGGTGCTCGGCCACCTCGGGGTCGAGGTTGTTCCGCAGCATCCGCAGGGCCGCCTCCTGCGGCCAGCCCCTGGCGGTCAACTCACCACCGCGCGGCGCTCGCACGGTCCTTGGTCCTGCCATGGCCTGCCTCCCGGCGCGGACGGATGTGACGACATGTGACAACGACTATTCACAGCTTCCCGGCATTGAATAATTTCAGTCAACGACCACTCCCCGATCCGCCGCGAAACCGTGCTTCGCTGTGGGAATGGTTGTTCCTTCCGACAATCCACCTGGTGTGGCCGCCCGGCGCGAGCTGGCCGTCCGGGCGGCGCTCGCCCGCCGCCCGCTCACCGACGACCAGCCGCTCGCCGCCCTACTCGACCTCGACGGCGTCCAGCGAACCGCCGGCGCACTCCATGCTGCCTTCGACGCGGTCGCCGCGCCCGGTCAGCGGGTGCTGCACACCCTCGCCGTCAAGGCCTGCTCCCTCGTCCCCGTGCTGCGGCTGCTCGACGGCCTGGGCGTCGGCTGCGAGGTCGCGAGCCCGGGCGAGCTGGCCCTCGCCCGGGCCGCCGGCGTCGCCGCCGACCGCGTCGTCCTCGACTCACCTGCCAAGACCCCGAGCGAGCTCGCCCAGGCCCTCGCCCTCGGCGTCGCCCTCAACGCGGACAACCCCCAGGAACTCGACCGCCTCGACGCGCTGCGCGCCGAGGCCCCCGCGCACGGCCCGCTCGGCCTGCGCGTCAACCCGCAGCTGGGCGGCGGATCCATCGACGCGATGAGCACCGCCACCGCCACCAGCAAGTTCGGCGTGGCGCTGCGCGACGAGGGGGCGCGGGACTGGGTGCTGCGCGCCTTCCTCGACCGGCCGTGGCTCACCCGGCTGCACTGCCACGTCGGCTCCCAGGGCGTCCCCCTCGACCGGATGGCCGCCGGGGTGCGCGCCACCTACGAGCTCGCCGAGGAGATCAACGCCGCCGCCGGCAGGCCCCAGGTCGACACGATCGACATCGGCGGCGGCCTCCCCGTCAACTTCGCCTCCGACGCGGTCGACCCCACCTTCACCCACTACGCCGCCCTGCTGCGCCGCACGGTCCCCGGCCTGTTCGACGGCCGCTACGGCCTGGTCACCGAGTTCGGCCGGGCGCTGCTCGCCAAGTCGGGCCTGATCCTGGCCCGCGTCGAGTACACCAAGTCCGCCGGCGGCCGCCCCATCGCCATCACCCACGCGGGCGCCCAGGTCGCGGTCCGCACCGCGTTCGTCCCCGAGTCCTGGCCGCTGCGGATCGCCGCCTACGACGCGGCCGGCACCCCCAAGGTCGGCCCGCGCGTCCGCCAGGACGTGGCGGGCCCCTGCTGCTTCGCCGGCGACCTCACCGCCCGCGACCGCCCCCTCCCC
>NZ_SMKC01000118.1 GCF_004348315.1 Streptomyces sp. 8K308 | reverse complement strand
GCGCCACGCTCACCCCCGACCGCATCGCCGCGACGGCCGTGTCCATCGCGGATGCCGAGGGCCTGGACGCCGTCACCATGCGGCGCCTGGCGGCCGACCTGGGGGTCGCGCCCATGGCCGCCTACCGCTACGTGTCAGGCAAGGACGAGCTGCTCGAGCTGATGGTCGACCACGTCTACGGCGAGATTCCCCCGCCGGAGGAGCCCCACGAGGGCTGGCGGGCGGGCATTCGCCTGCTCGCCCTGCGCGCCAGGGACGTGCTGCTGCGCCACCCCTGGGCCGTCCGCACGGCGACCGTCATCCTGACCCCGAACCAACTGGCCGTCGTCGAGAACGCCCTGGCCGCCCTCGACCGGCTCGACGCGGACGCCATGATGACGGTCTGGCGCACCGTCGACGCGTACACGCGGGGCGCCGTCGGCCAGGAGATCGCCCTCGGCGAGCTGATGCGGGAGCAGGGCTGGGCCACCCCGCACGAGGCGCGCGACGGCCTCGCCCCCCGCATGGCGTGGCTGCTGGACACGGGCCGCTATCCGACCTACGCCCGCTACATCCGCGAGGCGACCCGCAAGGACGACCTGGCAGGACAGTTCGAGACCGGACTCGACGCGGTCCTGGACGGCATCGCCGCCCGCCTGGGAATCTGAACCGAACGTCACGACGCGTCTCGCGCTGCGCGAACTCGTGGTTCCTGCCCGGCCGAGCGGGGTTGATCCGGCCTGCGCCAGCGACCGACGCGCCGGGGATACCACCGACGGAGAGTGACGAGGGAAAACCTGACCCATGCCTGGACCCATGCGGGGAACGGACGACGAGGTATCGCTGTCCGGCGGGCGGATCACCCCGGGCGTCGTACGTGTCAACGACACCGTTCGACGCCCCGTGACAGCCGCGTCGGAGTTCGTCGCCGACCTGCTCGGCCACCTGGAACGGCACGGCTTCAACGGCGCGCCGCGCCACCTCGGACTCGACGCCAGCGGCCGCGACACCTTCAGCTACCTGCCAGGAGAGGTGCCGACCGGATTCCGGACCTGGAGCGACGACCAGGTTGCCGCCGCCGGCGCCCTTCTGCGGTCGCTCCACGATGCCACTCGCGGCAGCAGCCTGGCCGGAGCCCACCCCGTGGTGTGCCATCACGACCCGGGTCCGAACAACGTCGTCTTCCGCGACGACCGGCCCGCCGCCTTCATCGACTTCGACATGGCGGCGCCAGGCCACCCCCTGGAAGATCTCGGATACATGGCCTGGACCTGGTGCGTCTCCTCCAAGCCACAAGCGCCACCCGTCCAGGCGCAGGCCGCGCAGGTGCGCGTCATCTCTGACGCCTACGGGCTCGGCGCCTCCGACCGGGCCGCCCTCGTCGACGCCATGCTCGACCGCCAAGCCCGTAACGCCGACTGGTGGCGCCAGCACCTCCACGCCCCCGAACCGCGCGTGGCCGACACCGAACAGATCTTCTCCCGCATCGCATGGTCCCTGCGCGAACACAGCCATACCGCCGACCACCGATCCGTGTTCGCGACCGCTCTCCGCTGAACCCTTCAACGGGCCTCAGGGCGGCAGGGTGACGTGCTGGTGGGCGGCGAGTCGGCGCTGCCGCGGCGGGGGCGGCTGCGGCGGCGCGGTGTGTTGTTCCCGGGTGCCACAGGACCGACGCGGCGAAGGGCTCCGCCCATTCATGGCGGGGCCGGCAGCCGGATGACCGCCGTGCCTTGGGCCACGTCGACCCGGGAGCGGCGCTTGTCGGCTCTGCGGTCAGCCGAGCCGGCCGTCCCTGCTGATGGTCTGGTTGCTGGTCCGTCGCATGACCGGCCACCTGCCGGCGGCCTACCACGCACACAGTGACCCGCTGACAGTGGGCATCGCGTTCTGCGATGCTGTGAACACGAATGGTAAAAGCAAAAGGGGTGGTCCTATGCCCAGGGACGGCATCGACGCGCTGTTGGAAGCCGTCAAACACAACACGGAAGCCGCCCCCGACGGCAGCGTCGCGGTGGACCAGGCCCGTCGCGGCTCCGGGAGTTGGCGGCGCGGATCGGCGCCGAGCGGCAGCGTGTGGCACTGACGGACGGCGACGAGGTGCTGGCCCTACTGATCAGCGTCGCGGACTGGGAGGACGTGCGCGACGCCTTGGACGTGGCTTTCAACGAGATCGATCGCCTGAGGGGCGTGGACGATGGCGTCGAACATGACGAGTTCGTCGGCCAACTGCGCGGCGAGGGGCACGGAGCGTGAGCAAGGTCGTGTGGTCTCCGCAGGCTCGCCGGGCGATGACGACCTATCGGAAGGATGACCCAGGCGGCATCGATCAGGTGCTGGACTCGGTCAATCTGCTTCGGAAGCACCCACGGCCGCCGGGTGCTCAGGCGTATGGGCGGGATCTGCTCCGTATTCGGGTCGGTAGATACCGTGTGAGGTACGAGATCGTGAACCGGGAGCCGCTCGTTCCCGGCATCGAGACGGTGGGGCGCACGCCTGGGCCGTGACGGTCGTCAGACGCCGGTGCCCATCTCGGCGCCGTACCGCTCCCGGAAGCCGCGGGTGAACTCGCGGAGGTAGGGCTCGCTGAGCAGCGCGCCGTCCGCGTCCGTGATGCCCTGGCGCTCGTGCAGGAACCTGGAGAGCTGGCGCGCGTTGGGGAACGTGCCCTGCTCCAGGACGTACTGGCGGTAGGCGGCGTAGAAGGTCTCGCTGCGCGCCGCGTCCTCCGGGCCCTCGGCGGGCGAGGGCGCGGGCTGCTCTTCGGGGACGGCCGAGCCGCCGAGGGGGCGGCGGCGGTCGCCGGCCCCGACCGGCACGGACACCCCGGACCGCGGCTCGACGTCGGAATCGACGTCCGGCGGCGGCTGGTTGGCCACCCACCAGGCCTCCTCCTCCGCGAACCGGTCGTCCTGGCCGGGCAGGCCGGCCGGCGCGGCCGTCCTGCCCGGCCCCGGCTGGTCGGACGCGCCGCCGTCGCCGGCAGGGCCGTTGCCGTTCTCGACGGTCGCGAGCCGCTCGTCCCTCGCGCCGTCGCCCGTGCCAGGGCCGCCGAAGGCCGTGGTGCCGGCCGGCTGGCCGGCCCAGGGGCCGTTGGCGGCGTCGGGTCGCCCGTTGCCGACCGGAGCGCCGCTCGTCGTCGCCGCGGTGCCGGCCTGGCCGGCCGCACCGGTGCCGGCCGGCTGGCCGGTCCATGGACCGTTCGCGCCGTTCGCGCCGGCCAGGGCCGCCGGTCCGGCCGGCATGCCGTCGCCGGCAGGCGCCGGTTGTGTGGCCGCGGTGCTGGCTGGTCGTCCGGCCCAGGGGCCGTTGGCGGCGTCGGGTCGCCCGTTGCCGGCAGGGCCGGTGTTCGCCGCCGTACCGTCGCCGGCAGGCGCCGCCTGCGTGGCCGCGGTGCCGGCCGGCTGGCCGGTCCATGGACCGTTCGCGCCGTTCGCGCCGTTCGCGCCGTTCGCGCCGTTCGCGCCGGCCAGGGCCGCCGGCCCGGCCGACATGGTGCCGCCGGCGGTGGCGGCCGGCAGCGCCGCCGTGGTGCCGGCCGGCCGGCCGGGGCCGGCCCACGGCCCCGGCCCCGGCTCGGCCCCCTGCAGAGGGACGCCGTACCGCGCCAGCTTCAGCGGCATCAGCGCCTCGACCGGCGCCCTGCGGCGCCAGGCGCGCCCGTAGTCGGCGCGCAGCCGCGCCTGGTAGACGAGGCGGTCGCGCTCCATCGCGATGACCTCCTCGTACGACCGCAGCTCCCACAGCTTCATCCGGCGCCACAGGCGGAAGGTGGGGACGGGCGCCAGCACCCAGCGCCACATCCGCACCCCCTCCATGTGCCGGTCGGCGGTGATGTCGGCCACCCGGCCGATCGCGTGCCGCGCCGCCTCCACGGTGATCACGAACAGGATCGGGATGATCGCGTGCATGCCGACGCCCAGCGGGTCGCCCCAGGCCGAGGCGGCGTTGAACGCGATCGTGGCGGCGGTCAGCAGCCACGCGGTCTGCCGGAGCAACGGGAAGGGTATGCGCAGCCAGGTCAGCAGCAGGTCGAGGGCGAGCAGCACGACGATGCCCACGTCGACGCCGATCGGGAAGAAGGGGGAGAAGGCGCCGAAGCCCTTCTCCTCGGCCAGCTCCTTCACGGCCGCGTACGAGCCGACGAAGCCGATCGCGGCGATGAGCACGGCCCCGGCCAGGATGATGCCGACCAGTATGCGGTGCGGGCGTGTCAGCTTGATCGCGGCCACGCGGGAACCCTCCCCCGGTCATGACAAGGTCAGGGGACAGACTCGCACACGCGTCAAGTCAGGTGTTCGATCAGGGTGATGCGTTACTCCGAGCCGTAGTACAGCCGGAGGAACTCCTCCATCGCCGCGTCGACGCCGGCGCGGTCGCCGGTGGCGAGCAGGTCGAGCAGCAGGCCGCGGACGGTGGCGAGCCCCAGCCTGGCGCGGTTCCCGGCCGTCACGGGATCCGCCCCCGCGGCCGTCTCTGCGGCCACGAGCGGCTCGAGCCAGTCCGTCACGAGCCCTTCGAGGACGGGCGCGGCTTCCAGGCGGCCACGCAGCGCGTGCCCGCAGATCTCGAAGAAGAGCCGCTCCTGACCCGCGAGACCGGGATCCGTCAACCGCCGCCACAGTCGCCGCGCGACATCGGCCGGCGAGAGCCCTGGTTCGAGGCGGAGTTGAGCCAGCAGATCGCGCTGGCGCCGCTCCGACGTCCTGATGATCTCGGCGAGCAGCTGTTCCTTGGAGCCGAAGTGGTGGATCAGCATGCGGTGACTGACGCCGATCGCGGCGCCCAGGCGGCGCAGGCTGAGGTCCCCGATGCCGTGTGCCGCGACGTGGTCGACGGCCGCCTCCAACAGCCGGGCGCGCCGGTTCCCGTCCGTGCCGTCCGCGGCCTCGCTCGCCGGCCGCGCGTCGTCCGTGTTCGCCACGGCAGGAGTGTACCGATTGGTACATGGCGCGTGTACCGTGTGGTACATGAAGCCTGTCACCGTGTCGATCGACGTGCCGCGGACGCCCGAGCAGGTCTACGACTTTCTCGACGTCATGGCGCACCACGAGCGGTTCACCGACCACTACCTGACCGACTGGCGCTACAGCGGTCCCGGCCGCGGCGTCGGGGCGTGCGCCACGGTCACCGCCGCGTTGGGCGGCGTGAGGACCGACGTCACCATCGAGGTCGTCGAGGCCGAGGCGCCCCGGCGCATCGTCGAACGAAACGTCAGCGCGGGCGGCCGGCGGCTGGCCCACGGCATCTACACCATCGAACCGTCGCGCACCGGCGGCAGCCGCGTGTCGTTCACCTACGGCTGGACGCGCGCCCCGCTCGCCGACCGCCTGCTGGCACCCGTCGCCCGGGCCACCATGCGCCGCGCCAACCGCACCGTCATGCGTCGGCTGGCCGCCGAGCTGGCCCGCGACGGCTCCGCCGCCGGCTCCTGACGGCGACGCGGGCCGCCAGGACCTGTTGCGAAAGCCCCGCAAGGGCCGCGACGCCAGCCACGGCACTTCGCCGCGTTACCCCGCGCCGTGGAGCGGCATGTCGGGTGCCGCGCGCGAACACGGCCCGGTGTGAGCCGCGCTGCCGCCGACGTGTGGCCTGTTACGAACGTCACGTCCGGTCAGCCCTGGCTCCCCCAGGCCTGGCGGCCTGGGTGGGGGCGCGCCCTGCACGAAGTGCCTGGGGAGAGAGCGCGCCCGGTCGCTTCGCTCAAGGCACATTCCACGCGGCGAAGCCGCTACGCGTCGTCCCCCGACTCCTGGGACTCCTCTTCGGCCGGCGTCTCGCCACCGGAGGCGTCGGCCGAGGCGTCGACGGCCGCCACGGCCTCGCGGGCCGCGGTCTCGGCGGCCTCCCGGACGGAGTCGGCGGACGGCATGTCGTCGCCCTCGAAGCCGGCGCCCGAGTAGTCGAGGGTCAGGACCACGTTGCCGACGCGGGAGACGACCCGCTGCTGCCGGTAGTCCTGCTCGTCCTCGTCCTCCTCGCCGGTCTTGGTGACGGTGTACGCGATGGAGGTGGCGGCGTCGCCGGTCTCGGCCAGCTCGGCGGACTCGACGTCGCGGTTGGCGTCGTCGCCGGTGATCTCGTCGACCATCTGCTGCACGTAGGCGGTGGCGCGCTCGTCGCCGCTGCCCAGGGAGAGGTCGGAGTCGAAGCGGCGCAGCGCGACGGTGAGGGAGCGGAACTGGAAGTCGTCGAGTCCGCTCCACAGGCAGGCGGCCGACGTGGAGGTGTCGGAGGAGCTGAGGGTCTCGCCGGACTCCGGGTCGGCCTGGGGGACCACCTCGCCGATGGTGTCCTGGCCGATCGTCTGGCACGGCTCGGGCAGGCCCTCGAAGCGGACCGGCTCGGGGGTGGGGGCGACGCTCTCCGGCTCGTTGTCCCGCGTGGCGTCGTCGGACGAGTCGGACGACGAGGAACAACCGGTGACCAGCAGCACGGGCAGCGCGGCCAGGGCCAGCGCGCGGACGGCGAATCGCGATGCGGGGCGTCGCGATGCGGGTCGTCGCGAGGCGGTACGGTCCATGGTTACTTCGCTCCAGTTGTCTCGGCCGAGCCGTTGCGAGCACACGGTACGCCGCGGCGCACGCCGCGCGCCCGAAACGCGCTCAGCCGTCGAAACCACCCGCGAGCCCCTGGGCAACGCCCTGCGCCCGCTGCTGGAGCAGCGCGCCGTCCGGCGCGCTGCCCGCGCCGGTGGTCGACACGGTGTAGTTCACCGTGACGATAACGTTCGCAGTCCGAAACGCCACCTGCACGTCTCGACGGTTCTGTGCGTTGTCGCTGGTCAGCGTGGAGTTGATGAACGCGACGTGACCAATGCCATCGAGCAGCCGGGGCGCGAGGGGGTCCGCGGGCGTCGAGGGGCTGGTCACCGAGACGCCGGCGGCGTCGGCCCGGGCCTCGAAGTCGATCTCGGCCTGGTCGTCGTCGCTGATGTTCGGCGTGTAGGACACGATGCGCTGGAAGTCGACGTCGAGCCACCGCGAGTCGTTCGCGGTCGCGTGGTGCCAGACGCAGCCGACCCGGCGACCGGTGTCGTAGGTGGGCTGGGGCTGGCCGGCGTAGGTCTCCTCGTCGGCCTCCGGTAGCAGTTCGCGGAGCGTCTCGACGGGCACCGAGCCGCAGGGCTCGGGCAGCACCGAGAACCGGCCGGGCTGCGGCTGCTGGGCACCGGGGGTGCCGGCGTCCCCGGTCGTGCCCGAGGCGTCGTCCGTGCCGCCGAGGCCGGCCTCGCAGGCGCCCGCGAGACCGAGGACGGCCACGGTCGCCAGCGTGGCGGCGATGGCCTGCCTGATCTTCGCGGTGCGGTGTGTCGCGGCGCGCTGCACCGGGTCGCCCTCCCTCTGCCGAACCGGCCACATCCGACCGGTCAACCTCCCGTGGACCGGCGGGGGAACATGTCTACCCCATGGGCGGCGTGAAAGGCCAGGTGAGCCAGTCGCTGGCCGCCGGTCGCTGGCCGCGAGGGGCGGCGCCGCCTTCCGAACGGTCTCGTCTACCTGACGCGTGCGAGGGCCTCAGGGTTCCGAGCCGACCGCACGCCGGACGGTGGCTTACTCGCCGCTCACTCGTGGCTCATGCGCGGAGCCCAGGCCTGGCCTGGGCGAGCGGTGAGCGCGGTGGCCGCCGTGGCGGGACGCCAGACGGCCGCCGCACCCACGGAACGTGGATGCGGCACGGCCGTCCGGCCTGGTTCCGCGGCCCGGGCCCGGCTCACCTGCCGGCGAGCTCCGCGGCCGGCTCGGGCGCCCCGGCGGCCCCCGCCGGCGCCCCGTCGCGCCGGCGGGGCAGGAAGGCGGCCAGGGCGAAGGCGAGCAGCGCCGCGCCCGCGCCGATGCCGAGGACCACCTGGCAGCCGTGCTCGGACGGCAGGGGGAAGCCGCCGAAGTCGGTGGTCGGCTGCGCCAGGATGACGCCGGCGACCGCGCTGGCGACCGAGGTGCCGATGGACCGCATCAGCGTGTTGAGGCTGTTGGCGGCGGCCGTCTCGGAGGCGGGCACGGCGCCCTTGATCAGTGCGGGCATCGCGCCGTAGGCGAAGCCGACGCCGGCCCCGATCACGCAGGCGGCCAGGACGAGGTGCCAGATCTCCGACATCAGCAGGATGTTCAGGCCGTAGCCGCGGCGACGATCAGCGCGCCGAGCATCAGGGTCGCCTTCGGGCCCCTGCTCTTGGAGATGGCGGCGGACAGCGGCGCCATGGCCATCATCACCAGGCCCTGCGGGGCCATCACCAGGCCGACGGCAGCATCGACCGGCCGAGCCCGTACCCGGTCTCCTCGGGCAGCTGGAGGAGCTGCGGCAGCACCAGCGACATCGCGAACATCGAGAAGCCGAAGGGCGATCGAGGCGAGGTCGGTGAACAGCACCTGGCGGCGCGCGGTGGCGCGCAGGTCGACCAGCCGCCGCTCGGTGCGCAGCTCAAACCAGCCCCAGAGCAGCAGGAGCACGACGGCAGCGGCGTCGAGGCCGAGGGTGGTGGAGCTGGTCCAGCCCCGGTCGGCGCCCTTGGAGACGGCGAGCAGCAGGGAGACCAGCGCGGCCGAGAGGCCGAGGGAGCCGACCAGGTCGAACCGGCCGCCGGAGCGGGCCCTTGAGGCGGGCACGATCAGCGGGACGAGCGCGAGGGCGACGGGGCCGAGCGCGGCCGAGGTCCAGAAGAGGACGTGCCAGTCGAAGTTGTCGGCGATGAAGGCGGCGGCGGGCAGGCCGAGGGCGCCGCCGACGTCGAGCGAGACGCTCATCAGCGCGGTGGCCCCGGCCAGCCGGTCACCGGGGAGCTGGTCCCGCATGATGCTGATGCCGAGCGGGACGACGGCGGCGGCGAGGCCCTGGAGGACGCGGCCGGCGATCGTGGGCGCCAGGGAGTCGCTGAGGGCGCAGACCACGGAGCCGACCAGGGAGCCGACCACCAGCAGGACGAGGCTGGTCAGCAGCATGCGGCGCTTGCCGTACATGTCGCCGAGCCGGCCGACCACGGGGGTGGCGACAGCGGCGGCGAGGAGGGTGGCGGTGACCGCCCAGGCGGCGTCGGAGGCCGAGGCGTCGAGCAGCCGGGGGAGCTCGGGGACGATCGGGATGACCAGGGTCTGCATCGTGGAGACCACGATCCCGGCGAGGGCCAGGACCGCGACCACGGCGTTGGGCCTCGGCCGTGCGGAGGCTCCTGCTCCGGCGACCGCGGCGGGGGCGTGGGATATGGGAGGGGCCTCGATCAAGGGCGGTATTGTTTGACTTAGGCAACCATAATCCCGTTGATTGACTAGGCAAATGGATGGCCCCGGCTGGCGGCCGCCGATGGCGGCGCCGATTCCGTTTTACGTGGTTTAGGGCATTCATTCACGGTTACCCGCCAGCGCATGTCAGCTGAGCCGCCCCCCAGGGGGCCGACGGATCTGCCGAAGGCCTCCTGGCGGGCCGCGCTCAAACGCACCCTGCGAGAGTTCAGGGCGGACAACCTGTCCGACTGGGCCGCGGCTCTGACCTACTACGGAGTGCTCGCCCTGGCCCCGGCCCTGCTGGCCCTCGTCTCGATCATCGGCCTGATCGGCCCCTCGGCCATCAACCCGTTGATCGACAACGTGGCCACGCTGGCCCCGGGCGCCGTACAGGACGTGCTCGACACCCTGCTGCGCGACCTGGGCCACCGTCGAGGCCAGGCCACCGTGGCTCTGGTCGTCGGCATCGCGCTCGCCCTGTGGTCCGCCTCCGGGTACATCGCGGCCTTCATGCGCGCGTCCAACGCCATCTACGACATCGGCGAGGGCCGCCCGGTCTGGAAGACCCTCCCGACCCGCCTGGCCATCACCGCCGCCATGGTGGTGCTGCTGGCCCTGGTCGCCGTGGGCGTCGTCTTCACCGGCACCGTGGCCCGCCGGGCCGGCGACGTGCTGGGCCTGGGCGGCACCGCGGTCACCGTGTGGGACTACGCGAAATGGCCGGTGCTGGTGCTCCTGGCGGCGCTGATCACCGCCATCCTGTACTGGGCGGCGCCCAACGTGAAGCACGGCTTTCGCTGGGTCACGCCCGGCAGCCTCCTGGCCGTGGCGCTCTGGCTGGCCGCCTCCGTGGCGTTCGCGGTGTATGTCGCCACCTTCGGCAGCTACGGCAGCACGTACAGCAGTCTGGCGACGATCGTCGTCTTCCTGGTCTGGCTGTGGATCTCCAACCTCGCGCTGCTGCTCGGCCTCGAGTTCGACGCCGAACTCGAACGCGCCCGCGCCATCGAGGCCGGACACCCGCCCGGCGAGGAGCCCTACGCCGAGCCCCGGGACACCCGCAAGCTCGACGACGACTGAACCCCGGACGCGACCGGACCGGTACCGCCAGGTCGCCCCGGCGGCCCTCCCTGGCACCCGGCTCCCCAGACGGCGATGCTCGCCAGGAGCCGGGCCGGCGCGAGGTCGTGGTCTGGCGTGTCCCTACGGCCAGACCAGGCAGTACGGCTGGTGGCCCGCCTCGTGGAGCCGGCGGGAGAAGTCCTGCCACTCGCTGAGCAGCCGGTAGACGCCGAAGGCGTCGCTCGGGCCGCTGCGGTCGGGCACGGTGGACCAGATGAACGCGGCGGCGCCGACCGTCTCGTCGCCGATGCCGCGCAGCGGGTCGACCACGGTCGTGGGCAGCTTGACCACCGCGTAGTCGGGGTGGAGCACCACCAGTTCGAGCGGCGGCACCCGGTGCAGGGGTATGCCCTCGATGCCGGTGAGGACCATGGCGGCCATCGTCTCCGGCTTGATCCTGGTGAACATGCCCTGGCCCAGCTCGTCCCCGCCGAGCTCCTCGGGCCGCATCGAGAGCGGCACGCGGGCCGCCGTGGCGCCGTCGGGGGCGCCGAAGTACTTGTACGTTACGGCCATCCGGCTGCCCCGGCCGCCGAAGTCGAAGTCGGCGCCGGCTCCGCTCTCCAGATCGCGGCGGTGACGCCCGCGCCGGGCGCGCGCACGCGGACCCGCGGCCTCCGGCCCCAGATCCCCGGTTCCCTCGCCCACTTCGCCACCGCGCTGCATGTCACCACCTGCACTTATCGCGACCCCCGCCGCGCAACCCGATCATCGTTTCAGAGACCTCCCCCGTCAGGCGCCGGCGAAACGCCCCGACACCGAGCTGTGAGGGCCTCTGTCACCATGTACACCATGGATCGCGTGACCTCATCCTATTCAGCGGATTCCGCGCAATCGGTGGCGCCAGTCTCCCAGACGCTGTTCACTCGTGCCGCGGCGGTGACCCCGGGTGGCGTGAACTCGCCCGTGCGCGCGTTCGGCGCCGTCGGCGGCACGCCCCGCTTCATGGTCTCGGGCGCCGGTCCCTACCTCACCGATGCCGACGGCCGCGAGTACGTGGACCTCGTCTGCTCCTGGGGACCGATGATCCTCGGCCACTCCCACCCGGCGGTGCTCGACGCCGTGCGGGCCGCCGTCGAGCGCGGCACCTCCTTCGGCACGCCGACGCCCGGCGAGGTCGAGCTGGCCGAGGAGCTCGTGGCCCGGGTGGCGCCCGTGGAGCGGGTGCGTCTCGTCTCCTCCGGCACCGAGGCGACGATGTCCGCGATCCGGCTGGCCCGCGGCTTCACCGGGCGTGCCAAGGTGATCAAGTTCGCCGGCTGCTACCACGGCCACGTGGACGCCCTGTTGGCCGCCGCCGGCTCCGGCGTCGCCACCTTCGGGCTGCCCGACACCCCGGGGGTCACCGGCGCCCAGGCCGGCGAGACCGTGGTCCTCCCGTACAACGACCTGGCCGCCGTGCGCGCCGCCTTCGAGGCGAACCCCGGCGAGATCGCCTGCGTCATCACCGAGGCCGTGCCGGGCAACATGGGCGTCGTGCCGCCCGCGCCCGGCTTCAACCAGGGCCTCAAGGACCTCTGCGCCCAGCACGGCGCGCTGCTGATCTCCGACGAGGTCATGACCGGGTTCCGGGTCAGCGGCGCCGGCTGGTTCGGCATCGAGGGCGTGGTGCCCGACCTGATCACCTTCGGCAAGGTGATGGGCGGCGGCTTCCCGGCCGCGGCCTTCGGCGGCCGGGCCGACGTGATGGACCGGCTCGCCCCCGCCGGGCCCGTCTACCAGGCCGGCACGCTCTCGGGAAACCCGGTGGCCACCGCCGCGGGCCTCGCCCAGCTGCGGCTGCTCGACGCCGCCGCCTACGCCAGGCTCGACGCCACCTCGGCCGAACTGCGCGGCCTGGCCAGCCGGGCGCTGGCCAAGGAGGGCGTGGCCCACACCGTCTCGGCCGCCGGCAACATGTTCTCGATCTTCTTCACGGCCGACGAGGTCACCGACTTCGCCGGCGCCAAGAAGCAGGACACCTTCCGGTACACCGCGTTCTTCCACGCCATGCTGGAGCACGGCGTCTACCTGCCGCCCTCCGCCTTCGAGGCGTGGTTCGTGTCCACCGCGCACGACGAGCGTGCCCTGGAGCGGATCGCCGCCGCGCTGCCTGCGGCGGCCAGCGCCGCGGCCCGGGCGGTGGCCTAGCCGTCCGCCGGAGGCGCGGCAGAGACCCGGGCTCCGACCAGACCACCGAGTAGGCCCGAAGCGAAGTGAGAGCGATGAGCGACAGTAGCGAGCGGACCGTCGTCCACGTGATGCGGCACGGCGAGGTTGACAACCCCACCGGCGTGCTCTACGGGCGCCTGCCCGACTTTCATCTCTCGCCGCTCGGCCGCGAGATGGCCGAGCGGGTCGCCGCGCACCTCGGCGGCAACGACGTGGTCCACGTCGTCGCCTCGCCGCTGGAGCGCGCCCAGGAGACCGCCGCTCCCATCGCCAAGGCCCACGGCCTCGACATCGCCACCGACAGCCGGCTGATCGAGGCGGCCAACGTCTTCCAGGGCCGCACCTTCGGTGTCGGCGACGGCGCGCTGCGCCGCCCAGGCAACTGGCGGCACCTGCGCAACCCGTTCCGGCCCTCCTGGGGCGAGCCGTACGTGGACCAGGTGGTGCGGATGAAGGGCGCGATCGACGCGGCGCGCGACGCGGCCCGCGGCCACGAGGCGGTCGTCGTCAGCCACCAGCTGCCGATCTGGATCCTGCGGAGCTACGTCGAGCGCCGCCGGCTGTGGCACGACCCGCGCAGCCGGCAGTGCACGCTCGCCTCGCTGACGAGCTTCACCTACCGGGGTGACGAGATCGTCGCCGTCACCTACACCGAGCCGGCCCGCGACCTGGTCCCCGCCCACCTCCGCGCCGGGGCGAAGCCGGCAAAGGGCAAGTCCCCGGGCTTCGGAGCGTAGCCGCTGCGCTGGCCGAGCGGTTTCGCTCCGCTGGGGCACGCGGCGCCTCGGCCCGCCCGGCCGGCGTCGCGTGCGACGGCTTGCCGCCGGCCGGGCGCGGCCGGCTCAGCCGCCGCTGCGCGGCCGGAGCCGCCCGGTGTCTCGGCCGCGTGCCGGCGGGCGGCCGAGCCGCGCGGGCCTGCTGCCGCGACCTGGCCCGGTGGCTGGCGCGCCGCATGGCGCGGGGCGGCCGGCGGCGCCTGCGGGCTCGCTTCGCCGGGGGCTCGGCCCGCCCGCCGGGCCGGCACGGCCGGTGGCGCGTGGCGCGGCCGCGGTGTCGCTCCGCTGGACGAGCGGGGGCCGCTGTGCCGGAGGGCGTCGCGTGCGCGACGGCTCGCCGCCGGGCCGCAGGCCCTTGGCTCGGCGCTGCCGAGGCGCGCCGCGTGCCGTGGTGTCTCGCCGCTAGGCACTAGACGGGGGGCGGGGAAGATCCTCAAATGGCGCATGGGAAACTTTTCACATGATCCAGAACCGGGCTTTCGGCAGGGTCGTCGGAGCCGCCACGGCCGCGCTGGCCGGCGTGCTGCTCCTCGGCGCCTGCAGCGGCGGGGAGGGTGGTTCCACCTCCGGCGACGGCACCAACTACGTCGAGGGCACCGGGGAGATCACCCAGGTCGCGGCCGCCGAGCGCACCGAGGCCCCCGACCTCACCGGCGAGACGCTCGACGGCGAGGAGATCAGCCTCTCCGACTACCGGGGCGAGGTCGTGGTGCTCAACGTGTGGGGCTCCTGGTGCGCGCCGTGCCGCGCCGAGGCCCCGCACCTGGTGGCCGCCGAGGAGGCCACGGCCGACCAGGGCGTGCGGTTCCTCGGGCTCAACACCCGGGACCTCAGCGTCGACAACGCGCTGGCCTTCGAGCGCCGGTACGAGATCGGCTTCCCCAGCTTCTACGACCCCAACGGCCGGCTCATCGGCGAGTTCCCCAACGGGGTGCTCAACCCGCAGGCCATCCCCAGCACGCTGATCATCGACCGGGAGGGCCGGATCGCGGCCAGGGCCCTGCGCCCGCTCACCGACGACGACCTGCTCGCGGCGCTGGAACCCGTGATCGCCGAAGAGTGAGTCGAGTGACCAGCACATGAACCCCAACGAGACGGTACTGAACGGCGCGCTGCTGCTGGCCCTGCCGGTGGCGGTGTTCGGCGGTCTTGTGTCGTTCTTCTCGCCCTGCGTGCTCCCACTCGTCCCCGGCTACCTCTCCTATGTGACCGGGGTGGGCGGCGCCGACCTCAAGGACGCCAGGCGCGGCCGGATGTTCCTCGGCGCGCTGCTCTTCGTGCTCGGCTTCTCCGCCGTCTTCGTCTCCGGCGGCGCGCTCTTCGGCAGCTTCGGCGCCAACCTGGTCAACCACCGGGAGACCCTGAACAAGGTCTTCGGGGTGTTGATCGTGCTGTTCGGCCTGGTCTTCGTCGGCTTCCTGCCCAAGCTCACCCAGCGCGAGTTCCGGCTGCACGTCAGGCCGTCGGTCGGGCTCGCCGGGGCTCCGGTGCTCGGTTTCGTCTTCGGGATCGGCTGGGTGCCGTGCATCGGCCCGACGCTGGGCGCCGTGCAGGCGCTGGCGTTCAGCGAGGCGACCGCCGGGCGCGGCGCGTTGCTGACCTTCGCCTACTGTCTCGGCCTCGGCCTGCCGTTCATCGTCGCCGCGCTCGCCTTCCGGCGGATGCTCGGCGCCTTCGGCTGGGTCAAGCGCCACTACGCCTGGGTGATGCGGCTCGGCGGGGCCATGCTGATCACCACCGGCGTGCTGCTGTTCACCGGCGTCTGGGACCGCATGATCTACGAGATGCAGGTCTGGTCCGCCGACTTCCAGGTTTGGATCTGACACCCATGGCCAAAGAGACAGTCGATCAGAGCACCGACGAGGCCGCCACCAGCGGGCTCTCCACCGCACCCGTCGAGGAGCCGGAGGCCACCGTCGTCGCCGGCTCGTTCGGCGGCACCCGCCAGCCGGGCGCGCGTGGCCACCTCACCTGGCTCGGGCGCGAACTGGTCGGCTGGGCGCGCTGGTTCTGGCGCCAGCTGACGTCGATGCGGGTCGCGCTGATCCTGCTGTTCCTGCTGGCGCTGGCCGCGATCCCCGGCTCGATGATCCCGCAGAACAACGCCAGCACCACGACCGTGCAGGACTTCAAGGAGCGCAACCCGGGGCTCTCGTCGTTCTACGACCGGCTCCAGCTCTTCGACGTCTACTCCTCGGTCTGGTTCTCGGCGATCTACCTGCTGCTGTTCGTCTCGCTGGTCGGCTGCATCATCCCGCGCTCCTGGCAGTTCGTCGGCCAGTTGCGCGGCCGGCCGCCGCGCGCCCCCCGCCGGCTCGACCGGATGCCGGCCTACACCACCTGGCACACCGACGCCGCGCCCGAGGACGTGCTGGACGCGGCGCACCGGCAGTTGCGGCGCCGCCGCTTCCGCGCCGACCTGCGCGAGGACGCCAAGCCTGGCTGGTCCCACGTGGCGGCCGAGAAGGGCTATCTGCGGGAGGTCGGCAACCTCGTCTTCCACCTCTCGCTCGTCGTGCTGCTGATCGCCTTCGCCGCCGGCCGCCTCTACTACGCCGAGGGCGGCAAGCTGGTCGTCGAGGGCTACGACTTCACCAACAACCTCACCCAGTACGACGACTTCTCCTCCGGGCCGTTCTACGACACCGACGACCTGGGGAACTTCAGCTTCACGCTGGACGAGTTCCACGCCGAGTTCACCCGCTCGGGGCCCGACCTCGGCACCGCGTCCCGCTTCGACGCGGACGTCACCTACCGCACCGCCGACGGCACCGAGCGCTCCACCACCATCCAGGTCAACGAGCCGCTCAGCATCGGCGACGAGCGGGTGCGGCTGCTCGGCCACGGCTTCGCGCCCGTCGTGCGGATCACCGACGGCGAGGGCAACGTCGCGTTCAGCGGCCCGGTGCCGTTCATCCCGCAGGACCAGGCGCTCACCTCCGTCGGCGTCATCAAGGTCACCGACTACGTCGGCCCGGACGGGCGACCCGACCAGCTGGGCTTCCAGGGCTTCTTCAGCCCCACCTACAACATCGACGAGGTCCGCGGCCCGCACTCCACCTTCCCCGACCCGGACAACCCGGTGCTCACCCTCACCGGCTACCGCGGCGACCTGGGCCTCGACTCGGGCCTGCCGCAGAACGTCTACCAGCTCGACACCACCCACATGGAGCAGATGGTCGACGAGGAGACCGGCGACGTCTTCCGCTTCGACCTGCGGCCCGGCGAGTCCATCGAACTGCCCGACGACCAGGGCACCCTGGAGTTCCAGGGCTTCGAGCGGTGGGCCACCTTCCAGATCTCGACCCGCGCCGGCAACGGCTGGGCGCTCGGCGGCGCGCTCGCCGCCATCGCGGGGCTCGCCGCCTCGCTGCTGCTCCAGCGCCGCCGGGTCTGGGTGCGCGCCCACCGCCACGACGACGGCCACACCGTCGTCGAGATGGCCTCCCTCGGCCGCACCGAGTCGGGCAGGATCCCCGTGGAGCTGGCCTCCCTCGCCGCGGCCCTCGAGCCGGTGGCGCCGATGCTGCCCGCCGAGCCCGAAGAGGCCCCCGGTTCTGATACTTCTGAAGAGTCCGCCGCCGAAGGAGCACGCCCATGACGCTCGCCGCAGACGAGGGCCTGGCCGATTTCAGCAACCTGTTGATCTACACGGCGATGGCCGTCTACGCGCTGACGTTCGTCGCCTACACCGCAGAGTGGATTTTCGGCAGCCGCAGCAGGGTGGCCCGCACCGCGGCCGCGCTCTCCGGCGAGGAGGCCGCCGCCGAGCCGGCCGCCGTGCCGGCCCAGCGGCCCGCCGTCATGGTCCGCAAGGGCGGCACCACCTCGGTCCTGGAGCGGCCCAGAATCGTCACCCGCTCCTCCTCGCCCGAGCGCGACGCCGTCCCGGACGGTCCCGGCGCCGCAGGCGACGACGAGCGGGGTGACACGTTCGGGCGGATCGCGGTTTCGCTGACCACGCTGGCGTTCCTGCTGCACCTCGGCGGCGTCGTCGCCCGCACCATCGCCGTGGGGCGGGGTCCCTGGGGCAACATGTACGAGTTCTCCACCGCCTTCTCGATGGTCGCGGTCGCCAGCTACCTGGGCTTCCTGGCCTTCCGCAGGAACATCCGCTGGCTCGGCCTGCCGCTGGTCACCACCGTGCTGCTCGACCTCGGCCTCGCGGTGACCGTGCTCTACAACGACTCGACGCAGCTGGTGCCGGCGCTCGACTCGATCTGGATGTGGATCCACGTGCCGCTGGCGATCATCTGCGGCGCGCTGATGTACGTCGGCGCGGTGGCGGCAGTGCTGTTCCTGTTCCGCGACCGCTACGAGGCCAAGCTGGTCGCCGGCGGGCAGCCGGGCCGGTTCGCCACCTCCGTGCTGGAGCGGCTGCCGTCCTCGATCACCCTGGACCGCTTCTCCTACCGGATCAACGCGGCGGTCTTCCCGTTCTGGACCTTCACCATCGTGGCCGGCGCCATCTGGGCCGAGACCGCGTGGGGCCGCTACTGGGACTGGGACCCGAAGGAGACCTGGGCGTTCATCACCTGGATCGTCTACGCCATCTACCTGCACGCGCGTTCCACGGCCGGCTGGAAGGGCCGCAGGGCCGCCTACCTGTGCATCGCGGGCCTGGTCTGCTTCCTGATCAACTACTACGGCGTCAACATCTTCTTCGACAGCCTGCACGGCTACGGCGGCGTATGAGCCGCCCCTGGCACGCGACGAGGCCCCCGCCGGCTCCGGCGGAGGCCCGTTTCGTCTCGGGTTGGGTGGGGT
>NZ_SMKC01000117.1 GCF_004348315.1 Streptomyces sp. 8K308 | reverse complement strand
CCCCCACCCCTCTCGCGCGCCGGCGCCCACGCGTCGCGCTGCTGATGGCGCTGGTCGTCGCCTGCGCGATGGCCATGCTGGTGCAGAACGGCGCCCCGGCCGCCGCCGGCCAGGCCGGGGGGCGGACGGCCGTCGCCGCCGACGAGCCGCGGCCGACCGCCGCCTTCACCAATCCGATCGTCAGCCAGAACGGCGCCGACCCCTGGGTCACCTACTACCAGGGGCGCTACTACCACCTCGGCACCACCTGGGCCTCCCACTGGGAGATCCGCAGCGCCACCACCCTCGCCGGCCTCCGCACCGCCAACCCGGTGACGGTCTACCGCGAGACCAACGCCAGCCGCTGCTGCAACTTCTGGGCCCCCGAGCTGCACCGGCTGAACGGCCCCAACGGCACCCGCTGGTACCTCACCTACAGCGCGGGCGTCGCCGCGAACATCGACAACCAGCACGTCCACGTGCTGGAGAGCGCCGGCGACAACCCGCTCGGCCCCTACACCTACCGGGGCCAGGTCGACCCCTACGGCGACAACCGCTGGATGATCGACAGCAGCTACCTGACGATGCCCGACGGGCGGCTCTACCTGCTGTACTCCTTCTGGGAGGGCGGCACGCAGAACCTCTACATCGCGCCGCTCGCCAACCCCTGGACGCCGTCGGGACGCGGCGTCCGCATCTCGAGCCCGACCCACGCCTGGGAGCGGTCGGGGGCCGGGGTCAACGAGGGTCCGGTCATCCTGCGGCGCAACGGCAGGACGTTCCTGGTCTACTCGGCCTCGCACTGCAACACCCCGGACTACAAGCTGGGGATGCTCGAACTGGTCGGCTCCGACCCGATGAACGCCTCGTCCTGGCGGAAGTTCGCCAACCCGGTGTTCCAGCGCAACGACGCGGCCGGCGTCTTCGGACCTGGCCACAACTCCTTCTTCACCTCGCCTGACGGCTCCGAGACGTGGATCGCCTACCACGCCAACTCCTCGGCCTCCGACGGCTGTAGCGGCACCCGCACCACCCGCGCACAGCGCATCTCGTGGAACGCGGACGGCACGCCGAACTTCGGCATCCCGGTGGCGAACGGGGTCTCGTTGTCGGGCCCGTCCGGCGAGTAGCCCCTCGGCTCCCACGGTCGCCCCCACCGATCCCGGCGAGGGCGGCCGAACCGTGTGCGGGACGCGCCGAGGCGGTGTGATCCTCCTCTTAATGAAAATGGTTTCCGTTTGGATAGACTGGCGGCCGGTCGCTGGGATCCTCGGCGCGGATCGGGTACCCGTACCGCGCCCGGTGCCCGTGCTGAACCGGAGAGAGGGAGGTCAGCCATGAAATCCGGAACACACCCCGAGTACCGGCCCGTCGTCTTCCGCGACCGGTCCGCCAGATGCGGCAAGAAGGATGAGGAGAGCTGATGCTGCCGGTCGTCATCGTCGGCGGACTGCACGCCGACGCCCGCCGCACCGCCGTGCGGCGGCTGCTCACGGGGGTGCCGGGCAGCGTCGCCCTGCACCATGACCTGACCGGGGTCGCGGCCACCGGCATGGTTACGCGCCTGGTGCGGGACGCCGGGGCCACGCTGGGCACCGGCCAGACCCCGCTGGTCAACGACTGTGCCTGCTGCGCCTTGCGCGAGGACCTGGTGCCTGAGCTGCTGCGGCTCGCCGAGGACGGCGGGTGCCGGCTCGCGGTGGTCGAGCTGTGGGACTCGGTCGAGGCGCGGTCGATGGCCGAGGTGATCGCCACCCACGGGGCCGGTCGGCTGTTGCTCACCGGCGTCCTCACCGCCGTGGACCCGGCGCTCGTGCTGCCCTACCTGGCCAACGGCGACGATCTGGCCGACGTCGGCCTCGCCACGGCCGGGGCCGACCAGCGGACGGTCGCCGACACCTGGGCGCGGCAGTTGGAGTACGCGCCGACGCTGGCGCTGGTCGGCGGCGACCAGCCGGCGGACGACCTGGACCGGGCGCTGCTCACGCAGTTGCACCCCACGGCCAGACGGGTCCTGGTGGCCGATCCCGAGTTTCCGCGGCTCGCGTCCTCCGGCTTCGATGTTGAGGCGGCGGCGGCCCGGCAGCACCCGGCGAGCGCGCTGCTGCCGCAGGAGGCGGACGAGGCCGGCGTGACCACAGTGGTCTGGCGGCACCGGCGGCCTTTCCATCCGGAGCGGCTGTACACGGCGCTCGAGGAGCTGACGTGCGCGGCGCCGCGCAGCCGGGGCCGGTTCTGGCTGGCCGACCGGCCGGACACGCTGCTCTCCTGGGACGCCGCGGGCGGGGCGCTGTGCGTGGACAACGTGGGGCCGTGGCTGGCCGCGGTGCCGGACGCGGCCTGGGAGATGGCCCCCGCGGTGCGCCGGGTGGCCGCCGCGATGGACTGGGACCCGGAGGTGGGGGACCGGGTGCAGCACCTGGTGTTCACGGCCCCCGGCCTTGACCGGGAGGGGCTGCGGGCGCGGTTGCGCGCCTGTCTGCTGACGGACGCCGAGTACGCCGGCGGCCGGGCGGCCTGGCGGGAGTTGGCGTCCGCGTTCGACGACCTGCTCGATCCCGTTTCGTAGGGAGCGTGACGCACCTCACGGGGCGCGCGGGCCGTGGTGGCTCGCTTGCCCTGCGCTGAACCTATTTCCGGCGGATGCGATGGAACCGGATGCCTCGCCACCTCGTCTCAGCAATGGGACGGACCATTTGTTGTGACGGGGTGGCGACACCCTGTCGTGCACGTGCATTCGCGCGTGCAGATGCAATTGAGCGACGTTAGTATCTGGGTCAGTTGAGTCCCACGCGCCGCATGATGACGCCTGTGACTCCTGTTGCACATCGTTGCACCACGAGCACGACCCGGGAGAGTCCAGTGCCCGACGCGTATAACGGCATTGCCGCGCACGAACTCCGGGACGTCGTGTGGCTCAAGAGCAGCCACAGTAACTCTCAGGGGACCTGCGCGGAATTCGCGAAGTTGCCCAGTGGGGATGTTGCGGTTCGCAACTCCCGATTTCCGGATGGGCCGGCGCTCGTCTACACGCCGGCCGAAGTGGAGGCGCTGCTGCGCGGCGTCAAGGACGGGGAGTTCGACCACCTGATCTCGTGATCGGTGGGTTCGTCGGTTCGAATTGAGCCGTTTTCGAACCGGCGCATTTCGAGCTCAGCCGTTTGAACCGACACCTTTCGAACGACCCGAGACCGTGACCGGTCGGCTAGTGGCCGCCGGTCCGGTCCCGGGTCCCAAGGGGGGTGAGGTCGCTCAGTCGGTCTGGAAGGCGGCCCAGACCACCTTGCCGCGGCCGCCGGCCAGCATCCGCCAGCCCCAGCCGTCGCTGAAACACTCCACGAGGTGCAGCCCGCGCCCCGACTCGGCCGCGCCGTCCATCTCGTCGGACGACCTGGGCAGAGCGCCGCTCGGATCCTGCACCGCGCATATCAGGCGGTGCGCGCACCGCATCAACTCGAGCTCGACCAGCGGCCGGGCGATCGCGACCGGCGCGACCGGAGCCGCTGGCGTGGCCGGACGTCCGTTCGCCTGGGGCGGGACGGTGGGGGACGGGCGCGGCCCGAGGCCGTGCCGCAGCGCGTTGGTGACCAGCTCGGAGACGACCAGGCCCACGGAGTCGAAGTGCTGGGGCAGCCGCCAGCCCTGCAACGTGTTGCGCGTGAAGTCCCGTGCGCGACGCACCGATTCGGGGCGCTGGGTCAGGCCGAGGGTGGCCGTGCCGGAGAGCGTCCGCAGATCTACGGGCGGAAAGGGTTGCCCTAACTGGTCCAGCATGGGCGTTCCTCTGCTCCCCATGGCGCGGCACTCCTGGCGTTGCGGCGGCGGCACTGCTGTCCTCGGAGGCCCGACGTCGTCCGGTCCTCCAACCCCGCCAGGCGCTGTCGGGCGCGGCAGGGCCAAGCTGACGCACCGGTTCCCAGCGCGTAGGGCTCATGCTTCCCAAGGCTTACGGCAAATGCAAGGGCAGATGCACGTGCACGAAAAAATTTGATGGACTGTAATCATGCGCACACCCAATGAGACGCGTTCGTGGCAGACTTCTGCGGTCGGAGGTGGAGGGCAGTGAGTCTCATGAGTTCTCAACGGATGGCGGAGGGCATCGGCGCGGGCGCCACCGGGGTCGCCAGTTCTCCCGAGGGTGCCGGCGGTTCGATGGTGCGACGCATCCTGCTCGGCTCCCAGCTGCGCCGGCTGCGCGAGGCGTGCGGCGTCACCCGGGAGGAGGCCGGCTACTCGATCCGGGCCTCCGAGTCCAAGATCAGCAGGATGGAGCTCGGCCGGGTCAGCGTCAAACCGCGCGACGTGGCCGATCTTCTCACGCTCTACGGGGTGACCGACGAGGCCGAGCGCGAACCGCTGCTCGGCCTCGCCCGTTCCTCCGGGCAGGCGGGCTGGTGGCACAGCTACAACGACGTGCTGCCCAGCTGGTTCCAGACGTACATCGGGCTCGAGGCGGCGGCCGAGCGGATCGCCACCTACGAGCTCCAGTTCGTGCACGGCCTGCTGCAGACCGAGGCGTACGCGCACGCCGTGGTGGTCAGCGGGCACAAGGGGCGGCTGCCGCGCGTCGAGGTGGACCGGCGGATCGCGCTGCGGCTCGCCCGGCAGAAGCTGCTGGTCTCGGAGAGCGCGCCGCACCTGCACTGCGTGCTCGACGAGTCGGCGCTGCGCCGGTACCACGGCGGGCGCGAGGTGATGGCGGAGCAACTGGACGCGCTGCTCGAGTTCGCCGACTACGCGAACATCACCCTGCAGGTGGTGCCGTTCGCCCAGGGCGGGCACGTCGCCGAGTCCGGCGCTTTCACGCTGCTGCGCTTCGCCGAGCGGGAGCTGTCCGACCTGGTCTACCTGGAGCAGCTGACGGGCGCGCTCTACCTGGACAAGCGCGAGGAGGTCGCCGCCTACCAGGTGGTGCTCGACCGGCTCGCCGAGTTCGCGCTCAGCCCCGAGGGCACCCGGGACCTGCTGGCCCGGATGCGCCGGGAGCTCTGAGCCGGCCCCCGGCCGAGGCGCTCACGCGAAGGGGTTCGGCATGCCCTCGGGCAGCACGTCGACGCTGCGTTCGCCCTCGTCCGCCATCACATAGGCGCCGGCGCTCAGCCGGTCGATGAGGCCGCGCGTCCACTCCGCCTGGGTGCGTGAGTTCTCCAGCCACAGCCGCATGACCTCGCCGATGTGCCCCCACTCGGTGGGGGTCTCCCGCGGCGGCATCCAGTGCTTCTCCACCTCTTCACGCCAGCCGTCGAGGGCCGCGACCCGCTCCCGCAGCAGCTCGATCGCCTCCTCGCGGGGCAGGTCGACGATGAGCCCCACGCCCGCGGTCAGCACGTCGATGCGCTGGTCGTGCGCGCGCAGCGACTCCCGCAGCAGGTCGAGATAGGCCTCCTCGCCGGCGTCGGTCAGCTCGTACTCGGTGCGCGGCGGCCCGCCGGCCGGGCTGGGCGCCGTCTCGTGGGCGATCAGCAGCCCCTGCTTCGCCATCTGCTTGAGCGCGTGGTAGATCGAGCCCGGCTTGGCGTTCGACCACTCGTGCGCGCCCCAGAACTCCAGGTCGTTCCGCACCTGGTAGCCGTGCGCCCGACCGTGCTGGCGCACCGCGCCCAGCACCAGGAGCCGAATGACCGACATCGGCTGCCGCCCTTCCGCTTGTGTTCCTCGCCGATCTGTGTTCCGTGGCGCAGTCTCTCACCGAGTCGCTAATCAAGTTTGACTACCCCAGGGGTCGGGGCTACTCTCGACCGCCGCCGCTCATCAAATTTGACTAGCTCTCCTACTCGCACCCACCGGGAGGCGCGCGTGCCCGATCACGCGATCCTGACCGAGGACCTGACCAGGGTCTACGGCCGGGGACCCAACACCAAGACCGCCCTGGCCGGTCTCGACCTCGCCGTCGAGCCCGGCACCGTGCACGGCGTGCTCGGCCCCAACGGAGCCGGCAAGACCACTGCCGTCCGCATCCTCACCACCCTGCTGCGGCCCACCGGCGGCCGGGCCGTGGTGGCCGGCCACGACGTGGCCCGCCAGCCCGACCAGGTCCGCTACCGCATCGGGCTCCTCGGACAACACGCCGCGCTGGACGAGGAGTTGAGCGGCCGGCAGAACCTGGAGCTGTTCGGCCGGCTCTACCACCTCGGCGGTCGCGGCGCCGCCCGCCGCGCCACCGAACTGCTGGAGCGCTTCGACCTCGCGGACACCGGCGGCCGGGCCGTCGGCCAGTACAGCGGCGGCATGCGCCGCCGGCTCGACCTGGCCGCCAGCCTGATCACCAGGCCCCGGGTGCTCTTCCTCGACGAGCCCACCACGGGCCTCGACCCGCGCGGCCGCACCGAGGTGTGGGGGGCCGTCCGCTCGCTCACCGGTGGCGGCACCACCGTGCTGCTCACCACCCAGTATCTGGAAGAGGCCGACCAACTCGCCGACCGCATCTCGGTGATTGACCGCGGCCGCCGGATCGCCGAGGGCACCGCGGACGAGCTCAAGGCGCTGATCGGCGCCGACCGCATCGACGTCGTCGTGCGGCACCCGGCCCGGCTCGCCGAGGCCGCGGCCGTGGTCGGCATGGCGGCCCGCGCCGCCGAGACGCACACCGACCCGGACCGGCGGCTCGTCAGCGCGCCCGTCACCGACCGGATGGCCGCCCTGGCCGAGACCGTGCGCGCCCTGGGCGCCGCCGGCATTGACGCCGAGGACATCGCCCTGCGCCGCCCGACGCTCGACGAGGTCTTCCTCCACCTGACCGGCGACCCGACCGACAACCCCGCCGAGGCCCCGGCCGACACCACCCGCGACCGCTCGGAGGCGTCCGCGTGACCACCACGGCTTCCCCTATCGCGCCGCCCATGGGCCGGCTGACCCGAGCCGTCACCGACTCGATCACCATGACCCGCCGGGGCCTGGCCCACTGGGTCCGCCAACCCGGCACCGTCGCCACCGGGTTGCTCTTCCCGGTGATGATGCTGGTGATGTTCGCCTACTTCCTCGGCGGCGGCATGGCCATCCCGGGCGGCGGCGACTACACCGAGTTCCTGGTGCCTGGCATGCTGGCGCTCACCATGGCCTTCGGCCTGGAGGCGACCATGGTCGCCCTCACTCAGGACATCAACCGCGGCGTCCTGGACCGCTTCCGGTCCATGCCCATCGCTCCCTCCTCCGTCCTGGTCGGCCGCAGTTTGCTCGACATGATCGAGTCGGCGGCCAGCCTGCTGGTGATGATCGGTGCCGGCCTCGCCATCGGCTGGCGCTGGCACGGCAGCCTCGCCGAGGCCCTGGCCGCCGTGGGCCTGCTCCTGCTGCTGCGCTTCGCCATGCTGTGGGTCGGCATCTACCTTGGCCTGGTCGCCGGCAAGCCGGAGATGGTGCAGGCCGTGCAGATCCTCGTCTGGCCGGTCGGCTTCCTCTCCAACGCCTTCACCTCACCGGACACCATGCCGCGCTGGATGGGGGTGATCGCCGAGTGGAACCCGATGTCCGCCACGGCCGGCGCCGCCCGCGAGCTCTTCGGCAACCGCGGCTGGTCCGGTGACGGTTGGGCCGCCACTCACCCCGTCCTGCTGGCCGTCGCCTGGCCCCTGCTCCTCCTCGCGCTCTGCGCCCCACTGGCCATGCGGCGCTTCTCCCGGCTGAACGACTAGTGCCGGTCCGCCTGGCCCCCGGTCTCCCCGGGGGCTGAGGCGTCCGCCACCAGACCGGCCTCGTACGCCACGATCGCCGCCCGCACCCGGTTGCGAACCCCGAGCCGGGTCAGGACCGTGCTCACATAGGCCTTGATCGTGCCCTCGACGAGATGCAGCCGCCGACCGATCTCCGCGTTGGACAGGCCGGCCCCGATGAGGGCGAGCACCTCCCGCTCCCGCTCGCTCAACTCGGCCACCAACTCCCGCGCGCGGTCCCGCGCGGTCGTCCCCTGCCGCAGCTCGCCGATCACCCGGCGGGCGACCCGCGGCGAGAGACACGCTCCGCCGTCCGCCACGGCGTGCACCCCGGCGATCAGCTCGCGCGGATCGGACGCCTTCAACAGGAAGCCGGCCGCCCCGAGGTCCAACGCCCGGGTGATGTACTCGTCCTGGCCGAAGGTGGTGAGCATGACCACCCCGGTCGCCGGCACCAGCTCCCGCAGCTGCCCCAACGCGGTCAGCCCGTCGGAGCCCGGCATCCTGATGTCCAGCAGCGCCACGTCCGGCCGGTGCCGGCGGGCCAACTCCACGGCCTCCCTGCCGTCCCCGGCCTCCGCCACCACCTCCACCGCCGGATCCGCGGCAAGGATCCCCCTGATTCCGGCGCGGATCATCGCCTCGTCGTCGGCGATCAGGACCCGAACCATCTCACTCACCCCCATCCGTCACCACGCCGCAGCGTGTCCTTGGCCACCAACACCCCGTCCTCGAAGCACAGCCGGAACATGGTCTCCGAGAAGTCCAACAGGTTGTGACCCGCCCGGTAGTACTCGCATTCGGCGCCGGTCGGTATCGGCGGCTCGGCCAGCACCGGCGGCGGCGCGCTGATCGAGTGCGGCAGCACCGACGCGAACTCCGCCCGCTCCTGACCGAGCCGAAGCCGGTCGAACTCGTCCGATCCCAGGGACGTCCGCATCACCGTGACCGTGTAGACCGTGAACAGCGCCACCAGCAGAGCCACCCCGAGCCCCACCGGCACGGCCGAGGCCCGCAGCAAATCCCGCCGCACCCGCCGCCGGGCCGCCACCAGCTCGGCCGGGCCGGCCGCCCGCTCCGCCGGTGTCGCCGCGCTCTCGGGCGGAGTGCGCGGCAGCCGCGCGACAACCTCGAAACCCGATTCCAGCGGCCTGGCCCGCAACGTGCCGCCGGCCAGCCGGACCCGCTCATCGAGACTGATCAGCCCCGTGCCGCTGCCGACCGGCGAGGAGCCGGGCTTGGCGTCGGCCGGCGAACCCGTGTTGGTCACCGCGACGACCGACTCGGCCTCCGAGTGGGCCACCCGGACGGATATGGCCGACCCCGGCGCGTGCTTGACCGCGTTGGTCAGCGCCTCCTGCACCACCCGCCGGGCCGCGTGCCGCAGGACCGGCGCGGCCCACTCCCGGGTGCCGCCCTCCTCGCACAACTCGACCGACACCCCGGAGCGCCGCACCCGCTCCACCAGGTCCGGGATCTCGTCCCCGGTCGGTTCCTCACCCTGCCCGAGCAGCCCGATCACTTCGTGCAGCCGCTCGGTGGCCGCCACCGAGCCCTCGCGCAGCCGCGTCGCCATCACCCGCTGCTCCTCGCTCAGGCCGGGCGACAGCTCGAGCCCCCCGGCCGTCAGGGCCATCAGGCTCAGCTCGTGCCCCAACGAGTCGTGCATGTCCTGCGCGATCCTGGCCCGCTCGAGCAACCTGGCCTGCTTCGCCGCCTGCTCGGCACGCTCCCAGCCCGCACGCAACAGCTCGGCGCGCTGCCGCCACCAGGTGCCGGCCCACCACGGCAGCATGGCTGTGCCGAACTGGGTGACCAGGATGACGATCCAGCCGGTGAGATCGCCCTTCGCGACGGCGTATGTCATCCCGATGGTCGCGGCGCCGGCGAAGGCGTACTCCGCGAGCCACAGGCGTCGCATGTTCCGCCCGGCCAGGAGGCTGAGCAGGACGGCCGCGCTCAGCGGCGCCCCCGGGCTCACCCCGTCCACCACGACGAAGATCCCGAGCACCCCGGCGGCCGTCAGCCCCAGCGCCGGTGCCCGGCGGCTGACCACTCCGCCCAGCACTATCGTCGCCGCCGCCACGCCCGTCGGGAGCGGGCGGGCTCCCTCCGTGTCGAGCGCCAGTGGTGCGAGGAGGATCAGTACAAACCAGGGCTTCATGGCGGGCACGCTAACAAGGGGTCGTCGCTCTGCGTTACTGACGAAAGTCAGGTCATTCCCTGACGATCGACGGCAGCGCCGCGCGGTGCCCCGTTCCTAGCCTCGGCGACATGATCAGCATGCGTGACCTCACGAAGAAGTATGGAGCGAGAACGGCGGTGGAAGCCCTCTCGCTGGAGATCGAGCCGGGCCGCGTCACCGGCTTCCTAGGGCCCAACGGCGCGGGGAAGTCCACCACCATGCGGATGGTGATGGGCCTCGACGCGCCGACCTCGGGCCGGGCCCTCGTGGGCGGCCGGCCCTACGCGGAGCTGCGCCACCCGCTGCGTGCGGCCGGCGCCCTCCTCGACCCGCGCTCCGCGCACCCGGGGCGCTCGGCGCGCGCCCACCTGGCGGGCATGGCCCGCAGCAACGGCATCCCGGCGGCCCGGGTCACAGCGGTGCTCGAGACCGTCGGCCTCGCGGCGGTGGCCGGCCGCCGCGTCGGCTCCTTCTCGCTCGGCATGCGCCAGCGCCTCGGCATCGCGGCCGCCCTGCTCGGCGACCCGCCGGTGCTGCTGCTCGACGAGCCGGTCAACGGCCTTGACTCCGACGGGGTGCGCTGGCTGCGGGAGTTGATCCGCTCCCTCGCCGCCGAGGGGCGCACGGTCTTCCTCTCCAGCCACCTGATGAGCGAGATGCAGGAGACCGCCGACCACGTGGTGGTGATCGGTCGCGGCCGCCTCATCGCGGACGCGCCCATCGCCAGCATCATCGAGCGCAGCTCGCGCAACGCGATCCGGGTCCGCAGCCCGCGCGTCGGCGAGCTGCTCCCGCACCTGGCCAGGGAGGGTCTCACGGTGCGTGCGGCGGACGGCGGGGGCGGCGACGAACTCCTGGTCCTCGGCGGCACCCTGGCCGCGATCGGCGACCTCGCCTTCCGACACGGGGTCCCCGTGCACGAGCTCAGTGAGCGCCGGGCCTCGCTCGAGGAGGCCTACCTGGAGCTGACCGAGAGCAGCGTCGAGTACGGGGAGCGTGAGCCGGCATGAGGGGCGCGATCGCCTTCGAGTGGACCAAGCTGTGGAGCGTGCGCTCCACCTGGTGGAGCCTGGTGGCCGCCGGGTTGCTCACCGTCGCCGCGTCGGTCGTGGTCGGCATGTCGGCCTTCGCCAGCGCGGAGAACGGCTTCGACACCGCCAGGCCGGCGCCACACGCGGTGGCCGACGCGCTGCTTGTCGCCCAGCTCGCCGTCGTCGTGCTGGCCACCCTGGCCGTCACCGGCGAGTACGCCAGCGGATCCATCCGCACCTCGCTGCAGGCCGTCCCGGTCCGCTGGCGCCTGCTGCTCGGCAAGGCGGCCGTGGTCACGGCGGTGGCGGCGGCGCTCGGCGTGCTGCTCAGCGCCCTCGGCACGGCCTGCGCCGCCCCCCTGATGCACGAGTACGGTGAGTTCACGGCCGCCGAAGCCGTGGCGGCCGCGGCCGGCACCGGTGGCTATCTGGCCGCGCTGGCCCTGATGGCCACAGGCGTCGGCACCATGCTGCGCAGTGCGGCGGGCGCGATCACCGGCCTGGTCCTGCTGCAGCTGGCCGTGCCCCAGCTGCTGCGGGCGATAGGTGCCAGATGGCTGGAGGGCGTCGCCGACTACCTCCCGTCGAGCGCGGGCGTGGTGTTGATCACGCAGGACCACGAGCCCTATGGGCCCGGCGTCGCGGTCGGCGTGCTGCTGGCCTGGTCAGCGGCGGCGTTGGCGGCGGGATACGCGGT
The DNA here is from genome assembly GCF_004348315.1 of Streptomyces sp. 8K308. Lineage (GTDB taxonomy): Bacteria > Actinomycetota > Actinomycetes > Streptomycetales > Streptomycetaceae > Streptomyces. Next base: position 6,517 of record NZ_SMKC01000117.1, on the reverse strand, counting down.
GCTGCGCGGCAGGGACGCGTAGGGGCGTCCCGGGCTTGCACCTCACGTCACGTGATGGCGCACCGTGGCTCGGGACAGGAAAGGAGACGGACGTGAGCTATTCGGTGGGGCAGGTCGCCGGGTTCGCTCGGGTCACGGTGCGGCTGCTGCACCACTACGACGAGATCGGGCTGCTGGTGCCGGGCGAGCGCACCCACGCCGGTCACCGTCGCTACGGGGACACCGATCTCGACCGGCTGCAGTGGATCCTCTTCTACCGGCAGCTCGGTTTCCCGCTGGAGGAGATCGCCGCCCTGCTCGATGACCCGGCCGCCGACCCGCAGGTGCACCTGCGCCGTCAGCACGCGTTGCTGACCGAGCGGATCGAGCGGTTGCGCGCCATGGCCACGGCCGTCGAACGAGCCATGGAGGCACGGAAGATGGGCATCAGTCTCACCCCCGAGGAGCGGTTCGAGGTCTTCGGGGACTTCGATTCCACCGAGCACGCCGCCGAGGCCGAGCAACGCTGGGGCGACACCGAGGCGTACCGGGAGTCCCAGCGTAGGGCGGCCGGCTACCGGAAGGAGGACTGGCAGCGGATCAAGGCCGAGGGGGACGAGCTGAACGCCCGCTTCGTCGCCCTGATGGACGCGGGCGTGGCGCCCGACGCGGCCGAGGCCGTGGCGGCGGCCGAGGAGCACCGGCTCCAGATCGCGCGGCACTTCTACGACTGCGGCCACGACATGCACACCCGCCTCGGCGAGATGTATGTCGCGGACGAGCGCTTCACCCGCAACATCGACGCCGTGCGGCCCGGTCTCGCCCGCTACCTGCGGGACGCGATCCTGGCCAACGCGGAGCGCCACGCTGGCCGGGCGAATCCACCGGAATGACCTTATGCTGCGGCGGGGGCCTTCCGGAGGGCCCCACGGCGCGTGAGCGAGGAGCAGGATCGGCGTGGGTGGCGAGGAAGCGACGGACCAGGAGTCCGGCTCCGGGTTCACCGTGCCCGAGGGCCTTGAGCTGCCTCCGCCGGAGAGCGACCATCCGAGCTCCGAGTTCGCGGTCCCCGAGGGGCTGACGGTCCCGCCGCGCACCCCGCCGCGCAGCGCCGGATCGAGTATGTGGGGCACCCCTGCCCAGGGGATACCGCGGCTGACCGGCCTGGAGGCCGGCCGCGGCACCTACTGGCAGGACCGGATGCGCAGCATGGTCCGGCTGCCGCTGGCCGAGCGGCCGGCCCCCGAGTACGTGCCTCGCGAGGGGGAAGAGGCGCCGCCCGCCGTGCCCCGGGTGCTCGACCTGACGCTGCGCATCGGGGAGCTGCTGCTGGCCGGCGGCGAGGGCGCGGAGGACGTCGAGGCCGCCATGTTCGGAGTGGTCCACGCCTACGGGCTGGACCGCTGCGAGGCCACGGTCACCTTCACCCTGATCTCCATCACCCATCAGCCGTCGCTGGTCGACGCGCCGGTCTCGCTCAGCCGTACCGTCCGTCGGCGCGGCACCGACTACACCCGACTGGCCGCCGTCTTCCAGCTGGTGGACGACATCTCCTCGGGCGAGGTCTCGCTCGAGGAGGCGTACGGCCGGCTCGCCACCATCCGGCGGAACCGGCACCCGTTCACCAAGTGGCAGCTGACCATCGCCAGCGGCCTGCTGGCCGGCGCCGCAAGCACCCTGGTCGGCGGCACCTGGCAGGTCTTCCTGCTTGCCGCGCTCGGCGCCATGCTCGGCGACCGGCTGGCCTGGCTGGCGGCCAGCCGCGGGCTGCCGGAGTTCTACCAGTTCGCCGCCGCCGCGATGGCGCCGGCGCTGGTGGGCGTCATCTGGGCGGCCGGCCACACCTCCGGCTCCGGCGAGATCCAGGCCGCGGCCATGGTCACCGGTGGCCTGTTCGCGGTGATCCCCGGCCGGGCGCTGGTCGCCGGCGTCCAGGACGGGCTCACCGGCTACTACCTCACGGCCTCGGCCCGTCTGCTCGAGGTGGTCTACCTCAGCGTCGGCATCGTCTGCGGGGTGCTCGCCGTGCTGTACGTGGGTGAGACCTCGGGCGTCAGCCTGGAACCCGAGGTCCTCCAGCGGGCCACCCGCCCCGGCGTTCAGCTGGCCGCCGCGCTGTTGCTCTCGCTCACCTTCTGCGTGCTGCTCCAGCAGGCCCGCCACACGATCATCCCCGCCACCCTCAACGGCGGCGTCGCCTGGCTGATCTACGGCGCCATGCACGATACGGCGGGCCTCTCGCCGTTCGCGGCCACCGCCGTCGGCGCGGGCATGGTCGGCCTCTTCGGCCAGCTCGAGTCCCGCTACCGGTTCACCTCGTCACTGCCCTACGTCACCGCGGCGATCGGCCCGCTGCTGCCCGGTGGCGCGGTCTACCTCGGCCTGCTCGGCTTCGCCCAGGGCAACGTGGACGCCGGCATCGAGAACCTGCTCACCGCGATCACGCTGGCGCTCGCCATCGCCGTCGGGGTGAACCTGGGCAGCGAGATGGCCCGGTTGTTCATCGGAACGCCCGGGCTCACCACGCCGATTGGCCGCCGCGGCGCCAAGCGCACCCGCGGCTTCTGAGTCCTCGTAGGCTCAGTGGGCCAGCTTCAGGCCCACCACGCAGCCGACGATGCCGACGAGCAGCGCCACCTTGAGCAGCGACGCCGGCTCGCCCTCGAAGGCCATCCCGTATCCGGCGGTCAGCGCTGCGCCGATGCCGACCCACACCGCGTACCCGGTGCCCACCGGCAGGGTCCGCAGCGCCAGCGCGAGGCCGGTCATCGACAGTGCCAGGCCGACCGCGAAGACCACGGTCGGCAGCGGCTTGCTGAACCCGTCGGACCTGCCGAGCGCCGTCGCCCAGACGGCTTCCAGAACGCCGGCGACCACGAGAAGAATCCACGCCATGACGGACACGACTCCCCGCGCCGTCTTGTCGTGGGGCTGGGTACGGCGCACCTCGTCCAGGAGCCGGTCTTGGCTCTGACCTCAGCCTCTCACAACGGCCCCGCTCCCGGACGGCGCATCAGTGGTGGCCCTCGCCGGCGTCCGCCGCGCGCTTGAACGAGGCCTCGATCTCGACCTCCGCCTCGGCCCGGCCCACCCAGTTGGCGCCCTCGACCGACTTGCCGGGCTCCAGGTCCTTGTAGACCTCGAAGAAGTGCTGGATCTCGAGCCGGTCGAACTCGCTGACGTGGTGGATGTCGCGCAGGTGCTCCATCCGCGGGTCGGACGCGGGCACGCACAGCAGCTTGTCGTCGCCGCCGGCCTCGTCCCGCATCCGGAACATGCCGATCGCCCGGCACTGGATCAGACAGCCGGGGAAGGTGGGCTCGTCGAGCAGCACCAGCGCGTCCAGCGGGTCGCCGTCCTCGCCGAGCGTCCCCTCCACGAAGCCGTAGTCGGCCGGGTAGACCGTCGAGGTGAAGAGGTGGCGGTCCAGACGGATGCGTCCGGTCTTGTGATCCACCTCGTACTTGTTCCGCGAACCCTTCGGAATCTCGATGGTGACGTCGAACTCCACTGGGGACTCCTTAACCGATCTATGCACGCGACAGGTGGTTAAGTGTCCCTCACGGGGATGTCTGCTCGCGAAAGGGGCTGGTCCGTGGTGCGCAGGGCGGCCGAGAGGCTCGAGGTGGTGCTGCGGTTCCTCCGCGCCAACCTCCGGGAACACCAGGCGATTTGGCGCCTCGTCGCCGCCGCCGGCGCGGCCGGCCTGGCGATTGCCTCGGTACTCGTCGCCCTCGCCGGCCCCTGGGACTCGGGCCGGCGCACCGCCGAGCGCGCCCAGGCGACCGCCGCCGACGCCCGGCGCGACGCGGACGCCGCGGAGCGCGTCGCCGGCACCGTGCCGGGGGCGCGGCCGGTCCTCGTGCCGTTGGAGGGCGAGGGCGACGAGCCCGCCGCCGCCGTGGTGGAGCGCGTGCTGCGGCCGGTGCTGCGCGACTCGGCGCTCGGCGAGGACGTCGCCGCGGCCGTCATCGACCTGTCCACGGGCGACTCCCTCTACGCCGACCGCGCGGGCACCAGCCGCGCCCCCGCCTCCACCGTCAAGATCATCACCGCCGTGGCGGCCCTCGACGCGCTCGGCCCCGACCACCGGCTCGCCACCACGGTCCGCTGGGACGAGGAGCGGCAGAGCGTCGTTCTGGTCGGCGGCGGGGACCCCACCCTCACCGCCGACGACCTCGAAGAGCTCGCCGGGGACACCGCCCGCGCCCTGGCCGACCGGGGCCTCACGGCCGAGGAGGTCGTCTACGACGTCTCGCTCTACCCGCGCGAGCAGCGCCACCCCATCGGAGTAAACGACAACATCGCGATCATCACCCCCCTCCAGCTGAACGAGGGCCGCCTCGACGACAGCACCCGGGGCCCCGCGCCCCGCGCCGAGAACCCGGCGGCCGCGGCCGCCACCGCCTTCGCGACGGCCCTGGCGGACGCCGGCGGCATCGGGGCCGAGGCCGTCGAGGGCCGTGAGCCGGCCAGGCGCGCCGCCCCCGAGGCCGCCGAGGAGCTGGCCGTCCACCGCTCCGCGCCGACCTCCTCGTTGGTCGAGCGGATGTTGATCAACAGCGACAACGACCTGGCCGAGGCGCTGGCGAGGCACACCGCGATCGCCAGCGACCAGCCGGCCGACTTCCGCGGCGCGAGCCGCGCGTTCACCGCCCGGCTCGAAGCGCTCGGGCTGCCCCTGGACGGTGCCCGGCTGGTCGACGCCAGCGGCCTCGACCGTGAGGGCCGGGTCACCGCCGACCTGCTCACCAGGGCCCTGTCCGTCGCCGCCGACCCCGAGCGCCCCGAGCTGCGGGCCGCCCTCACCGGGCTGCCGGTGGCCGGCTTCTCCGGCACCCTCTCCGAGCGGTACGCGGACGGCGAGACCGGCTCGGTCGGCGCCGGGCTCGTGCGGGCCAAGACCGGCACCCTGACCGGCGTCAACAGCCTGGCCGGCACGGTCGCCACCGGCGAAGGACGGGTGCTCGGCTTCGCCTTCCTCGCCTCCGGCACGACCGACCCGCGCGCGGCCGAGGCCGCGCTCGACGAGGCCGCCACGGCCCTGGCCACCCTGGCCGACTGACCGCCGGGCCGGGCACCCGGCGTCTGGGCCGCTAGCCGTTGGTTGGGGGGCGCCGTACCGTTGAGGGCATGACCTCACTCGGCGGTACGGACCTGGTCGACTGGAAGCTGGCGGTCTCCACCGCCACCCGAGTGCTGCGTCCCGGCCCCGAGGTGAGCCGGGAAGAGGCCCGTTCCGTCGTCGCCGAGCTGCGCCGGCACGCCGTCGCCTCCGAGCGGCACGTGCGGGAGTTCACCGAGCTTGACACCGGCGGGGTGGACACGCCGGTGCTCGTCGTCGACCGGCCGGGCTGGGTCAGGGCCAACGTGGCCGGGTTCCGCGAGGTGCTCGCCCCGCTGATGGCCCGGATGCGCGAGCGGCGGGCCGCGGTGCCCGGCGGGACCGCGCTCACCGCGATGGGCAGCAAGGTCACCGGCGTCGAGGTCGGCATGCTGCTCGGCTTCCTCTCCTCCCGGGTGCTCGGCCAGTACGAGACCTTCGCGCCCGCCGGGCCCGAGCTGCCCGGCGCCGGGACCGGCCGGCTGCTGCTCGTCGCGCCCAACATCGTCCACGTGGAGCGCGAGCTCGACGTGCACCCGCACGACTTCCGGCTCTGGGTCTGCCTGCACGAGGAGACGCACCGCACCCAGTTCACCGCTGTGCCGTGGCTCCGCGACCACCTGGAGAGCGAGATCCAGTCCTTCCTGGCCGAGGCGGACGTGGACCCGGCCACCCTGGTCGAGCGGCTGCGGCGGGCCGCGCAGTCGCTCGGCGGCCGGGCGGCCGAGGAGCAGGCCGATGCGGAGCGCGGCGACGGGCCGAGCATCGTTGACCTGGTGCAGACCCCGCGTCAGCGGGAGATCCTGGAGCGCCTCACCGCCGTGATGTCGCTGCTCGAGGGGCACGCGGACTACGTGATGGACGGCGTGGGGCCTGCCGTGGTGCCGTCCGTCGCCGAGATCCGCGAGAAGTTCACCCGGCGCCGCCAGACCGGCGCCGGCCGGCTCGACCGGGCGCTGCGGCGGCTCCTCGGCCTCGACGCCAAGCTGCGGCAGTACCGGGACGGCGAGCGGTTCGTCCGCACCGTCGTCGACGAGGCGGGCATGGCCGGCTTCAACCGCGTGTGGACCTCGCCGAACACGTTGCCCACCAAGGAGGAGATCTCCCACCCCGAACGGTGGATCGCCCGGGTCGGGCCGGGGCCCGCGTAGGGCCCGGCCAGTGGCCCTGATCGCCGCCAAACGCCCCGAAATCACCCGTACGAGGGACCGTGGCGGCAATGCCGGGCGTGCGATGCTCGGGTAACAAGCCTCCTCTGTCACCATTTACGCACTCAGCGTGACAGCACCTCCCGAGCTCCCCGCAGAAAGAAGTGATTCGGATATGGGTCCCCACCCCTCGGTCGCCGCGATACGCCTGGCGGTCCGCCGCGTGCTGCACGACATCCTCGAAGAGGCGTACGCCCCCACCGGGTGCTCGCCACCATCCCAGTCC
>NZ_SMKC01000116.1 GCF_004348315.1 Streptomyces sp. 8K308 | reverse complement strand
GGTGGGGAAGGAACCGGCTCCCGGCCGCGCCGTCAGACCGCCTCCGCGGCCACCGGCCGGGGCGCCGCTGTCACGCCCGCGTCGGCCATCAGCGCCGCCGCCGCTCGCGCGGCCGAGGCGAGGTCGCCGGTCGGGCCCGGGACGTCGCGGTGGTCGCCGCACACGTAGAGGCCGTCGAGCAGCCGCGTCGACCTCGCCCCCGGGTAGGGCGGCGCGAACACGGGGACCGCGTGCGGATCGTGCCGCACGGCCAGCAGTCGCCAGTCGTCGGCCGGCGTGCCGTGCAGCTCGGCGAGCTGCGCCCTGGCCGCCTTGTCGAGCAGCTCCGGCGGTTCGGCCGCCGGCGGGCCGAGTACCACCGAGGTGACCAACGTCCGGCCGGCCGGCGCCCGGGACGGGTCGATCGCCGAGGCGTCCATGGTGTGCGAGACGGGACCCCGCGCCGCCGCGTCCACGATCAGCGCGGGCCCGCCGGGCGGGGCGGCCGGCGCCGCGTGGTGCAGCACCGTCACCGGCCGGAAAGCGGGCACCCGCAGGCCGGGGAGCAGCCGGGCGGCCTCCTCGGCACCGGTGGCCAGCACCACGGCCCGGCAGCGGAAAGCGCCGTGCGACTCCGTCTCCACCACCGTGGTGGAGACGGAGACCACCCGCACCCCCGTCCTGACCGACCCCTCGGGCAGGGCCGAGGCCAGCAGCTCGGGCAGCGCCGAGGCGCCGCCCGTCGGCAGGCCGAGGCCGCGCCTGGCGAACGCCCGCAGCGCCTCGTCGCCGAGCCGGCTCGAGGTGGCGAGCTCCGGGTCGTGCAGCAGGGCGGCGAGCAGCGGGCGCAGCGCGCCCTCGGCTATGCGCGTCGGTATGCCGCGCGCGGAGAGCGCGGCGGCCGCCGTCAGTTCGGGGCGGGACCGCAGTCTGGCGTCCGGCAGCCGACCGAGTCTGGCCAGGTTGGCCCGCAGCCAGATCTGGTCGAAGGCCGACGTCAGCGAGCGGCGGCCGGCACGGCCCTGGCCGTGGCCGCCCGCCTCCCCGATGCGGTGCTGGTGCGTCGCGCCCTTCAGCACGATGCCGCCGGTCAGGCGGCGGGTGGGCAGCGGACCCGGCAGCTGGGCCCTGGTGGGGTAGCCGGGCAGGGCGAGGTGGGCGGCGCGGTCGAGGCGGAAGCCGTCGAGCTCCTCGGTGGACATGCGCCCGCCGATGCGGTCGGCCGCCTCCAGGACGGTCACGGTGAGGCCGGCGGTGCTCAGGTGGTGCGCGGCGGCGAGCCCGGCGGGGCCCGCGCCGATGATGACGACATCGGAGTGGTCGCGGTGCGGTCGGCGCTGAAGCACGTGGCCTCCTGGTGAGGGGTCGGTGCGTGCGAGCGGCGGGGGCGCGGACGCCGACGGGACGGCCGGTCGGCGCGGGCCGCGTTCCCCGTGGACGACGCTGTCGACGGTCTTGCCGGCCGCTCCGGACAGCGGCCCCCAGGGCCCTGGGTGTGGGTCCGTGGGTCCTGATGCCCGCTGGGGGCGCGGGCAATGCCCGAACCGGAGAGACCCTCTCACGCCGGGCGCAATCCGGCAGAGCGCATGGACCAGGGCACGGGGGCACGAAGGTCGCGTGCCGACCCCGCCGGTCGTCAGGCGGGGGCGGCCACGGCGGCCCGCACCTGCTCCTCCACCGTGGGGTGCGCGAAGGCGAAGCCGGCGTCGAGCAGCTTGCGCGGCACCACCCGCTGGCTGCCGAGCACGTCCTGCGCGAACTCGCCGAGGACCAGGCGCAGCACGGGCGCCGGCACCGCGCACACCGTGGGCCGGCGCAGCACCCGCCCCATCACCCGGGTGACCTCGCGGTTGGTCAGCGGCTCGGGCCCGGTGAGGTTGACGGGGCCGGACAGCCCCGGCACGTCGTCGAGGAGGAAGCGGAGCGCGGCGACGTGGTCGTGGAGCGAGATGGCGCTCCAGTACTGCCGGCCGTTGCCAAGACGGCCGCCGATCCCGGCCCGGAAGATCGGGAAAAGACGCCCCCAGGCGCCCCCCGAGCTGGCCACCACGAGGCCGGTGCGGGCGAACACGGTCCGCACCCCGGCCTGTTCGGCCGGCCCGGCCGCCGCCTCCCAGTCCACCGAGAGGTCGGCGAGGAAGCCGGTGCCCGGTGGCTCGTGCTCGTCCACTGGACGGGAGCCCGTGTAGCCGTAGTAGCCGATGGCGCTGCCCGAGACGAGGACGCGCGGCGGCTCGTCGAGCGAGGCGATCGCCCGGGCCAACGACGCCGTGCCGAAGACCCGGCTGTCGCGCAGCTCCGCCTTGTACCGCCGCGTCCACCGGTGGTCGGCGACCCCGGCGCCCGCCAGGTGCACCACGGCCGTGCAGCCCTCAAGCGCGGCCCGGTTGACGTCCGGCTCCGCGCCCGAAGGGTCCCAGCGCTCCTCGTCGGCGGCGCGCGGCGGGCGCCGCACGAGCCGCACCACGTTCACCTCGTCCGCCCGCAGCGCCGCGATCAGCGCCGAGCCGATCAACCCCGACGAGCCGGTGACGGCGATCCGTTCCACGCGCTCCGCTGGTTCCCGCATGGCCCCATCCTGGTGGATCAGGCGTCGACGCGGCCACCTGGGGCCCGCCGCGCCAGCGCCCAGAGACGCGGGTAGGCGGCGGCCATCGCCGCCGCGTCCGCGAAGTCGACCGGCACGCCCTCCGGCTCGCGCGGCTGTTCCGGCAGGCCGAGGTCGGGCAGCTCGGTGCCGGTCAGCCGGTCGTAGGCGTCGTAGGCGGCGAATCCGACGTCCTCCGCTTCACCGTCCGTGTGGCGGTCGAAGCCGTCGGGCCCGAGCAGCTGGGCCAGCGCGTCCGGCTCGTGCAAGGTGCCCTCGAACACGTGCCGGCCGCGGCTGATCAGCCAGCAGCGGAAGTTCTCGAACGCGGCGTCCCCGGCGTCGCCGAGCAGCACCCAGGCGGCGCCCCACACGTCCCAGCGGTAGGCACGGCCGAAGCGCGACTCGAAGTGCCGGGCGAAGTCGGTGACGGCCTCCGGATCGAGGTCGACGAGACGCTCGACCAGCAGGTCGGCGTGTGCCTCGGGATCGCCGCCCGCGGAATCCCGGGTGCTGTCGATGATCTCCCAGAAGTCCGTTTCGTCCATCATGGCGACAGGATCCCGGCTCCGGCCCTCGTGCGCACGCCGGAAAGCCGGACAGGAGATGTCTGGTTTCCCTGGAAGCGTGGGGCCCGTCGAAACCACGACGTGCGAGGAGTGTGCGTGAACCAGCAGGACAAGCCGCTGACCGGGAAGATCGCGCTGGTGGCCGGGGCGACCAGGGGCGCGGGGCGGGCGATGGCCGTCGAGCTCGGCGCGGCCGGCGCCACGGTCTATGCGACGGGCCGGACGACCCGTACGGCCGTCAGCGAGGTGGGTCGGGCCACCGAGACCATCGAGGAGACCGCCGAACTGGTCACCGCGGCGGGCGGCGAGGGCGTCGCCGTGCCGACGGACCACCTGGAGCCCGAGCAGGTCGAGGCGCTGGTCGACCGGATCGACCGGGAGCGCGGGCGGCTCGACGTCCTGGTCAACGACGTCTGGGGTGCCGACCACCTGCTCGACCTGTCGTTCGGGACGAAGATGTGGGACCTCGACCTGGCGGGTGGACTGCGCATGCTGCGGCTCGGCGTCGAGACCCACATCATCAGCTCGCGCTACGCCCTGCCGCTGCTGACCCGGCGCCCCGGCGGCCTGGTGATCGAGGTGACGGACGGCACGAAGGAGTCCAACCGCCGCTACCGGGAGAGCTTCTACTACGACCTGGCCAAGAACGCCCCGATCCGGATGGCCTACGCGCTCGGCGAGGAACTGCGCGACCTCGGCTGCACGGCGGTCTCGCTGACGCCTGGCTGGCTTCGGTCCGAGGCGATGCTCGACACCCACTTCAAGGTGACCGAGGAGAACTGGCGGGACGGCATCAAGCAGGACCCGCACTTCGCGATCTCCGAGTCCCCGACCTACGTCGGCCGCGCGGCGGCGGCGCTGGCCTGCGACCCGGACGTGGCCCGCTGGAACGGCCAGTCGCTCTCCAGCGGCCAACTGGCCCGCGAGTACGGCTTCACCGACACGGACGGCTCCCAGCCGGACGCGTGGCCGTACATCCGGGACGCCGTGAACGAGGGCAAGGACGTCGACGTGGCCGACTACCGCTGACCACCCCACACGACCCCCGGACCGACAAGGACCTCCATGCGCGAAACACTCGAAGAACTCACCGAGCTCCAGGCCCTCCTCGACGCCTCGCTCGCCCGCTCCACCTCGCACCTCCGCTCGATCATCAACACCGAGCGAACCCTGACCGCCACCCAACTCACGCAGATCCTCACCGGCATGCGCACCCTCGCCCTCTCCACCGTGACGGCGAAGGGCGAACCCCGGATCAGCGGCGTTGACGGGCACTTCCTGCACGGCAGGTGGCACTTCGGCACGGCGCGCGGCGCCGCCAAGGCCCGCCACCTCGCCGCCCGACCCGCCGTCAGCGCCGCCCACCTGCGCGGTGAGGACCTCGGTGTGTTCACGCACGGCACGGCAGAGATCCTGAACCCCCCGGACGGCGAGCCGGACGCGGAGTGGCCGGAACTGCTCGCGTACTTCAAGGACTTCTACGGCGAGCACGCCTTCGACTGGGAGCGCGACGTGGTCTACTGCCGGCTGCGCCCGCACTGGATGACCGTCTACTCCCCGGACTTCACGAAGCTCACCGCGGAGCCCCTGTCGTGACCACGGGGTACGAGACCATCGACGTGGTGGGGGCCCGCACCAACAACCTGCGGGACGTGTCCCTGAGCATCCCCAAGGGGCGGCTCGTCGCGTTCACCGGAGTGAGCGGCAGCGGCAAGACCTCGCTGGCGATCGACACTCTGCACAGTGAGGCCCAACTGCGGTACCTGGAGGGGCTTTCGCCGTTCGTCAGGCAGTACATCAGCCAGCGCAACCGGCCCAAGGTCGACCGCGTCCTGGGCCTCGGCGCGACGCTGGCCGTCGACCAGCGTCGCCTGAACCGCAACCCACGCTCCACGGTCGCGACGATCACGGGCGTCGACGGGCACCTGGGGCTGCTGTACTCGCGCCTCCCCGCGCTCGGCGCCGACCCGGCGGCCGAGGGCGGGGGCGGGCCACTGACGACCGCCCACTTCGACCGCGACTCGCCGGAGGGGAGCTGCGCGGACTGCCACGGGGTGGGCGGGCGGTGGAAGGCGCAGGAGGACCTGGTCATCACCCACCCGGAGCTGCCGCTCTTCGAGGGTGCCTCGCCCTGGTTCGCGAAGTGGCGGTCGGGGGAGCACGTGTTCGTTCCGGCGCTGGCCGAGCAGCGGGGCGTGGACCTCGGCCGGCCGTGGCGGTCGCTGCCCGAGGAGTTCCGGCACTGCGTGCTCCACGGCACGGGTGACGAGCGCGTCGAGGCGACCGTCGACATACCGAACCGGAACGAGCGGGCCCGGATGACCTACACCTCGAGCCAGCCGCTGCGGGGCGCGCTCGCCGAGGTGGAGCGGGTGTTCGTGAACGCCAGGACGGCCGGCGCCAAACAGCGCTACCTGAAGTACATGCGCAAGCAGCCCTGCGCCACCTGCGGCGGCAGCGGGTACGACCGGGTGGCCAGGTCCGTGCGGCTCGGCGGGCTGAGCTACCCCGACCTGCTTCAGGTGGAGGTACGCGAGGTGCGCGACTGGGCGGGGCGGGTCGTGGACCACCTGGACGCCGGGCAGCGCGAGGTGGGCGAGCCGCTGCTCCAGGACCTGGGCCGCAGGCTCGGCATCCTGGACCGGCTCGGCCTGGCACACCTCCAGCTCTCCCGGAGCGCGACGACGCTGTCCGGAGGGGAGGCGCAGCGGACCCGGCTGGCCGCGCAGCTCAGCACCGAGCTGAGCGGCATCACCTTCGTCCTGGACGAGCCCGGGACCGGGCTGCACCCGGCGGACAAGGCGCACCTGCTCGACATCGCCCTGGAACTGCGCGAGGCCGGCAACACGGTGCTCCTCGTCGAACACGACCCCGAGCTGATCGCCCGGGCCGACTGGGTGGTCGACATGGGACCCGGCGCGGGCCGCCTCGGCGGCGAGGTCCTGGTGTCGGGGCCGCCCGCCGACGTGGCCGCCCATCCGAGGTCGTTGACCGGCCGCCAGCTGGCCGGTGAGGCACCACGGCCGCGCCGGAACCCCCGTCCGATCCGGGACGACACTGGCTGGGTGGAACTGCGTGGCCTGCGCGCCCACAACGTGACCGCCGACCTGGTGCGTTTCCCCGCCGGCCGGCTCACCTGCCTGACCGGGGTGAGCGGCAGCGGCAAGAGCAGCCTGCTCGGCGCGCTCGGGGCGAGCGCGGAGGCCGCCCTGAACGGGACGGTGACCGACGGGGTGCGGGAGGTGACCGGCCTCGAAGGGTTCAGCTGGGTCGCCGTCGTCGAGCAGGAACCGCTCGGGCGGACCCCGCGGTCCAACCCGGCCACGTACAGCAAGGCGTTCGACATCGTCCGCAGGCTGTTCGCCGGAACCGACACGGCGCGCGAGCGCGGCCTCGACGCCTCCTGGTTCAGCTTCAACACCGCGGGCGGCGGCCGCTGCGAGACCTGCGCCGGCCACGGCCGCAAGCTGGTCGACATGCACTTCCTGCCGGACGTGTGGGTGGTCTGCGACGCGTGCGAGGGCCGGCGGTATCGGCCGGAGGCCCTGGACATCAGGTACCAGGGGTTGGCCGTCGACCAGGTGTTTGAGCTGACCGTCGACGAGGCCGTGGAGCGGTTCGCCGAGCCCCGACAACTCGCCGAGATCCTGCGGGCCCTGCACCAGGTCGGCCTCGGGTATCTCCAACTCGGTCAGAGCGCGACGGAGTTGTCCGGCGGCGAGGCACAGCGGCTGAAGCTGGCCTCCGCGCTCCGGCGCGGCGCCGCGAGCCGCGGGGCCGGCCTCGTCGTCCTCGACGAGCCGGTCTCGGGCCTGCACCCCTCCGACGTCCAGCGGGTGGTGGACGCGCTCGACACGCTGCTCGACTCGGGCAACACGGTCGTCGTGGCCGAACACGACATCCCCGTCGCCGCGTCCGCGGACTGGCTGATCGACCTGGGCCCGGGCGCCGGTCCGGCCGGCGGTGCGGTGGTCGCGGCGGGCACCCCGGCCGGCGTCGCGAAGGCGGACACCCCGACCGCCGGCTTCCTCCGCCGCCACGCGGCGGGCCTGCCGCTCCTGACGGCGGGCGAGGACCCTACTCGCCCCGTCGCCCCGCCCCCCTGCGACTACACCTGACGCGCGCCCGGCCTGCCGTTCTCGACCACGAAGGAGGCGTGGGTGTACGCCGTCACGTCGGGCCGGCCGACCGTCGGCACCATCCGAAGGTCGGTGCGCCACTCGTCCCGCTCCACCGTGCAGCGCACGTAGCCACGGCGGTCGCCGGCGAAGAAGCGGATGTGCGGGTTGTGCCTGATCATCGGGCCGTAGTAGGGGCCGTAGACCTCGCCGTCGCCGTTGGTGGAGATCGAGGTGCCGACGAACTCGGTCGCCACGACCGGCGAGTCGGGGTCGTCGAAGTCCCGCCTGATGTCGTTGACGACGGTGGAGTGCCAGTCACCGGTGATGACCACGGGGTTGCGCACCTCGGGCCCCACCAGCCGGTCCGTGACGCGGGTACGGGCCGCCGGGAAGCCGTCCCAGGCGTCGTGCCACAGCACGTCGCCCGAGGGACCGTCGTGGTCGAGGCGGCCCATCATCACGTTGTTGGCCAGCACGTTCCACCGGGCACGGGAGTCGGCCGGGCCGTCGAGCAGCCACCGCTCCTGGCGTTCGCCCAGCATGGTCACGGACGGGTCGTACGACGCCTCGCTCGCCGGCGACTCGCCCCAGCCGGCGGGCGGCACGCTGCGGTACTGGCGGCCGTCGAGCACGCTGAACTCGTGCACGGAGTGGGCCAGCTCCGGGAGCGCCGCGACGGTGCCGCGCCGCACGACATGACGCATCCGCTCGTCGGTGGCGACCCGCCACTCGACCGGCACGGGGCGCTGCGGCATCCCGCCACCGCCACCCGGTGCCAGCGGGTCGGGCGCCGGCCGGGTCCAGATCACGAAGCCGTCGGGCTGGGGGCGCCTCCCAGCCGTCAGGCTGGGGGAGGGACGCCCGAGGCCACGCCGAGTGCGAACGGGTCGCCGCCGGCCGCCGCCCGGCGCGGTGGGTCGGCGAGCGCGCCGCGCGCCAGCGGTACCTGTGTCAGCGCGGCGAACCCGGAGAGGCCGGCCAACGCGCCGGCGAAACGTCGGTGGTCCCAGCCGCCACGGCCATCCGACATGCCCCTCATCCTCGGGGCGGCCGGTGTCCCGAGGGCGACCTCCGGATGAACGGCGCCACCGGGCTGTCTCCCATGCCCGGAGGGGCGCTCCGGCGCAGCCGGGACGGGGTGGGGCGAAAGTGTCCGACCACCGTTGAGCGGCCGGGAATCAGAACTCCCAGTCCTCGTCCTCGCCGCCGCGCATGTGGCGCCAGCCACTGATGTCCGCCAGGGCCGTGCGCGCCAACTCGGCGTACTGCCCCGGACACTCCCACACCTCTCGGGCCGAGAGCTCGGCGGGCACGGGGGTGTCGGGGTGGTCCTCCGGCGCGTACAGGTGGAGCACCGCGAGGTACCGGGACCGCGTGGTGGCTTCGGCGGTGGACCAGGGGTGCCGCGGGTGGTCGCAGGACACGTCCAGGTCGATGGTGGCGAGTGCGGCGGCCAGGGCTCGGGCGTACGACGGCGGCAGCCCCTCGTACGTCTGGGCGATGCCCATCCACATGCACAGGAACAGGCCGAGCCGCTCCTCGTTTCGCACCTGTCCGGTGAGCCAACGACGCGCGGACCACAACGCGACCGAGCCGGTGTTGTTCTCCCAGCTGCGGTCGATCGCCTCCTGCATGGCGACGATGTCGATGCCGCCGTCGTCCCTGACGAATCGCGCGTCGAGGTGGGAGACGTCGATGTCGCCGAAGAGCCTCCGGTGCCCCTCGCGCAGAGCGTCCACGGCCTGGTCGACGAGTTCCGCGAGGAACCCCTCGCAGTCGAACGCCGCCAACTCCTCGTCCCCGGGACCGTACTCCTCGGCGAACGCGGCCCGGCCGGCCTCGGCGAGCATGCTCACCCCGGCCTCGACCGCGTACTCCGAGTCCAGGTCCTCCGGGTGGGCGCCGTCCTGGCAGGAACAGGAAGCCGGGTCCAGGGTGGCACGGAACCCCTCCAGGACCTCCGTGTACGAGGCGAACAGGGACTTGCTGAAGACCCGAGCGGAGACGTACCAGGAGGTGGCATGCAGGAGGATCACATACCCGGTCCTCTCCCGCCGGCCTTCCGGAGTGCCGACGCGGTCGAGCGTCCCCGACGCGTCCGAGGCGAGGAAGGCGAGTGTCGCTTCCGGGTCCACATTGGGGTAGTCGCAGACGATCCCGGAGAGGTCGGAGAGCAGTTCCCGGTGTTCTGCGGGCATGGTGGGCGTCACTTCGGTCACAGCCGTAACAGACGACACGGGTCGCGGCGACGGTTCCCTGATGCACCAGGCAACTGCCGCACCCGCACGGTCACCCCGAACCGCGCCACGACCGCTACGTGACGCGCGATAGCGCGTCTCCCCCTTCAACGCACCGCGGTTCCCGTCGTGCCGATGGCGCATGGCCCTGGACGAAGAACAGCCCCTCCTCGGATGGTGTCCCGTCGAGTGGTGTAGCTACTGGCCGAGTTGGTCCGGTTCCGGTTGTGGCGGGATCTGGCGGCCTTCGGTCGGGTTGGTGGTGAGGAGTTCGGCCATGGAGGCTTCGGAGAGGTAGCGGCGGTCGAAGATTTGCCATTCATCGTGGAGCTCGGCGAGAACAGCGGCGGCCAGCCGTTCCAGGGCGGCAGGGTCGGCGAAGACCTGAACGACGTCGGCTCGTCGCTTGATCTACCGGTTCAGCCGCTCCAGCGAGTTGGTGGACCAGATCTTCTTCTAGTGAGCCGGCGGGAAGTCCGCGAACGCGGTGATGTCCGTCGCCGCGTCCAGCAGCATGGCCTTGACCTTCGGGAACTGCCGTCCGAGCATGTCAGCGACCACGTTCAGCTGGGTGCAGACAGTCTCGGTGGTTGTCTGCGCGAAGATGGTGCGGATGGTCACGGCGACCATCTCCCCGGAGCCCTTCTCGATCACGCTGAAGATGTCGCGCACGAAGTGAACCCGGCACCGCTGCCGGGCCGCGCCGAGGAACACGGTGCGGATCGCGGCGACCAGGCCGCTGTGGCTGTCGGAGATACAGCTGGACATGCTCCAGGCCGCGGGCCCGAAGTGAGCGCAGGAACTGTGTCCAAAACGGCTTGGACTCGCTGTCGCCGACCATCAGCCCGAGGATCTCGCGGTGCCCGGTCGCGGAGATCCCGGTGGCGATGACCACCGCCTGGGAGACGATCCGGTGGTTCACCCGCGCCTTGCAGTAGGTGGCGTCCAGGAACACATAGGGGAAGACGGTGTGATCCAGCGGGCGTTCCCTGAACGCGGTCAGCTCCTGATCCAGCTCACCGCAGATGCGGGAAACCTCCGACTTGGAGATGCCGCTTCCGGTCCCGAGGGCTGACCAGGTCGTCCACGCTGCGGGTGGACACCCCGTGCACATACGCCTCCATCATCACGGCGAACAACGCCCGGTCGATCCGCCGACGCCGCTCCAGCAGCGAGGGGAAGAACGACCCGATCGCACCTTCGGGATCCTCAGGTTTAGGTCGCCGGCCTGGGTGGTCAACAGCCGGTCGCGGTGACCGTTGCGCCACGTCGTGCGCTTCTGGGAGTGCGCGCCCTGGGCGGCGCCGATGACCTCGGTCGCCTCGGCCTCGATGAGCTCCTGCAGGATGCGCTCACACAGCACCCTGATCGTCTCAACTCCGTCGGCCGTACGTAGTGACTCCAGCAGCCGCATCAGGTCAGACTGGGACAAGGCCATCGTGCGCTCCTTCTGGTTGAACTGGTCGTTCAAGGGAGACTTGCGCGGTGGCCAGCCCCTTGTGCAGGGAACAGTCACCAGCAACGGATGCACGCCCCGGGCAGATAACCGGCGCGTCCGCCACCACGACCGACTACTGTCCTTGACAGCGAAGTCAGTCGTGTGCAGCGCACTGATCTGGGCGGACTGGGTTGGATGTCAACGGGGACCGGCAAATTGGCCTGACTGTCCGGAGTGGGTACTGCCCGCGTGCCCTTCCAGGGGCGTTGTTGCAGACCGGGTCCGGTTTGGCCTGACTATTGTCAATCTGTCGATTGAATGGGTTGGTTGTGCAGATCTATTAGCGTGCGTACGAGAGGCGGCAGCCAGACTTCGCCCGATGACTGGCGGTCGGCAAGCTGCTCGATGACCTCAGTGGGCGTCGGACGGCCCGCGGGATCATGGTCAAAGCAGCGGGTGACGATGCCGGACAGGCGGGACGGCAAAAGGCCGAGGGCAGAATCGAGGAGGGACTCGCCGTCCTTTGGCACGGCCCCGGCGGCGTGGCAGAGCACCACGCCAAAGGCGTAGAGGTCTGTGGCGAAGGTGACCGGCGCTCCGGTGCGCTGCTCGGGGGCGAGGAAGCCTTCAGTGCCCACGACACGATCGGTACGGGTGATGGCGGTGCCGTCGAGGGCTCGGGCGATGCCGAAGTCGATGACGCGCGGGCCGGTGCTGGAAAGGATGATGTTGCCGGGCTTGAGGTCACGGTGGACGATGCCGCGCTCATGGATGCCCTGGAGGGCTTCGGCGATGCCGATGGCCAGGGTCTGGATGGTCTTGGCGGGCAGGGCACCGTGTCGGCTCAGGGCGTCGCAGAGTGACGGGCCGGGAATGTACTCGGTGACCAGCCAGGGCGGGGCACCGTGCGCATCAGCGGCGACCACGGACGCGGTGTAGAAACCGCTGGCCTCGCGGGCGGTGATGATCTCGCGGGCGAAACGCTTGCGGAACTCGGGATCGGTGGCCAGCTCCCGCTTGATGACCTTGACAGCGACCGAGCGCCCGCCGGGAGTCCGACCGAGATAGACCGTGCCCATCCCGCCTTGGCCCAGCCTCGCCTTGAGCTCGTAGCGATCGATCCGGCGAGGGTCGCCCTCCCGTAGCGGCTGGTGCACGGGCGGGGAATCCGTCTGCGCGTGCGATTGCGACGCGGTCCGTGTGGCCTCCTTCCCACCAGGCGGGATGGTAGGGCCGTTCTTGTCGCGATAGCTGCGTTGCGGCGAGTCCTGGATGGAGGCGGGCGTTCCGATGGCCTTCAGCCCGACGCGGTCGACGTGGATGCCCCACTTGCCGGTGGCCTCGTTGAGGACGCGGAGCAGGTCTGTGTTGATCTCCTCGCGGGAGGTCAGGGTCCGCGCGAGGTCCATGCCGCCGATGATGTTGCGGAGTGTGGTGACGGTGAGCTGCTCGATCGCCTGGATGTAGCTGGTGACCTCGTACGTGGCGGCCCGGGCGTCGGTGACCTGGTAACAGATGAGCGTGTCGATGTTGACGGCCAGGTTGTCACGGGTGATCACCGACTGCGCTGGGAACGACACGACCTGCTCGCGGAGGTCGACGTGGTTGCGGATCGTCGTGATGAACGGGACCACGATGCTCAGCCCCGGGTTCAGGGTCCGCCTGTAGCGGCCGAAGTGCTCGACGATGGCGGCGCTGCCCTGTGGAACGGTTTTGAAGGTCTTGATCAGGGCGGTGATGACCAACACCACCAGAATGATCAGGACGATGAAACTCGGATCCATCGCTGCTCCCCCTGCTGTCGGGCTCCCCAGGTACCGGACCCGGATTGCGCCTGTTGACGCCCAGCCGAACGCGCCAGAGTTGCATCGTGAGGCGCTGCGATGCGGCAGGTACTGACCGATTCCAATACGCGACTTGCAGTATGCCGCAACTCAACTCACTTCCGTGAGTGCTCAACGTGCTTCACGCTGGGCTCGCTGTGAAACGACTCGATGGACAAGGGACAACTACACCACTCGGCGGGACGTGACCCCTCCTCGCCCTCGACCAGCGTCGTGAGATCCGAGCTGTATCCGGGCGAGCTGGTGGGACGGACGAACGTCAACTTCCTGGTATGCGGTCGAATCATCGCCTCGAACTCCGGGCCGAGATCAGCTGGCATGGCTCCTCACCTCCTTGGCACGCCCGGCGTCGAGCCCGCAGTCGGTCGGTCTCGGGAACCGCATGATGTCAGCAGGTTGCCGTCCGGGCTCTATAGACGTGACGGGTGATCCGTGCCGTGGTGTTCGATGTCGGTGAGTGTCTGGTCGATGAGACGAGGGAGTACGGCACCTGGGCAGACTGGCTCGGAGTGCCGCGACACTTTTCGCGGCTCAGTTCGGTGCGGTCATCGCCCAGGGCGCGACTACCGGGCGACATTCCAGGTGTTTCGTCCGGGCTTCGACCTCGACGAGGAGCGTGAACGCCGGGCTGCCGCCGGTCAGCCGGAGTGGTTCGGCGAGGACGACCTCTACGACGACGTCCGGCCGGCCCTCGCGGCGCTGCGCACTGCCGGCCTGTGGCTCGGTATCGCCGGAACCCAGACGGTCCGAGCAGGCGGCCTGCTGCGGGGACTGTTAGAGTCCGACGTGGACCTGATCGGTACGTCTGACGACTGGGGCGCGAGCAAGCCCGACCCGGTGTTCTTCGAGCGGCTTACCAAGGCAGTACCGGTGTTCTCGGCCGAAACCCTGTATGTCGGAGACCGGCTTGACAACGACATCCGGCCCGCCGCGAAGGCCGGGCTCCGCACGGCTCTTATCCGCCGAGGGCCGTGGGGAACCATCCAGCAGCACCACCCGGACGCGGCCCAGCTGCCCACGATGCGCATCGACTCACTGGTCGAACTTCGGGATGGGATTGCGAAGTGCAACGGGACAGCGCGCTGATCGTCATGGCCCAGCCGCAAAGCCGGTCGTCCAACTCGCGTACGCACGGTTCGCCCTGCCAGGGGTGCAGAGTCCGCCGGACCTCCCGGACGCGGTCCATGCCCATCACATACCAAGTGACGGCCAGTTGATCAAGGGCTTGGCGCGCGTAGTCGCATGCCTTTTGGGGATTGCTGTCGGCTGCCTCTACCGCGGCGAGGTCACCCAGAACGACGGTGCGCTGCTTGTCCGACTCCGCCGGCAGCGCTTCGAGGACGCCGAGCAGCGTTGCGCGGGCCCGCGGAAGATGCCGCGCGACGAGTTGCGTGTTGCCCTTGAACGCTGCCAGGCGCACCGGGCTGAACCAGTCCATCCAGGCGGGGGAGGCGTGGGGAGATCCGGTGGCGAGAACATCCTCGGCGTGGCCGGTGAGGTGCAGCGCGGCGCGGGCGCTCCCACAGCGTGTCTCGCACTCGGCCTCGACCGCGTCCAGCCACGCCAGGAACTCCGCACTGGCCGGGCCGCGTCGCGCGTAGGTCGTGGCGGCCGTCATCCGTTCCACAGCCGCCTCACGGTCCCCCTCCCAGGCCGGGACGAACGCCGGTGCGCGAGGACCGCCGCACCCATCAACGTGTCGTCGGCTTCCCGAGCGGCCTCGCCCGGTCGGTCTGTCCGTTCTCGCCCAACTCCCGCACCATGTCGCGGCGATCGGCCCGGTGCTGGAGGTACCGGCGGGCGGTAGCAGCCGGTGCCCGTGTTGAGGACGTTTTCACGGCCTGGCCGTGGCGTCGCGCGGTGCCCGTGCCGGCGGGCCGCATGTGGGAGCAGCAAACTGCCGGCGCCCGACCTGACCGCGGCCGACGGGCGTCGGGCCCGGTGTGGCCGCCACTGGCTCACGCGGCTTCAACTGGACCGGACCCCGACTACGCTCGGGACTCGGTGGAGTTTCTCGTCCCGCCCGGCACATCGAGCAGGTGGCCGTCGCAACACCGGGCGGCGCGTGGCATCTTCTGTGTCGGGCGCTACTGGACTGTCTGTTGGCGGAGCTGTCGTCTCGGCGGCGAAGGGGTGCCTTCGGTCAAATTACCGGAGGCGGGCGATGAGCCGAGACGGCACCACACTGCGGTGGGGAACACACGAGCTGATCGGTCAGCGGGTCACCGACCAGGCTGGTCGGGTTGGCCGGCTGGCGGCCGTGTTGGAGCACGTCGCCCGCGGAGCCGGGCGGGTTGTGCGCGTGGAGGCGCACCTGCGGCCGGTGGACGGCACCGGGTGGGAGTGGACGGCAGCCGTCGATGGACTGGCGCCGGTCGGAGACGGAGGGGGGAACGACCCGGGAGACGGGGCGCCTCCCGGCTGCACCGCCGTGGAGGGGGTGAGGCACGGTCGCCGGCTGCTGTGAGGGGGGCGGGGGAGAGCCCTCGGGTCACGAGTCGTAGTTCGTCGCCATCCGCCGCGCCGCAGCGGCCAGCGCGTCCCGTAGTGAGGTCGGCGCCAGGACGATCGCGTCGGGGCCGAGGGAGAGCAGCTGGCTGTAGGCGACCTCCTCCGACTCCACCGCCAGGGTCGTCGTGACCCAGCCGTCGGCGTCCGGGGGTGAGGCCGCCGCCTCGGCCTCGGCCGCGGCCTCGCGGTCGGTGACGTGGGGGAGGACCCGGGCACCGACGGGGGAGAGGCGTATGCGGACCTCGGCGCGGAGGATGGAGCGGGCGAAGGCGGCGGCATGGTCGGTCCAGAAGCCGGGAAGGTCGAAGGACTCGTCGCGGGTGAA
Source organism: Streptomyces sp. 8K308 (assembly GCF_004348315.1). Lineage (GTDB taxonomy): Bacteria > Actinomycetota > Actinomycetes > Streptomycetales > Streptomycetaceae > Streptomyces. Next base: position 2,641 of record NZ_SMKC01000116.1, on the reverse strand, counting down.
GCGCTCGCCGGTGGCCGTGACGGTGAGGAGGCGGGAGACGCGGTAGACCCGGAGGTGAGGCGCGTTGGCGGGGCGGGCCGCGAGGTACCAGGTGCCGGCCTTCAGGACCAGGCCGTAGGGGTCGAGGACGCGCGAGACCTCCGCGCCGTCGCCCCGGCGGTAGGTGACCTGGACCCGCAGGTCGTCCCAGACGGCCTCGGCGACGGCAGGCAGCAGCGCCGGCGTCTCGGGCGGCTGCCACCAGCCGGGCGCGTCGAGGTGGAAGCGCTGGGCGGCGGTGTCGGGCGCCGAGCGCAGCTCGGGGAGCAGGGCGGCTGAGACCTTGAGCTGGGCCGCCGAGGCGGCGTCCGCCAGGCCCATGTCGCGGAGCGCGCTCGGGACGCCGGAGAGGAACAGCGCCTCGGCCTCACTGCGGCCGAGGCCGGTGAGGCGGGTGCGGTAGCCGCCGACGAGGCGGTAGCCTCCGGCGCGGCCCCGATCCGCGTAGACGGGGATGCCGGCCTCGGAGAGCGCCTGCACGTCGCGGGCCACCGTCCGTTCTGAGACCTCGAGTTCGGCGGCCAGCTCGGCGGCGGTCATCGCCCTGCGGTCCTGGAGCAGCAGGACCAGTCTGATCAGTCGGGCAGCACGCATGGGACCACCCATGAAATCATGGGTGGCCATGAGGGGCCCGGTCCCGTGCGTTGGCGCGACAATCGGGACCGGAGCTCCCCTGGGAGCCGCGTCGGACGGCAGGACAGGCAGTGCGGCGCGGCTCACTTCCAGGGAGACTGTATGCCTCTGATCGATGATCGATCAAAGGGTGAGTGCAAAAAAATCGGCGAATCGGAGAAATTGGCATCCCGTGCCAGGCCAGGAGCCACCATCAGGCACGCGGTGCACAGTTCAGGACGTGCTCCTTGACGAGCTCCCCGATGCGCGGGTCACGGCGCAGGAAGGCGTCCACCAGGTCCTGGTGCTCCTCGGCGTAGGACTGCTGCCGGGTGCCGAGCCAGCGGATCGAGAGCGCCGTCCAGATCTCGATGCCAAGCGACTCCCAGGTGTGCAGCAGCACGCTGTTCCCCGACGCCTTCACCAGCTCGTGGTGGAACGCCACCGTGTGCCCGACCTGGGCCTCGGCGTCCGCGAGCCGGTCCGCCTCGCGCAGTGCCGCCACCTCGGGGGTGAGCGCCGAGACGTCCTCGGCGAGTCGCCCGGCGGCCAACTCGGCCGCGATCTGCTCGAGCCCCGCCCGCACCGGGTAGATCTCCTCCAGGTCGGCGGCGGCCAACGCCCGCACCCGGACGCCCTTGTTGGGCGCGGACTCGATCAGCCGCAGCGTCTCGAGCTCGCGCAGCGCCTCCCGGACCGGCGTCTGGCTCACATCGAGCTCGGCCGCGATCCGCCGCTCGACGATCCGCTCGCCGGGCTGCCAGCGGCCGCTGACGATGCCCTCCACGATGTGCTCGCGGATCTGCTGGCGCAGCGAATGGACAACGGGCACGCCCACAGCTAGCTCACTCTCCCATCGGTGACCAACTGGTTGATCAACTCGGTGATCGACGTGGCCGCGCCCCGCCCGGAGGATCCGGGCGGGGCGCGGCCTCACGTCGGCTGCCGGACGGCCCTTACAGGCCGAGCTCGCCCTCGAACGCGCCGGCCTCCAGGCGGGCCTTGACGTCCGTCAGGTAGCGGGCGGCGTCCGCGCCGTCGACCAGCTGGTGGTCGTAGGACAGGGTCAGGTAGACCATGTCCCGGATGGCGATGGTCTCGCCGAGCTCCGGGTGGTTCACGACCACCGGGCGGCGCACGGTGGCGCCGATGCCCAGCTCGGCGACCTGCGGGTAGTTCACGATGATCGTGTCGAACAGCGCACCGCGCGAGCCGGTGTTGCTGATCGTGAACGTGCCGCCCGACATGTCGTCGGGCGCGAGCCCGCCGCCGCGCACCTTGCCCGCCAGCTCCGCCGTCTTCTTGGCGATGCCGGCCAGGCTCAGGTCGCCCGCGCCCTTGATGACGGGGACCATCAGGCCCTTCTCCGAGTCCACCGCGATGCCCACGTTCTCGACGTCGTGGTAGGTGACGGTGCCGTCGTCGTTGATCCGGGCGTTGATCGACGGGTGGGCCTTGAGGGCCTCCGCTGCCGCCTTCACGAAGAACGGCATCGGGGAGAGCTTGACGCCCTCACGGGCCAGGAACGCGTCCTTGGCCCGGCCCCGCAGCCGCATGATCCGGGTGACGTCCACCTCGACGACGGAGGACAGCTGCGCCTGGTTGTGCAGCGCCTTCATCATGTTCTCGCCGATGAGCTTGCGGATCCGGCTCATCTTGACCGTCTGGCCGCGCAGCGGCGACGGCTGGACGGGCGCCGGCGCCTTGGCGGTCGGCGCCGCCGCGGCGGCGGGGGCCGCGGCGGCCGCGCGGGCGGCCTCGGCGGCACTCAGCACGTCCTGCTTGCGGATGCGGCCGCCGACGCCGGAGCCCCTGACGGTGGTCAGGTCGACGCCGTTCTCCGCGGCCAGCTTGCGCACCAGCGGGGTGACGTAGGCGCCGTCCGTCGCGGGGGCGGGCGCGGCCTGAGCCGGAGCTGGAGCCGCCGGGGCGGGAGCCGGCGCCGGGGCCGGGGCGGGCGCGGGCGAGGGCGAGGGCGCCGGGGTCGGAG
>NZ_SMKC01000115.1 GCF_004348315.1 Streptomyces sp. 8K308 | reverse complement strand
CAACTACACGGCGCTGTTCGACGCGCACCCGTTCTGGCAGTGGTTCCTGATCTCCACGGTCATCGCACTCGCCTCCACGACCATCACCGTGGTGGTGTGCTCGATGGCCGGGTACGGCTTCGCCAAGTACCGGTTCCGGTTCCAGAGCGCCCTGTTCAACGTCATGTTCAGCTCGCTCGCCATCCCCTTCGCCGTCATCGTGGTACCGCTGTTCGTGTTCCTGGCGCGGACCGGCACGGCGGACCCGTGGTTCGCACTCGTCGTGCCCTGGGTGGCGCCCGCCTTCGGGATCTTCATGATGCGCCAGTTCGTGGCACAGTCCGTCCCCGACGAGATCCTCGACGCCGGCCGGATAGACGGGGTCGGCGAGGCCGGCCTCTTCTGGCGGCTCGTCATGCCCCTGCTGCGCCCCGCGATCGCCGCGCTCGCGGTGTGGAGCTTCCTGAACTCCTACAACAACTTCCTGTGGCCACTCATCGTCATAGGCGACCCGGACATCTACACCCTGCCCCTGGGGCTGCAGGCGATCTTCGGCGCCGAGGGCCGCCAGTACGACATCGTCCTCGCCGGATCGATGCTGGCCGCGATCCCCTCGATCCTCGTCTTCGTCGCCTTGCGCAAACAGCTCATCGACGGCCTCAGCGCCGGCGCGCTCAAAGGCTGACGCCCCCCTCGGAACCCCGGAGAGGAAGAGATGACCTACACCCCCGTACCACTCCCGCGACACCTGCCCGACCGGCTCACCATCACCCTGTGGGACTTCAGCTGGTACACGCGTACCGGCCCTGGCGAACCCTTCGAGGACCTCGACCGCGCCTTCACCGAGGCCGTCGAGCGCAACTACAACACCATCCGGATCTGCGCCATGCCGTACCTGATCTTCGGCTCCGGGCTGTCTGGAGAGATGGAGTTCGGCCCGCTCGGCGGGGAGTACGGCCAGGGCACCCGCTGGTACGACGTACGCCACCGGGTCCGGCTCGACCCCAGGACCCAGCTGCTCGAGCTGCTGCGTGCCGCCCGGCGCCACGGCGTCGTGGTGATCCTCTCCAGCTGGGAGTACCAGCAGAGCAGCTCCTTCGCCGGCGACCGGCGATGGTTCGACGCGCTCATGGCCGTCGAACCGGAGGACCGCCCCACCCGACTGGCCGACGCCCTCGCCGATGCCTGCGAGCTCGCCGAAGCCGAGGGGCTCGCCGAGGTGATCGCGTTCGTCGAACTGCACAACGAGGTCCAGGGCGGATACCTCACCGAAGGCCTGCCCGGCCGCGAGCCGGCCGTGGTGGAGCTGCGGGAGCGCCTCGAACGCGGCCTGGCCCGCTTCCACGAACGCCAACCCGACGTTCCCGTCACGGTCAACTACGCCCGGGTCCCGCTGGACGCGTTCCGCGGCATCCCCGAGAACATCGACGTCGGCGTCTTCCACCCCTATGTCTACGGAGTCCTCGACGAACTCGTGGTCGGGTACGGCCTGCGGGCGACCGACGGCGGCTTCGACGAGGAGCGTGCCCGCGCCGACCTCATGCGCCCCGGCGCCCCGGCGTTCGACCAGTGGCGTCCGCCCGCCGGCGAGGAGTGGCGGCTGGAGGCCACGATCGTCGGCAAGCCGGAGATCTACGTGCACGACTGGTGTGACGCCGAGGCATGGGACCGATTCCTGTACGAACGCTACGGCGCACACCACGTGTCCATGCTCCGCACCCTGGAGACCTGGATCTCCGCGGCGGCCGATCTCTGCGCCGGACGCGGGATTCCCCTGGTCTTCGGCGAGGGATGGATCGGCTACACCCCGTTGAGCGGCAACTTCGAGGAGGGGCCAGTCGGCGCGGAGTTCTGCCGGCAGGCCGTCCGCCTCAGCGCGCGGGCCGGGGCATGGGGCACGATCGTGTGCTCCAACGCCGCTCCACACCACCCGATGTGGAACGACATTGCCCTCCAGCGTGAGTGCAACGGCGTGTTCTCCGGGACCGAGGCGTCGCCAGGGCGATCGTGAGCTCACGTCGACGCCGAACGGCGGAAGGGCGACCGCTTCGCTCGGCGGACGGGCCGGCTAACGCGCCACGCGGTAGCGGAGGTAGACGACTCTCGAGCTGAAGGTGCGGGTGTCGAGGAGTTCGAGATCCACCCGGCGCTCGTGCTGGGGAAAGAACGAGATGCCGCCGCCGACCAGCACCGGGTAGACCATGGCCCGGTACTCGTCGATCAGGTCCAACGCGGCGGCTTCGGCGGCGAGGGTCGCGCCGCCGATAGCGATGTCGCCCTTCCCCGGCTCGGCTCGCAACCGCTCGATCTCCTCCGCCAGGCCGCCGGAGGCCAGACGGGCGTTGCCCCGCACTGTCGACAGCGTGGTGGAGAACACCACCTTGGGGAGCGGCTTCCAGATCGAGGCCCACTCGAGCTCGGAGTCGTCGAGCGACGGATTCTGGTCGGCCGTCTCCCAGTACAGCATCGTCTCGTACAGCCGTCGTCCCATCAGGTGGACGCCGACCTCTCGAATCTCGTCGATCCAGAAGCGAAAGACCTCCTCGTCGGGCCCCGTCCAGTCGAAGCTGCCGTCCGGCCCGACGATGTAGCCGTCAAGTGAGACGCTCATCGAATAGGTCACGCTGCGCATCACAGGCCCTCCTCGGTAACGGGTTCGCCAGTGTGACCGCCGAACGCCGCAGGACTCATCGCGGCTTGCGGGACCTCAGAGCCTTCGCAGCCCCGAAGAACACGTCGGGGACGACCCACGTGCTCCGGAGGACAGTCCGAGTGGCACGAACGCGAGGCCTCACAGGGTGTGGATTGTGGCTATATGGTCTCGCCATGGGTAATCAATTTCCTCTGGATGCCGTGGATCGAGAAATTTTGTTTCAACTGCGCCGGAACGGTCGGTTGAGCAACGTCGAGCTGGCCAAGCGGGTCGGGCTGACTCCGCCGCCCTGTCTGCGCCGGGTCAAGCGCCTCGAAGAGGGCGGCGTCATCACCGGCTACCGGGCTGTCATCGCCCAGAAGGCCCTGGGGCGCGGCTTGGAGGTTCTCGTCGATGTCGAGATCTACGCCCAGGACCGCAAGACCGTCGAGGAATTCGAGGACACCGTGGCCGCTTATGAGGAGGTCGTCGAGTTCCGCCGCATGTACGGCCGCCCCGACTACTTCATCCGGGTCGCCGTCGCCGACCACGCCGCCTACGAAGCCTTCCTCATCGGCAAGCTCAGCGGTCTGCCCGCTGTTCAGCGCCTCGAGTCCCACCTCACCATGAAGGAGATCAAGGCGGACCCTCGATGAAGGCGCGTCGGGACGGGCTGCCGACGAGGGTGCCCTCCGGCGCCGGCAGCAGCGGGGACTCCTCGTTCACCAGCCGCAGGCAGCTGTCGCTCAGGCCCGACGAGCCCTCGATCCGCAGGGAGACCCGGCCGTCGTCGGCGAGCAGCCCGGAGTTCGCAGGCGGTGTGGGCGATCTGCCGGAGCAGTTCGTGCAGGCCACGCAGCTGGTTCACCGCGATGGCCAACTCGTCGATGGCGCCCATCCAGCGCAGCAGGTCCGGGGTCGCGGGGGCCGGGAACCTCATGGCCGCCTCCGTTGGGCATGTCGGCAGCGCGATGAGCTGTGTCTGCCGCCATATCGGGGGCGAATCACAGTGGGACGACACCTGGGGTGACGGGCGCGGCCGGAGCCACGATGGCGTCCACCACCTCCTGGGCGAGAGGAATCCCCGGTGGACAGCACAAGGGCCTGCGCGCCGCGGTGGTCGGCGAGCGCAGCGCCCGCCGCGTCGAGAGCTGAGCACGGTGACGCGCCGGGTGCGCTACCTGGGCCGGCACAACGAGATGCTGCACGAGGATCCGGTCGAGTGGCGCTACTCGTCCTGGGGGACGATCTACCGTGCGCTGCTCGACGACTTCGGGACCGACGACTACCACCTCGGAGAGTTCTCCGCCGGTTTCGAGCAGGACGCCGACACGGTGACACTGCGGTTCGTCTCCGGCCGGACCGAGACCGCCGACCTGGTGGTGTTCGCCGACGGCATCACCTCAACCGCTCGCACCGGCTCTTCCCGGACTCGCGCCGCGAGTACTCCGGGTATGTCGGCTGGCGCGGCACCGTGCCCGAGGACGAGGTGAGCGTGGAGACCCGGCGGCTGCTCAACTACGTCTGGTACCGCAACGTTCCGGCCGGCCCGCGCTCGACGAACTCACCACGGGCCTGCGGGGCTTCGTCGCGACCGAACGGCAGGCCCCCAGGATGGCAGGCAGGAGCGGCGAGGCGTTGCGCGGCCAGAGCCCGTTCGGACGGGTCGGGACGCCCGAGGAGGTCGCGGCCGCGGTGCTCTACCTGGCCTCACCTGAGGCCGCCTGGTCTTCCGGAGCGGTACTCGACCTCAACGGCGCCTCCCACCTCAGGACCTGAGGACCCGCCGTCGCGGAGACGCCCGCACCCCGCGGGGGACGACACACAGCAGTGGCAAGGAGTCCTACTCCTTGCCACTCTCAACCTATAGCGCACCGGGAGGCTTGCGGCAAGACCCGGTCCGTCCCGCAGAATCGGCGACCCGAAGCCCGAGTTCGCGGAGACGGGGAGTTGCCAAGTGCGTGTGCTGTTGACGACATGGGGATCGCGCGGGGACGTCGAACCGCTGGCGGGACTGGCGGCGGCGTTACGGGAGCTCGGCGCGGAGGCGCGGGTGTGCGCGCCGCCGGACGAGGAGTTCGCGGCGCTGCTGGCGCGGGTCGGCGTGCCGCTGGTGCCGCTCGGTCCGACGGTGCGCTCGGTGGTCGCCGGCGCCAGGCCGCCGACGGTGGACGACGCGTTCCGGCTCGCCCGCGAGCTGGTCGCCGCCCGGTTCGAGACGCTCACCGCGGCGGCCGAGGGATGTGACGCGCTGCTGGGAACCGGCCTGATGCCGGCCGGCGCCCGGGACGTGGCCGAGAAGCTGGGCATCCGCTACGTGCTCGCGTGCTTCCACATCCTCGGGCTGCCGTCACGGCACTTCCCTCCGGGGGCGCGGCCGGGCAGGCAGTACCCGCGGGGCGAGACCGACAACCGGGTGCTGTGGGAGCAGGACGCCCAGCGGGTGAACGCGCTGTACGGCGAAGCGCTCAACAGCCAGCGGGCGGCGATCGGTCTGCCACCGGTAGCCGACGTCCGTGGCCACGTCCTCACCGACCAGCCGTGGCTCGCGGCGGACGCGACGCTGTGTCCGTCGCAGGGCATGACGGACCTCGACGTCGTGCAGACCGGGGCGTGGATCCTGCCCGACGACCGTCCGCTGCCGGCGGAGTTGGAGGCGTTCCTGGACGCGGGCGCGCCACCGGTGTACGTGGGCCTGGGCAGCATGGCCGCGTACGCCCCGAAGGACATCGCCCGGCTGGCCATCGAAGCGAGCCGCGCGCAGGGTCGCCGCGTGCTCCTCGCCCGTGGTTGGGCGGGCCTGGCCCCGATCGACGACGCCGACGACTGCTTCGTCGTCGGCGAGGTCAACCAGCAGGCGCTGTTCCGCCGGGTGGCCGCCGTCGTGCACCACGGCGGCGCTGGCACCACGACGACGGCCACCCGGGCCGGCGTGCCTCAGGTGGTGGTCCCCCAGATCGCGGACCAGCCGTACTGGGCCGCCCGGGTGGCCGAGTTGGGCATCGGCTCGGCCCACGACGGCCCGACGCCGACTCTCGACTCCCTGTCCGCCGCGCTCACCACCGCCCTGACCCCCGAGACCCGGGCACGGGTCCGGGCCCTGGCCGGCACGATCCGTGCCGACGGGGCGACGGTGGCCGCGAGACTGCTGCTCGACGCGGTCAGCCAGGACAGGCCGACCGCCTCCGGGTGACTGCCGCGCCCGCCGTGTCTGCCACCCCGCCGTGCCTGCCGTTCGGCCGGTCAGCCGGTCAGCCGGAAGGTGGCGTCGGCGCGGCCCATGGCGTCGGTGATCTGGTCGAGTCTCAGCTCGTAGCCGTAGTGCCTGATGTGCCGGTCGGGGAAGTTGTACGACTGGTAGGAGGTCCAGGACGACGCGGCCAGTCCCGGTACGGGCAGGAACGTGGCGTCGGCGCGGAACTGCGCCGAGCCGTCGTCCGGTTCGAGGACGAAGTCGAAGTCGCGGTGTCTGAGGTAGTAGCCGGGGAAGTTGACCGACTGGATCGACACGTGTCCCGAGCCGCCCGCCAGGCCCTGGACGACGCGGAACTGCGCGTCCTGCGCGGGGCTGACGTTCGCGTCGACGCGCACGTCGAAGTTGGCGTGCCGCACGTACCGGTCCTGGTGGTTGTAGGACTGGATGCGGTTCACGGGAGTGGTGGTGCCCCATCGGGCCAGCACCCGGCTCTCCTCGGCGGCGGTGAGGTTGAGGATGGAGCCGTGGCGTTTGCGGCTGGTGCCGAGGGTGTAGTCGCCGCGGGTGGTGAAGTTGCGGGTGCTGCCCAGGTTGGTTGACGTGATGGGCATGTAGCCGCGGCCGGTGGCGAACTGGTCGAGCCACAGGGCCCACTCGCCCCGGCCGTTGAACGGCATCCACATGGGTCCTTCCACGACGGTGCCGCCCGTCGCGCCGTTCGAGATGCCCATGTGGGAGAGGTCGCCCAGGGTGGTCCAGGGGCCGAGGACGGCGTTGGCGGCCTCGATGGTGATCTGCCCGTCCGCGGAGGCGCGGTAGTAGCGGTACCCGCCGGTCGCGTTCGGCACCTCCACGATCTGGGTGTCGATGATGCCCCGGGTGCCGGCCCGTTCGATGTAGAGCTGCGGCGTGGTGAAGGTGCGGAAGTCCCGCGTCCGCACGTAGTAGATGCGGTGTTTGGTGACGCCGTCACGAGGCGCGTTCGTCGCCCAGTAGACGATGTAGTCACCGGTGGTGGGGTCGTGGATGGCCTCGGGCGCCCAGGCGTTGCCGGCGCCGGTGATGGCGCCAGCGACGTTGAGCAGGCGTGGCGCCGACCAGTTGACCAGGTCGGTGGATTCCCATACGACGAGCGAGGTGCTGCCCCGGTTGGCCGCGTCGCCCCAGGACGTGCCGCTGGCGATGCGCAGGTCCGTGGCGACGATCCAGTAGCGGTCTCCCGCGGGCGACCGCACGAGCGAGGGGTCGCGAACGCCGCGGGTGCCGACGGTGGACAGCAGCACGGGAGCCCCGTTGTTGAGGTCCGTCCAGTGCAGCCCGTCGCGGCTGTGGGAGAAGTAGATCTGTTCCCCGTTGGCGTGCTCGCCGGTGAAGTGGGCCATGAGGTAGCCGGTGAACGGCTCCAGGGCCGCCGCACGGTCGGCCGCCGTCACCGTCCACGAGGTGAACAGCAGGGCGAGTGCGGCGAGCAGCGACCCGACTCTGGTCATGCTCCGTCGGGATAAGGAGGGCGGCTGGCGCATGGTCGAGCTCCTTCGCTCAGAGGGTGGGGTGATCGTCGCGATGGTGCCTTTCGGGCGGGCGCGTTCGGCATGTCGAGCGGCACACGCACAGTCGAACGGGAATGTAGAACCACGTGTCAGGGGAGTCAACGCTCCTCGTCTCCACCCCGGCTGCCGGTCGTCCGATCCGTCGTCGCCTCGGGTCTCCGCCCGAGACGCGGGTATGGGTGGGAAAGGTCATGATGTGCGGCACGGGAGGGCATCGGGGTGCTGCGGACGGTTTTCGACAGTCAGGTGCTGCCGGCGGCGGACCGACTCGAAGCGTGGCACGAGGTGGTCGCCGAGTCGCTGGTCGCCTGCCGGATGCGTTTCGACCGGACGGATCATCTGCGTCTCTCCATACGGGCCGGGCAGTTGGGGGCGGCGCAGGTGAGCGCCGTCTCTTATCCGTCGATTCGGGTGCTGCGCACCGCCCGGATGATCAGGCGGTCGGACACGGAACCGTCATGGTGGTGGTCCCGCGACGCGGGACGTACATACCGGACCAGGCGAGGCGTCAGACGTTGATCGATCCTGGCGGCCTGGTGGTGATTCCCGCGTTCCGGCCCTACGAGGGGATCGTCGAGGCCGGTGACGACAGCGCCGGAAACCTCATGTGCCTCTTCCCCCGCGCCCTGGTGCCTCTTCCGGAGTCCACGATCGATCCGTTGCTCGGGACACGCCTCCCCGCCAACGACGGGATCGGGGCGCTTCTGGTGGACTTCCTCACCCGACTCGACGCCGGCATGGGCCCAGACCGGCCCGGAGACGGCGCCAGGCTGGGGGTGGTGCTGCTGAACCTGTTCGCGGCCCTGCTCGCTCACCACGTGGAGGCCGAGGACGACCTGCCGCTCGATTCGCGGCGGCGTGCCCTTCACCTCCAGGTCTGCTCCTTCATCGAGCGGAACCTCGGTGATCCCGGCCTGACCCCCGGTGCAATCGCCGCCGCCCACCACATCTCGATCCGCACTCTGCACCGCGTCTTCGAGGAGCACGGGCACACCATCGCCGCCCACATCCGCGCGCAGCGCCTCGATGGCGCCCGCCGGGACCTGATCGACCTGGTCCTGGCCGGGCGGCCCATCCACGCCATCGCCGTCCGCTGGGGCTTCAACGGCCCGGCCGCCTTCAGCCGCGCCTTCCGCGCCGCCTACGACGTCACACCGCGTGAGTACCGCGACCAGGTCTTCCCGCCGGGTCGCCTGGCCAGGTCGTCCAGATAGGCCTGGGTCGCCGCCGCGAGCGGTTCCCGATTCCGCTCCCGCTCCCGATCCCGCTCCCGCGACGCGACGCGGCGCCGTGCCGCTGCCGGTCAGGCGCTCCTCGGCTTGCCCGGCTGGTCGGGCGTGCCGTGCGGCGGCGGTGGTGACGGCTCGGCCGCGGTGGCCGGGCGGACGGTGCCTTCGTGTGGGGTGGGTGCCGGGCGTGCTGGCTCCCGGCCGCCCGGGGTGGGCGTGGCGCCGGCGTCGAGCTCGGCCAGCCGTGCCCGAATGAGCTGGACCACCTGGGGGCGGTCGGCATGGTCGCGTTCGTGGCTCAGCAGCTCCGCGAGGTCCGGCCGGGACAAGGAGCGGATGCGGTGCCCGATCTCTCCCGCCGACAGCTCGTCGTATCCGGCGATGGGGACGCCGTCGTGTCTGCGGTTCATGGCGACCGAGTACCCCGCGCTCGGTGGGGAAACCGCGTTTCGCCACCGCGGAGCGGGGCACCCGGGGGAACCCGGAACACCTGCCGAGATGGTGATGACAGTGCCAGGACGTGAGGAACTGCCGTCCACGCTTGAGCGCTCACCCGCCGAGGCGCAGCGCACGTGGATCAAGGCGCACGACTCCGCCGTGAGGCAGTACGGCGAGGGCGAACGGGCGCACCGGGTGGCCTACGGCGCGCTGAAGCACACGCACGAGAAGGTGGGCGACCACTGGGAGCGGAAGGAGAAGGGCCGCAAGGCGCCCTCCGACCCGCGGTCCGCACGGCCTCGCCAGATCGGCGGCCGCAGCGGTCAGGGCGTCGACGAGAGGGCCACCAAGCGGCATCTCTACGACCTCGCCAAGGACCTGGACATCGAAGGACGCTCCCGGATGGACAAGGGCCAGCTGCTCGCGGCCATCCGCAAGGAGAACCGCGCCCGAACCAGGGCGGCCCGCGGCGGCCGGTGACCTGACACCGCGTCCCACCATCCGTGCCCGCGCCCCACGCGGGACGCGGCCCGCCTCGATCACCTCACGCGCCACCCGGTTAATTTCATGTACCAATGATCTGCGACGGGTTCTCGCCCCCTCCCGACCTCCCTAGGGTCTGCGCAAGCACAAGATCGTCCGGAGGTAGGGCCCGTGAGCATCACACGTCGGACATTCGCCAAGCGTGGCGCGCAGGTCGCGGCTGGGGCCGCATGGTTGGCCGGCGGCTCGGTGGCGCTGGTAACGCCGGCGCGGGCCGCCGCTCGCGGCCGGACGACGGGGGAGCGGGTCACCGTCACCGAGCTGACCAACGCCTCGGCCGCGCTCGCTCCTGACGGGCGGACCATCGCCCTCGACCTGCTCAACCTCCTGTGGACCGTCCCCGCCTCCGGCGGTGCGGCCACCCGTCTCACCGGCATCGAACAGGAGGCGACCGAGCCGGACTTCTCTCCCGACGGCCGCCGGATCGTCTTCGTCTCCTACACCGAGGGCAACTTCCACCTGTGGCTCGTCAACGGGGACGGCACCGGGTTGCGCCGGCTCACCGACGGGTCGGCCGACCACCGCGAGCCGCGGTTCTCGCCGGACGGCACCCGGATCGCCTGCGCCGTCGAGACCGGCAGCCGCTACGCCATCCACGTGCTGCCGGCGGACGGCGGCGACAGCGAGGTCTGGACCGGGGGAACGGCCCAGGAGGCCCAGCCGGTCTGGACCCCGGACGGCTCCGCGATCGCCTTCACCTCGGGTACCGGCAGCGCGCCCCGGGCCATCGAACTGGTCGACGCCTCCGGAAGGCGGAGCACCCTGACCACCGTCTCCGAGGGCTTCGTGGCCGGCCCCTCCTTCTCACCGGACGGCGGCCGCCTCGCCTACGCGCACCTCACCTCGACCGGCACCGCCCTCGTGGTCGACGGCGAGACCGTCAGCGACGCGGCGGAGGACGTCTTCCCCTTCCCCGCCCGATGGATATCCGACGACGAACTGCTGTACACCGCGGACGGAAGGCTGCGCCGCCGCGTGCTCGGCGGCGCGGCGCGTGACATCCCGTTCACCGCCCAGGTCACCGTGGGCCGCGTCGAGGAGCGGCCCGCCGCCCGGGACTTCGACAGCACCGCCGCCCGGCAGGTCAGGGGTGTCGTCAGCCCGGCGCTCTCGCCGGACGGCACCCGGGTCGCCTTCGCCGCCCTGGGCGACCTGTGGGTGATGCGGCGCGGCGCCGCACCCGAGGCCGTGGTCTCCGACGGGCACCACAACACCTCGCCCGCCTGGTCCCCGGACGGCGGCACCCTGGTGTACTCGAGCGACCGCGACGGCGCCGTCGAGCTGTGGCTGCACGAGATAGCGAGCGGCACCAGCCGGCAGCTGACGGCGCTCGGCGGCAGTGCCACCGCCCCGGTGTTCAGCCCGGACGGCTCGACGGTCGCGTTCGTCGCCGACTCCGGCACCCTGCACACCGTCGACGTGGCCACCGGCGACCTCCGCAGGGTCGCGGGACCGCTCAACTCCCCCGGCCGGCCCAGCTTCTCTGCCGACGGCAGGCGGATCTCGGCCGCCGTCCTGGTGCCCGTCACCCCGCGCTACCGCGAGGGCGGCAACCAGATCCTCACCGTCGACCTGGACACCGGCGGCGCCCACTACAGCGAGCCGGTCCCCGGCGCCTCGCTGAGCAACCGCGTCGACGCAGGACCCGTCCACTCGCCCGACGGCCGGTGGATCGCCTACGTCGTCGGCGGCACCCTACGGGTCAGCGCGGTCGACGCCGCGGGACGGCCGACGGGCGAGGCCCGCGAGATCAACGGGGAGACCGCGGACGCCCCCAGCTGGAGCGGCGACTCCCGCTCGCTGCTCTACCTGTCCGACGGCCGGCTGCGCCTCGCCGACGCCGCCGGCGGCCGGGCCCGCGCCGTCCCGCTGCGGCTGACCTGGCGTCAGGCCAAGCCGGCGGGACGCACCGTGATCCAGGCCGGCGGCCTGTGGGACGGCACCGACTCCCGGGTGCGCCGGGACGTCGACATCACCATCGAGGGCAACCGCATCGCCGACGTCTCCCCGCGCGGCGCCGGCCGCACCCGGAGCGGTGACCGGATCGTGGACGCCCGCCACCTCACCGTCATGCCGGGACTGATCGCCGTCCACGAACACGGGCCCTGGGAGCGCAACGCCACCGGCCGGCTGTGGCTGTCGTTCGGCGTCACCGCCGTGCGCTCCCCCGGCACGGCGCACTACCCGGCCGTCGAGGCCAAGGAGGCCGTCGACTCGGGACGCCGCACCGGCCCCCGGGTGTTCGCGGCGGGCGACCTCATCGACGGATCCCGGGTCTACTACTCCTCGGGACGCCCGGTGACCAGCCGCGCCGAGCTGCGGCGCGAACTCGACAAGGCGCGGGCACTCGGCCACGACCTGGTCAAGACGTACGTCCGGCTGCCGTACGCGCTGCAGCGCGAGGCCATCGAGGGCGGCCACCGCCTCGGGCTGCGGGCGACCTCGCACTACCTGCTCGGCCCGCTCGCCCTCGGCGCGGACGGGGTGGAGCACATCGGCGGCACCAGCCGCTACGGGCGCCGCCAGAAGGAGACCCATCTCGGCCACAGCTACCAGGACGTGACCGGCCCGCTGGCCAGCTCGGGCATGTCGCTCACCCCGACCCTCGGTCTCTCCGGGCTCGGCCTGCCCGCCGTGCGGGCCGCGCTGTACCGGTACGCCGAGTGGGCGGTGGACGACCCCCGGCTGACGACGCTGCTGACCCCCGTCGAGTACGCGGAGTTCGCCGACGGCGTTGCGGCCGCGCTCGCCGAGGAGCCGGCGGCGGAGATCGCGTTCGTCAGGCGGCACGTGGAGACGGTTCGCCGCCTGATCGACGGCGGCGGCCACGTCGCCCTCGGCACCGACAGCCCGCTGGTCCCGCCGGCCGTCTACTACCACCTGAACCTGCAGGCCATGGTGCGTTACGGGGTGAGCCCCCACGACGCGTTGCGCTCGGCCACCGTGGAAGGCGCGCGCACCCTGGGACTCGGACGCGACCTCGGCACCGTCGAGCCGGGCAGGCTCGCGGACCTGGCGCTGGTCGAGGGCGATCCGCTGGCGGACATCGCGGCGGCGGCCGCGGTCCGGCAGGTCGTCGCCGGCGGCACCGTGCACCGGGTGGACGACCTCGTCACCGGGCCGGCCGCGACCCGGGCGTCCGCGGTCCGCCACGCGGCGCTCCCGGACGTCCCCCAGGCGCCCGCGCGCGACCGCTACTGGTGGCACCGCGAGGAGCACGCCTCGCGCTCCTGCTGCTGAGGCTGGTACGCCCAACGCCTGAGGTAGGCCAGGACGGCGAGGCCCGGCGGTTGTCGTTCGGCGCCTCAGCCGGGTGGGACGGGGCGGACGGAGTCGCGGACGATGATGTGGGTGCCGAGCACGACGTGTCGCGGGGTGTCGGGCGGGTCGCCGCCGAGGGCCAGCCGCACGGCCGTGTGGCCCAGTTCCCGGTGGGGGACGTGCACGGTGGTGAGATCGATGTCGGCGGCCGGGGGCAGATCGTCGAACCCGACCATGGAGACGTCCCCGGGGATACACAGCCCCCGCTCGCGCAGGGCCTCGCGGGCGCCGGCGGCGATCAGGTCGTTGACGGCGAAGACGGCGGTGAAGTCCCTGGGCCCCGCGTCGAGTCGCTCGCGCATCATGCGGTGGCCCTCGTGGCGCTCCATCGTGCCGTCGACCTCGAGCCCGGGGTCGTGCGGGACGCGGTGCGCGGCCAGCGCCTCGCGGTAGCCGGCGATCCGGCTCTCCTGCGTGGTGTATCCGGGCCGGCGTCCCAGGAAGAGGACGCGCCGGTGGCCCGCCGAGAGCAGGTGGCTGGTGGCGGCGTGGGCGCCTGCGGTGTTGTCGTACTCGACGACGACGGCCGGTATCTCGGGGCCCATGGGCGGGCGGCCGCAGAGCACCAGACGTGAGCCCACCAGCGCCAGCGCGCGGGCGTAGTTCGTCATGCGTTGCCGGTAGGCGTCGTCGGCGACCACGTTCCCCACGAGGATCACGGCCTCGACGTGTTCCTCGCGCATCAGGTGGACCATGTCGAGCTCGCGCTCGGGGTCCCCGCCGGTGGTGCCGACGATGCACAGCCGGCCAGCGGCCGCGGCCTGCTCCTGGACGCCCTGGGCGACATGGGCGTAGTGCGGGGAGGTGACGGAGTTGACCACGATGGCCACGCTCTTGGGCCGGACGCCCGCGAGCCCCCGGGCGTGGGGGTTCGCCACGTAGTCGAGCTCGCGCACGGCGCGCATGACCCTGCCGCGGGTGGCGGGCGCGTTGGGGTAGGTGCCGGACAGGATGCGCGAGACGGTGGCGACGGAGACGCCGGCGCGTGCGGCCACGTCCCGGATGGTCGGAGGGCGGGGCCGTCCGTCCTCGGGGGTGCCTCGGCGGGGCATCGGTCCTCCCTGCGTGCCGGCCTGGAACCGTTTGAACCTTGATCGTGAGGCAGGCGGTACGGCACGTCAAGGCGCTGATGTCGAGTGATCCCGAGTGCGCGGATTATTGACGTGCTCGCGACGCTTTGCTTCCATCTCGAACTGTGTAAACGATTTAACCCGCCGACTCCCCGAGCGGTGCGGAAGATTCCACGCACGTAGCGGCCAAGGAGGTCTGCATGCGCGGCACACAACGGTGGCGAGCCCGTCGCGGGGTGGCCACGATCGCCACGGTGTTCCTCGCGCTCGGCGCGACGCTGCTCACCGTTTCCCCCAGCCCGGCGGCGTCCGGCGGGTCGTCGTCGGCGGCGAGCCAGGCGAGCCCGGTGGAGGCGGCGCTGGCCCCACGCCCCATGGAGAACCTCGGTCGTGGGGTCGTGGCGGTGCGCTCGAGCGCCACCCAGGTGCTGGTGTCCTGGCGGCTGTTGGGGCTCGACCCGCAGGGCATCGGTTTCAACGTGTACCGGTCCACCGCCGGGGGCTCGTACGTCAGGCTCAACTCGGCGGTCCTGACCGGCGGGACCAACTACGTCGACTCCACCGCCGACCTGACCCGGGCCAACAGCTACCACGTGCGTCCGGTCGTGGACGGCGTGGAGCAGGCGGCGAGCGAGCCCTTCACCCTCACGGCCAACCACGCCCAGGAACCGGTGGTCCGGGTGCCGTTGCGCGACGGCGGCCCGGTCAAGTTCGTCTGGGTCGGCGACCTCGACGGCGACGGCGAGTACGACTACGTGATCGACCGCCAGACGTCCCCGCAGCGGCTCGAGGCCTACAGCTCGGACGGGCGGTTCCTCTGGGACGTCGACCTGGGCCCGAACAGCACGAACCAGGACAACATCGAGCCGGGCTCCGCCACGATCGACGTCGGCCACAACGACGGCGTCACGGTCTACGACTTCAACAGCGACGGCCGAGCCGAGGTCGCACTCAAGATCGCCGACGGCGTGCGCTTCGGGGACGGGACGACCTGGACCCACGCCGACGACAACCGGCAGTTCATGGCGATCCTCGACGGCCGGACCGGGGCGATGCTCAACTGGTCCGCGGTGCCGACCGACTACCTGGGCGACGGACCGATGGCCGCCAGGCTCGGGGTGGCGTACCTCGACGGCGCCACGCCGAGCCTCGTCGCCTACCTGAAGAACCGCCAGGACGACGGGGACTTCAACCTCATGATGGCCGCCTGGCGGTGGAGCGGCCAGAACCTGACCATGCAGTGGAAGTGGCTGCGCGGCTCCCAGAACGCGCCCGACGGCCACAACACCCGCGCCATCGACGTCGACGGCGACGGCACGGACGAGATCGCCGAGATCGGCTTCGTGCTCGACGGCGACGGCACGTTGGAGTACTCGATGGCGGGCGAGGGCGTCGTCCACGGCGACCGCTTCCACATCGCCGACATGGACCCGGGCCGGCCGGGACTCGAGGGCTACGGCGTGCAGCAGCGCAACCCCAGCGGGCTGCTCGAGTACTACTACGACGCCGCGAACGGCGCCATGATCTGGGAGCACTTCGGGAGCCCCGCCGACGTGGGACGCGGCATGGCGGGCGACGTCGACCCGAGGTTCCCCGGCATGGAGGTCTGGTCCTTCTCCGGCCTCTACAACGCGCCCACCAACCGGCTCACCGAACCGAACACGTCGTTGCGGCCCTGGCCGCAGCTGGGCCTGTGGTGGGACGGTGACGTCTCGATGGAGCTGCTCAACGACGGCAAGATCGAGCAGTGGGACCCGGCGAACCCGACGCCGACCGGCAGCCTGCCGCGGCTGGTCAGCACGTGGAACCATGGCGCCGTCACCGCGGCCCAGGGCGGCCCCACCCTCGTCGGCGACCTCTTCGGGGACTGGCGGGAGGAGGCCGTGTACACCAACGCGGCCTACGACGAGCTGATCATCTTCACCACGAACCAGCCGAGCGGCACCAGGCTCTACACGCTGGCGCACAACCCCGCCTACCGCAACGCCATGACCTTCAAGGGCTACATGCAGTCCCACCACCCCGACTACTACCTGGGCGCCGGCATGGCCCAGCCTCCCCGACCAAACATCCGCTACGCGGGGTAGGCCACCGACGGCCCGACGCCGGGACCCGCCTCGCGCGGCCCTCGTCCCACCTGGCGGGGACGCGAACCGGCCAAGGAGCGGGGAAAACCGTCGCAGGACGGTTTCCCGGCGTCGGCAGGGCGGTAGCGTACCGCCGGCCGGAGGCGACGGTGGGGCGTCCGGCGGCACGCTGCCGCCACCCGGCGGCGCGGACGCCGTCTCCGCGCAGGCCTCCGGGGCCGCCACCACCGGTGGCGCGGGAACCGCGGCGAGCGGCGCGGGTGTGAGCGCCGCCGCCGTGACCATCGCCTCCGTGGCCGCCGCCTGCGCGGTTTTCGTCGGCCTGGGCTTCGCCATCAGCTCTGTCGCCAACCGGGACGAACCGTCGGCCGCGGAGGACGTGGCCTTCGACGACTCGCTGCCGGCGCTGCCGACCCCGACGTTCACGTTCTTTCTCCCGGAGGAGCTGACGGGGGATCCGACCGGGGACACGTCCGTCCTCTCGTATCCGCCGGGGTGCGAAGAGCGGGGCGACGCGCACTCTGCTTACCTCGAGCGGATGTCAGACGCACCGCTCACCAACCGGGGCACGACGAGGTGTGGGCGGCCGCGACGAGCCAGCTCGGCGCGGACCTGGAGGCGGCGGCCGCCCTGGCCACCGACCCGGCGGTCCGGTCCGCGATCCAGGCGGAGGCTTCCGCCACCGCCGAGATGGCGGCCGCGATACCCCGCGACGAGCCCCTGGACGGGTACCTCGACGCCTGGTACGAGGCGGCCGGCATGGTGCGCGACGCCTGTTACCCCGCGCCCGAGTGAACCCGGTCGGGGACCGGCCCGAGGCGGCCCCGACACCGCGGAGTGCCCGCCTCGGGGCGTTCCGTCCCCGTCAGCCGAACCGGTCGTGGTCGTCCAGGACCTGGTCGAGGACATGGCGGTGGGCGGCGGCCTCGTCCGGGGCGGTGTCGATGTGCTGGGCCAGCATGATGAGGGCCTTCCACAGGGCCCAGCCGCGGGCCCGCGCCCACGTCGGTTCGTCCTGGCGCACGGTGCGGCGGAAGACGTCCCGGCTCTCCCCGGACAGCATCGTCCAGGAGATGACCAGGTCACAGGCCGGGTCGCCGACGCCGGAGGTGCCGAAGTCGATGACGGCGGCCAGCCCGCCGTCCCTGATCAGGAGGTTGTTGGCGGCGATGTCGCCGTGGAACCACACCGGGCGCCCCCGCCAGCTCGCCCTCAGGGCCGCCGCCCACACGGCGGCGGCCCGGTCGACGTCGACCCGGCCCGCGAGCGCCGAGAGGGCGCGCCGGGTGTCGTCGTCGTAGTGGGCCAGCGGCGCGCCGCGGTAGAAGCTGTGCGCCCCCGCCGCCGGCCCGTCCGAGGCGTCGACGCGCTGCAGCGCGAGGATGAACTCGGCCACCGACACCGCGAAGTCCCGCATGTCGTCGATGCGTTCTGGGCGGGCGACCTCGCCTTCCAGCCAACGACGGATCGACCAGTCGAACGGATAGCCTTCGCCCGGCGCTCCTCGCGCCACGATGGGGGGCACGGGGACGGGCAGCCGCGGCGCGAGCACGGGCAGCCATCGGTTCTCCTTGGCGACGGCGGGGGCGTAGCCGGCGGCCGTGGGCAGGCGCACGGTCATGTCCTCGCCGAGTCGGTAGGTCCGGTTGTCCCAGCCGTCGACCTCGACCGGCGTCACCGGCAGGTCGCTCCACTGCGGGAACTGGGCGGCGATCAGCCGCCTGACCAGCGCCGCGTCGATGCCCGCGCGCCCGTCGCCTGAAAGGGTGGAAGCCATGCGGTGCATCGTGTCCGCGGCCCGCCGCGACGGCAATCGGTTTTCCCGCGACGAGACGTCCGGCCGGCGGCGGCGCCCCTGGCCCTCGTCCCTAGGGGGTCTCGCGCCCGCCGTCCCCCGCGAAGGGCCGCGAGGGGTATCCGGTGTCGAAGTGCATGTAGTCGGGCACGTCGATGTTCTGCCAGATCCAGCCCTCGTCGGTGAAGGCCCGCCAGACGGGCCCGCCTTCGAGGACCTTCCCCCGGCCCGCCGTCCGTTCCGCGAACTCGGCGCTGGGGGACCAGCAGTCGCAGCGCAGGTCCATCCAGGGGTTCTCCAGCGGGTTGATGTCGATGGCGCGCCCGTTGGCGTGCGGGGAGTCGGCCTCGGGGGCGTTGATCTGGTCGGGGCGGCGGCAGTTGTAGGCGGCGGTGTTGTCGTCGGCCAGGCTGGCGTTGTTGTCGCCCTCGTACTCCTCGACCGGCCGCATCCGGCGGATGGGGAAGCGCTCCTCGAAGAGCCGGGTGAAGACGCGGACGACGCTCTCCGCGACGTCGGCGTTGACGACGAGGACACCGCGGGCGATCCCGCCCTCGAAGTCGTAGTGGTTGATCTCCACCCGGCGCAGGTCCTCGCGGGTGGCGGGGCAGCCCTCGCGCCACATGCCGACCGCGACCATCTCCTCCCACTGCTCGACGGGCACCTCCCGGATCTCGGGATCGACACTCGGTTCCGGTCCCAGGTCCGGTTCTGGTTCCGGTTCTGGTTCCGGCGTGGTGGGGGCGGGGG
>NZ_SMKC01000114.1 GCF_004348315.1 Streptomyces sp. 8K308 | reverse complement strand
GGGTGGGGGGGGAGACGCCCGGCCGCCCCCAGCGGGAAGCGGCTACGCGCCCATCATGTGGACGCCGCCGTCCACATGGACGATCTCACCCGTCGTCTTCGGGAACCAGTCGGAGAGCAGCGCCACCACGCCCCGCGCCGCCGGCTCCGGGTCGGACAGGTCCCAGCCGATCGGCGCCCGGTTGTTCCACACGTCGGCCAACTCCTCGAAGCCCGGGATCGACTTCGCCGCCATCGACTTGATCGGCCCGGCCGAGACCAGGTTGACGCGGACGTTCTTCCCGCCCAGGTCACGCGCCAGGTACCGCGACGTCGCCTCGAGCGCCGCCTTCGAGACGCCCATCCAGTCGTACTTCGGCCAGGCCACCTGCGCGTCGAAGTCCATGCCGACGACCGAGCCGCCCCGCTGCTCGAGCAGCGGCAGCAGCGCCATGGTCAGCGACTTCAGCGAGTACGCGGACACCTCGACCGCCGTCGCGACCGACTCCCACTCTGTGTTGAGGAAGTTGCCGCCCAACGCGTCCTGCGGCGCGAAGGCGATGGAGTGCACCACGCCGTCCAGGCCGATGCCCTCACCCAGGTGCCCGGCGACCGCGTCGGCGAGGCCGGCCAGGTGGTCGCGGTTCTGCACGTCGAGTTCGATCACCGGCGCCGGCTTGGGGAGCCGCTTGGCGATCCGCTCCACCAGGCTCAGCCGCCCGAAGCCGGTGAGCACCACCTCGGCGCCCTCCTCCTGCGCCAGCTTCGCGGCGTGGAAGGCGATCGACGACTCGGTGAGAACACCGGTGACCAGCACTCGCTTGCCCGCGAGAAGTCCACTCATGTCAGTGACCCATGCCCAATCCGCCGTCAACCGGGATGACGGCTCCAGTGATGTACGCGGCGGTGTCCGAGGTCAGGAAGCGGACGACGCCGGCCACTTCCTCCGGCTGCGCGTAGCGCCCGAGCGGCACGTTGGCCATCACCTCGGCGCGCCGCTCCTCGCTCACCGCCCTCGCCATGTCGGTGTCCACCCAGCCGGGCGAGACGACGTTGCAGGTGATGCCACGGGAGCCGAGCTCGCGCGCCAGGGAGCGGGCGAAGCCAATCAGGCCAGCCTTGGAGGCGCCGTAGTTGGCCTGCCCGGCCGCGCCCATCAGGCCGACCACCGAGGAGATCAGCACGATCCGCCCCGACTTGGCGCGCAGCATGCCACGAGCGGCGCGCTTGGCGACCCGGAAGGTGCCCGTCAGGTTGGTGTCGAGGACGGCGGTGAAGTCCTCGTCGGACATCCGCAGCAGCAACTGGTCACGGGTGATGCCGGCGTTGGCGACCAGGACCTCGACCTTGCCGTGCTTCTCCTCGATCTCTTTGTATGCCTGCTCCACCTGTTCGGATTCGGTGATGTCGCACCTGACCGGCAGGCACCCGAGCTCGATGAGCTCCTGCGGGGGCTCCCCAGAGCGGTACGTGATGGCGACCTTGTCGCCGGCTTCGGCGAAGGCGTGGGCGATGGCCAGGCCAATCCCGCGATTGCCTCCGGTGACCAGTACCGAGCGGCTCAAGGGATCACCTCTTTCTCAGTCGTGTGCTCTGTACAAACCTAGTGCCCCACCCGGCGGGTTCGAGGAGCGGGCCACGACAGGCACCCGGCGACCTCGCTGTGGGATGTCTACAGCCGTTCTCGGCCCGGCACCACGCCTGACCACGGGCTACACCCCCTGGGCACCGGGCCCGTCACCAGGCATGATCGGTGCCGGGGGCGACACCCCCTCCACACCGGGCGCGGCGGCGGCACGTGGCGGCCGGTGAGCCGACGAACAGGAGAGATCGTGCCAAGATCCATCGACGAATCCTTCCTCGCGCTCCCCCTGCGCCAGTTGGCCGACGCGGCACTGGCCAGGGCGCGGGCGCTGGGGGCCGAGCACGCCGACTTCCGATTCGAGCGGGTGCGCAGCGCCAACTGGCTGCTGCGGAACGGCAGGCCCGCCGGTTCCGAGGACACCATCGACACCGGGTACGCGGTGCGCGTGGTGCACGGCGGGAGTTGGGGCTTCGCGTCCGGGGTCGACCTGACGATGGACGGCGCCGCCCGGGTCGCCGCGCAGGCGGTGGAGATGGCCAAGCTCTCCGCCAAGATCATCGCGGCGGCCGGCTCGGATGAGCGCGTCGAGCTCGCGCCCGAGCCCTCGCACGGCGAGCGGACATGGGTCTCGTCCTACGAGATCAACCCCTTCGACATCCCGGACGCTGAGAAGACCGGGCTGCTCGCCGAGTGGAGCGAGCGGCTGCTGGCCGGCGACGGCGTGACGCACGTGGACGCCCGGCTGTGGGCCGTTCAGGAGAACAAGTTCTACGCGGACACCGCCGGCACCGTCACCACCCAGCAGCGGGTTCGGGTGCTGCCCGAGCTGACCGCGACCTCGGTTGACGCGGGTAGCGGCCGGTTCGACACCATGCGGACGCTGGCCCCGCCGGCCGGCCGCGGCTGGGAGTACCTGACCGGCACCGGCTGGGACTGGGACGCCGAACTCGCCGAGATCCCCAGCCTGTTGGCCGAGAAGATGGCCGCGCCCTCGGTCGAGCCCGGCGCGTACGACCTGGTCATCGACCCGTCCAACCTGTTCCTGACCATCCACGAGTCGATCGGCCACGCCACCGAGCTCGACCGGGCGTTGGGCTACGAGGCGGCCTTCGCGGGCACCTCGTTCGCCACCTTCGACAAGCTGGGCACGTTGACGTACGGCTCGCCGATCATGAACGTGACGGGCGACCGCACCGTCGAGCACGGCCTGGCCACCACAGGCTACGACGACGACGGCGTGCAGACCCAGTCCTGGGACATCGTGAAGGACGGCACGCTCGTCGGCTACCAGATGGACCGCAGGATTGCCAGGCTGAAGGGGTTCGAGCGGTCCAACGGCTGCGCGTTCGCCGACTCCCCCTCGCACGTGCCGCTCCAGCGGATGGCCAACGTCTCGCTCCAGCCGGCGCCCGAGGGGCCCGACACGGCCGGGCTCATCTCCGGCGTCGAGCGCGGCATCTACGTCGTCGGCGACGGCTCCTGGTCGATCGACATGCAGCGCTACAACTTCCAGTTCACCGGACAGCGTTTCTACCGGATCGAGAACGGCCGCCTCGCTGGCCAGTTGCGGGACGTCGCCTACCAGGCCACCACCACCGACTTCTGGGGCGCGATGGAGGCCGTCGGCGGCCCCCAGACGTATGTGCTCGGCGGCACGTTCATGTGCGGCAAGGCCCAGCCGGGCCAGGCCGCGGCCGTCTCGCACGGCTGCCCGTCCGCGCTCTTCCGACAGATCAACATCCTCAACACCACCCAGGAGTCCGGCCGATGAGCACCAGCAGACCGCACGAGATCGTCGAGCGCGCCCTCGAGCTCTCGCGGGCGGACGGCACGGTGGTGATCGCCGACGAGGTGTCGTCGGCCAACCTCCGTTGGGCCGGCAACGCGTTGACCACCAACGGCGTGACGCGCGGCCGACGGCTGACCGTCATCGCCACGATCGACGGCGCGCAGGGCACCTCCGCCGGCGTGGTCTCCCGCACCGCCGTCACCGACGACGAGTTGGAGCCGTTGGTGCGGGCCGCCGAGGAGGCCGCCCGCCAGTCGCCCTCGGCCGAGGACGCGCAGCCGCTGGTCACCGGTGTGCCCGCAGCGCCCGGCTTCACCGAGCCGCCGGCCGAGACCTCCCCCGAGGTGTTCGCCGCCTTCGCGCCGGCGCTCGGCGAGACGTTCGCGCGGGCCGCCGCCGAGGGCCGCCGGCTCTTCGGCTTCGCCCAACACGAGGTCGTCTCCACGTATCTGGGCACCTCGACCGGTCTTCGGCTGCGCCACGACCAGCCGGCCGGCCACGCCGAACTCAACGCCAAGTCCGCCGACGGCTCCCGCTCGTCCTTCGTCACAGTGCCCACCCACGACTTCACCGACGTGGACCCCGCGGCCCTCGACGCCGGCCTCACCCGCCGCCTGGCCTGGGCCGAGCGCCGCGTCGAGCTGCCGGCCGGCCGTTACGAGACGCTGCTGCCGCCGAGTTCGGTGGCCGACCTGCTGATCTACCAGCACTGGATGTCGGACGCGCGCGACGCGCACGAGGGCCGCACGGTCTTCAGCAAGGCCGGCGGCGGCACGCGCGTCGGCGAGCGGCTCGCCCAGCTGCCGGTCACCCTCTACAGCGACCCGACGGCCCCGGGCCTCACGACCGCCCCCTTCGCCATCGCCCACTCCTCGGGCGGCGGCTTCTCCCCCGCGACCTCCGTCTTCGACAACGGCCTGCCGGTGGCCCGCGCCGACTGGCTGCGGGACGGCGTCCTCAACCAGCTCCCCACCAGCCGCTTCACCGCCGGCCTCACCGACCTGCCGGTGGCGCCGCTGGTCGACAACCTGCTGCTCGACGCGGGCGGCACCGGCTCGATCGACGACCTGGTCGCCTCGACCGAGCGGGCCCTGCTGGTCACCTCGCTGTGGTACATCCGCACCGTCGACCCCAAGACGCTGCTCCTGACCGGCCTGACCCGGGACGGCGTCTACCTCGTCGAGAACGGCGAGGTGACGGGCGTGGTGACAAACTTCCGCTTCAACGAGTCCCCCGTCGACCTGCTGGCTCGCGCCACGGCGGCCGGCTCGACGGAGGTGTGCCGGTCACGCGAGTGGGGCGAGTACTTCCCCCGCACGGCGATGCCGGCGCTGCGGATCCCGGAGTTCAACATGAGCTCCGTCAGCCCCGGCGTCTGACACCCTCTTCCGGCGGCGGCGCGGTCCCGGCATACACCGTCCCCAACCGCTGCCGCCGCCGGCTCCGCCACACGGCCCACCCGACGACGCCCACGACCACGACGGCCAGGCCGCCACCGGCGGCGACGAGCCAGCCACCACCGTCCTCGTCTTCGACGGCCACGGCCGGCCCCTCCTCGGCCTCCCGGGGCGGGACCTCGGGCTCCTCGACCTCCGGCTCCGGCGACACGGGCGGGGTGAGCGACGCCTCATACTCCTCGAACAACGGGTTCACGTCCGGCTCTCCCGGATCGCCCTCCCCATCCACGATCACGCGGGCCGGGTCGATCATCCCGTACCCCACGTACTCGTCCCGCTGACCATTACTGTCGGCGGTCTCGATCATGGCGCGCAGCACCTGGTTCTTCGTCCAGTCCGGATGCGCCGACCAGATGAGGGCCGCGGAGGCGGAGGCGAGGGCGGTGGCGTGGCTCGTACCTCGCCCAAGGCACATCTCGGCACTTCCGATCACACACCGCTGGGACAAGTCGGTGCCCGGCGCGGCGAGCACCACCTGCGGGCCGGCGGACGAGTACGCGGCGCGCCCGCCATCCGGATCAACCGCCGCGACCGCCACCACCCCCTCACGAGTGGCGGGAAGTCCAATAGGGCCTCCCTCCTCACCATCGTTACCGGCACCCGCAAAGATCAGCACGTCCTGCCGCGCGGCCTCCGCAAGCGCCTCGTCCAAGACCTCGATCTCAATCCCCAACTCCGACTTACTCATGGATATGTTGATAATCTGGGCACCTGCCTCGACCGCGTAGGCGATGGCCTCGCCCAACCGCTCCTCGATGCCGAAGTCGAACTCGTCAGATAGCGTCCCCTCGATCCCCTCCTGAACTCGGATGGGGAGGATGGTGGCCTCCGGTGCGAGGCCGCGAGTGCCGCCCTCGGCGCCGGCGATGAGCGATGCCATGGTCGTACCGTGGCCATTGGCATCGACGTGAGCCCCCACGGGGTCGGGGCTAAGGTCAGTGCCTTCCAGGACTCGCCCTCGCAGCTCGGGAACCGAGTCATCGACTCCGCTGTCGATGACCGCGACGGTGATGCCCGCGCCCTGGGTGTGCTGCCAGATCTCCTCGGCTCGTAGGGCGTCCAGGTGCCAGGTGCCTGTCTCATCGTCGGCCAGCGCCTGCGGGACCATGCCCCCCTGAAAGCACAGGCTCGTGGCAAGCGCCCCGACACACAGCCACCGAAGCCGTCGCAGCGAGGAACGGTTGGTCTGCGACATCTGTTCAACCGTCCTTGCCCTGTGCATCGCCACGCCTGCCGTCCGACTCCTTCCGACGCCTTCGCCTCGACCGAGGCGAGCGGCCACCATTGCCCGGCCCATCGCGGCCAGGCGGCGGCACCAGCGGACCACTCGGCTCTCCCGGGCGCTTCATGACGGGAACACCACCAGGACCATGAACCAACCCAGTGGTCGGATCCCGATAAGCGAACGAGGTTCCTGCCCCCACTGCCGAGCTCGGCGGAAGGCCACGCCCAGCGCTTTGAGGGGGCCGAGGCGTACCGCCGATGATCCGCCCCCGGCCGGCGGGGTTCCCCCACGGACCCGCACCGCCGTACAGGGGCGGACGGCCAGCAACCGGTCCCTGCCCACCGCCACCTCCGCCTGAACGCCCTGCCGCATACCCCTCCGATGCAGGCGTCAGAGGGGGCCGAGGCGTTCCCCCCTGCCCCGGTCCACCGCCTCCGACAGGCGACCGCCCCGAGGGGGCGGGCTGCGGCGCTTGTGGCGGCGTGCCGAAGAGCCCGGGTCGCTGAAGCGGCCCCATCGTCGAGGGTGGTGGCACCCGGTCAGGCGTGACGGTGCCACCCCCCACTGGCCGGCTCTCTCCAGGGGCCGGCGCAGGCTCAGCCGCAGGGAGCGACCGCTCCACGGCTGGCCCCATCGAGTCCAGCGAAGTACCGATGTCGCTCTCAGTTACAGCTGGTGAGGGCGGAACCACACCCGCCGGCCGATCGTAGACGACAGAGCTCTCACGCAGTACTGGCGCCGTCGAGGGGCCACCCGTACCGCTCCCTTCCCATGGGACCGACGTCGTCTCGCCGCTGGAGGCCCGCCCCACCGACGCCTCCGGCCGCGCGGGCCCATAGGTTCCCTCGGATACCCCGGGCCGATTCCCCTCCTCGATTCTGGAGAACCCCTCTATGGGCCGGAACTGTGGCTCCTGGGCCGCCGCCATGTCGTCGGCCGCCGCCCGGTAGCTGCCCGACAGCCGCTCCAACACCCGGATGGCTTCCTGCCGCTCCATCTCCTCAGCAAGCGTCGGCAACGCCTCGTCGGTCAGCGGTACCGGCCGCTCCGCGACCGGCGGCATCGCGGCCCGTGCCTCGATCAGCGCCTGGCCGGCGTCCTGCATCGCGTTGCCCACCGTCCGCGCGTAGTCGGCCAGCACCACCGACTCCTGCACCAGATGCCGACCCCAGGCACGGAACGCCTCAGCACCCTCGCCCTGCCACTCCACCTTGCTCATGCGGACGAAGATCTCTTTGTCGGCACCGTTCAGCGCCGTCGCCATCGCGAGCAGCACGTCCGCCCGCGTGGTCAGCTGCTCAGGATCCGCCCCCGCCAACAGCCGTGCCAGCTGCTCGTGCGTGTAGCCCTCGAAGTCCGCCACGCCACCGCCCCCTCCACACCCTCAGGCACAAGCCCACCCAGCTTAGTTAATCCCCAACTACACCAGGCAACCGCGTGTCACACCTGAGTATTCGTACTCAGGCGACACCACCACCGCTGCTGCTACCGTCATCGTCGGTTCAGCTCTGGGAGGGGGAGGAACATCCGTTGGGCCCCAGTGAGACCGGCGCCGATCTCCGCGTCGATCCGGCGCTGCTGCGCGAGCTCGCCGTCCAAGCCACCACACTCGTCGACCGGCTGGACACCACCTGCGCACCCTCCGTGCCGAAGCCGACGACCCGCTGCGCGCGCTTGACGGACTCGCCTCCGCCACCGCGCTGCGGCGGGTGCGGGACAGCTGGGCAGAACGGCTAACGGCGGTACAGCGACGTTGCGACGGCTTGGCGGCCGGCCTCACCAGCGCCGCCGCCGACTTCGACGCCACGGAGGAGGACGCCCGGCAGTCCATGGAACGCGCCACCCAGCTCCCCGACTGGACCCAGCCCCAGCAGGAGGGGGCCCGCTGATCACCCTCCCGCTGCTACGCGACCTCCACCTCGCACGGCTACCGGTCCAGGCCAGCCACTGGGGTCTCGCCAGCCGCACGGCCCGCGACGCCTGGGAGCTGGTCGACCGCCAGATGCTGGCGGCCGTCCGCGCCAATGCCCAAGAGGGCGAGGCAGCCACCGCGGTCGTCACCAACTCACCCAGCTCGCCGACAACTTCGAATACACCCGCGTCGAGTGCGGCCTGGTCGAAACGGCGCTCAACGGGCTCACCCAGGAGCTCGGCGAGGCACAGCGCCGCCTCCGCGCCATCCTGGACGAGGCCGCCGAGTACGGCTACCAGGTCGGCGACGACGGTAGCGTCACCTATCCGGCGGTCGAACGTGACACCGGCACCGCCTCCGGCGGCACAGCAACCGCCACCACACTCGCGCACCCGTCCCTGGACGCCTACGCCAACCCGCATCAGGCGGAGGCGCAACGCCTCGCCAGCCGGATCGCCGACATCCTGGCGGAAGCCAACGCGGTGGACGCGGAGTACGCCCGAACGCTGGCCGAACTGGAGACCACTGACCGCTTGAACGTCACCCGTGCGATGTGGGCCGACGCCGCCGTCGACACGGCGGCCGTCACCGGGGCGATGGACGATGTGCTGGACGACTCCCGCATCCCGGACGGCCAGACGCCGACCGAGAACCGCGACTGGTGGGCCGGGCTCGAACCACGCGAACGCGACGCCCTGCTCGCGCTCTTCCCGGAACACATCGGCGCCTTGGACGGCCTCCCGGCCGGCATCCGCGACACGGCGAACCGCGGCCTGCTGGAAATGGAATACGCGCGGATCAGCGACGAGCTGGCCCAGCACCTGGCGAGTGAGCCGACGCAGGTCGATGCCACAGGCGTTCACCGCAGAGGCGTGCTGGCGGATGGCGAGATCCGCTCCCCCGAGTGGCCCGCGTGGAACGCGGAGCGAGAACGACTGGAAGCCGTGTTGGGCGGCATGCGAAGCATCCAGAACCGTTTCGACCAGACCGGGATCGACGGACTTCCCGAGGCCTACCTGCTCGGCTTCGGCACCGAAGCAGACGGCCGCGCCATCATCGCCAACGGCAACCCGGACACGGCGCAGCACACAGCGGTCTACGTCCCGGGCACCAGCGCCGACCTGCCCGGAATCGAGGGCGACATCGCTCGGATGACGGACCTCTGGCGGGCAACCGACGAACGGGCGCAGGGAGCGGACGTCTCCACCATCACCTGGCTCGGCTACGACGCGCCCGACACGATCGTCCCCGACGCGGCGTCACGTAGCTACGCCGACGAGGCCGCGCCAGCGCTCAACTCCTTCGTGGACGGTCTTCACGCCGCACGTCAGGACGGCGACGCGGGCCACACCACACTGGTGGGCCACAGTTATGGCAGCACCGTCATCGGGGCAGCGGCTCTCGAACGCCCGCTCAGAGTGGATGAAGTCATTGTGGCGGGCAGCCCCGGCATGCTGGTGGAGCGGGCAGAGGAACTGGGCGTAGGAAGCGACCACGTCTGGTCCATGGCCGCCGGTGTCCTCCATGACCCGGTTCCGCTGGCCGCGCTCATCCACGGTTGGGACCCCGTCGACATCCACTTCAGCCAATCGGGCGTTCCCAGCGCGACTATCGATCTCAGCCCGAGCGCACCATCGATGGAGAGCTTCGGCGCGAACATCATGGCAACTGACTCCGATGATCACAGCGGTTACTGGGATGTCGAGGAGGATAATGGAAAAGATTCGACCAGTTTGAAGAACCAAGCCTGGGTAGTTCTCGGTCGATATGATCAGGTCGAGCTGGCTGCGGGAGAGGCGAAGTGAAAAGCTCACGAACCACCAGGGTGGCGAGCATCGTGGCGCTGTTCCTAGGCCTACTCATTGGAGGTTGCTCCGACGTGCCGGATCGGTCGAACAGTGACAGCGAACCGAGTGACGAGACCACGGTGAAGCCGGTCGATGACGCTCGCGCGGAGGCACGCCGGCTATCCAGCGACATGCTCGACTTCACTGGGATCCAGGCGCAGGTGTCCGAGCCTGGACCTGGTGTGTCAGTCTGCGCGGAGGATCCCGAGAGGGAGCGTCTGTACAAGATCCGTCACGCATGGTCCGTCTATGGAGTGCCATCGGCCGATCTGGAACAAGGTATGGACAGGCTTCGTGGCGCACTCCTTGAGCATGGATGGGTGATCGTTGAGGAAGGTGAACTGAACAATGCCGCGAGAACCCCGCGAATTCTCTTCGAGAACACGAGCCTTGCGTACGCGGTGAATGTCGAGCTCGTCGCAGGCACAGAAGATTACGAGCCCATGCTTACGGTCGATCTCGTCTCAGCCTGCTTCAGCACCCCGGAAGGCGAAAGCCCACGCGGCGAGTTCTGACGCCCTCGGCTACGGCCGCCGGGCCCACCGGACTCGCGCCAGGCCCCGAGCGGACAGCGGCACGGAGCGGAGATGGCGCGGTCAGAGGCGTTGCCGTGGTGGACGCGTTGGTGGCCAACTCGGCGACCAGCAGAGCGATCGGGTCTGACCCGTCCCGGGTAGGGACGGGTCGTTCACCTCAGGCTGTCCTGCCACGCGGTGTGCAGGTCCGCGAACCTCCCTCGCCGTTCGATGAGTTCGCTGGGCGTGCCGTCTTCGACGATGCGCCCGTCGGCCATCACCAGCACCCGGTCGGCGATGCGGACCGTGGAGAGGCGGTGTGCGATGACCAGGGCTGTGCGGCCTTCCAGCACCGTGCTCATGGCGTGTTGGACGAGCCTCTCGCCGGGGATGTCGAGCGAGGACGTGGCCTCGTCGAGGATCACCACGGTCGGATCGGCGAGGAGGGCACGGGCGAGTGCCACCAGTTGCCGTTGCCCGGCGGAGATGAGGGTGCCGCGGGTGCGGACGTCCGTGTCGTAGCCGTCCGGCAGCGCGCTGATGAAGTCGTGCGCGCCGATCGCCCTGGCCACCCGCTCGATGTCCTGCCGGTCGGCTGCGGGGCGCCCGACGGCGATGTTCTCGGCGATGGTGCCGGAGAAGACGAAGGCGTCTTGCGTCACCATCACCACGTCGCGCCGCAGCTCGGCCGTGGCCAGGTGCCGCAGGTCCACGCCGTCGAGGAGGACGCGGCCGTGCGAGGGGTCGTGGAATCGGGCCAGCAGCTTGGCCAGCGTTGATTTGCCGGCGCCGGTCGCTCCGACGACGGCCACGGTCTGCCCGGCGGTGAGGGAGAGGTCGAAGCGGGGCAGGACGTCGCCGCCGGTGCGGTACCTGAAGGACACGTTCTCGAAGACGACCTGACGGCCGCGGCGGCCGGGGGTGTTCGCCGGTAGCTGTCGGGGGGCGCCGGGTTCGGGGACGGAGGGCCGCTGGGCCAGGAGGGCTGCGATCTCTTCCAGGGAGGCGGCCGCTGACTGGTAGGTGTCCAGGACGCCTCCCAGTTTGAGTGGGTCGTCGTACAGCCGGCGCAGGTAGAGGACCGCGGCGGTGAAGACGCCGAGTTCCAGGCTGTGGGAGGCGACTCGCTGGGCGCCCCACATGACGAGGAGGGCGATGCCGGCGTTGGCGACGAGTCGGGACGATGTCACGTACCGGCCCATCTCCAGGGCGGCGTCACCGTTGAGGTGCGCGTGGTGGCGGTTGATCCGCCGGAACGACTCGTCGTTGGGCCCTTCCAGCCGGAAGGTCCGCACCGCGCGGATGGTGTGGAAGGTCTCGGTGAACTTCCTGGTGACCGCGGCCATCGCGCTTGACCGTGCGCGGTAGACGCGCGTGGCGCGGCGGCGGAAGGTCCGGACGGTCAGGTACAGCGGCGCTCCCACGGCCACCGCAGCCAGGCCCAGTTGCCAGTCGAGGTACAGCAGGAGGCCGGTGATGTAGACCGTTGTCAGCGCGGCGCTGACGATGTCCTCCAGACCCCTGGTGAGCAGGGCGCGGAGTGCTCCGACGTCGCTGGTGGCTCGTGAGGTGAGCCGGCCGGAGGTGTACCGCTCGTGGAAGTCGACGCTCAGGGCCTGGGAGTGGCGGAAAACGCGCCCGAGGAGGTCGAGGATCACGTCCTGGCCCACGCGTGCCGAGAGGCGGACGTAGCCGTACTGCAACGCCCCTGCGCCCGCCACGACCAGCAGGTAGCCCAGGCAGACGGCCAGGATCGGGCCGCGATCGTTCTCCCGC
Source organism: Streptomyces sp. 8K308 (assembly GCF_004348315.1). Lineage (GTDB taxonomy): Bacteria > Actinomycetota > Actinomycetes > Streptomycetales > Streptomycetaceae > Streptomyces. Next base: position 6,626 of record NZ_SMKC01000114.1, on the reverse strand, counting down.
AGGGCCGGGACCGCCTGGTCGATCGTGTACGCGATGAGCAGCGGGCTCAGCTGCGAGATCCCCCGCTGCAGGATCAGCACGAGGCAGGTCACCGCGATGCGGCGTCGGTGTGGGCGCAGCAGGGACCCCAGCAGTGCCCGTGAGGCGCCCGCGGGTGCGGGGAGGACGTCGTGGGCGAAGGGATCCGTGGCAGCCCGAGCCGCCCGAGGGCTCGTTGCCGAGGGGGTCATGATGTCCTCCCACTCTGCTCGCGGTGGCCCGTCGGCGTCGTCAGGGGCCGGGGTGCGGACATGAGCCGGGCGTATTCGGCGTTCGTCTTCAGCAGCTCATGGTGCGTGCCGACGGCGGTGATCCGGCCCTGTGAGAGCAGGGCGACCCGGTCGGCGAGGAGCACGGTCGAGGGGCGGTGGGCGACGATGAGTGCCGTCGTCGTGCCGAGCACCTCACGCAGCGCCGCCTCGACCGCGGCCTCGGTGTGGATGTCCAGGGCCGACAGGGGATCGTCCAGGACGAGCAGGCGTGGCCGGCCGACGACGGCGCGGGCCAGGGCGAGTCGTTGGCGCTGACCGCCGGAGAGGGTCAGCCCCTGCTCGCCCACCATCGTGCCCGGCCCGTCGGGAAGGAGGCGGACGAAGCTGTCGGCCTGCGCCACCCGGAGGGCCCGCGCGGCATCCGCCTCGGTGACGGTCTCCGCGCCCATGGCCACGTTCTCGGCGATCGTCGCGGAGAAGAGCGCCGGGTCCTCGAAGGCGACGGCGACGCGGCCGCGCAGTTCGGCTCGCGGCATGTCGGCGATGTCCTGGCCGTCGATGGTGATCCGTCCTCCGGTCGGCTCGTACAGCCGCGGCACCAGGCTGGTGAGAGTCGTCTTGCCACTGCCGGTCGCCCCGACCAGGGCCAGGGTCTCTCCGGGAGCGATGTGCAGGTCGACGCCGCGCAGGATGGCAGGAGCGTCGGGCGGAGCGTCGGGGTAACGGAACTCCACCTTCTCGAAGGCGAGTTGAGCAGGTCCCGGTTCGGTCGTCGGCCGCCGGGTGTGGGTGGGCTCGGGTTCGGGCAGCCCGGGTAGGGCCATGGCGTCGAGGTAGCGGTCGGCGGCGGTCGCCGCCTCGTGGCTCAGGGCGAGCAACGAGCCCGTCGACTCCACCACCGGCCGCAGGACCAGGGCCGTCGCCAGGAACGCCAGCAAGGTGCCCGGCGACAGCGTCCCGTCGGCCACCTGATGGGCCCCCACCACAAGCGTCGCCCCGACCGCGATCTCCGGCAGCGCCACGAACAGGGCTGACACGCCGGCCAGCAGGCGAGCCTTGTGAAGCTCGGCGCCGCGGACCCGGCGGGCCAGGTCCCAGAACGCGTGCGCCTGGCTCTCGTGCCGGCCGAAGCCCTTGATGACGCGGATGCCCATGACGGATTCCTCGATGACCGTCGTCAGATTGCCGCCGTGGTCCTGGGCCTGGCGCGAGGCGCGGGCGTAACGGGCCTCGAAGAGCGAGCTCGCCACCATCAGCGGCACGGCCGGTGCCAGCAACAGCAGTCCCAGGGTCCACCGCTGGGACAGCAGGACGAGGCAGCCGACGAGGATCGTCGTGGCGTTGACCACGAGAAACGTCAGGGGGAGCGCCAGGAAGGCGTGAATCACGCCGAGATCTGAGGTGGCGCGGGAGAGGAATTGGCCTGACGACCACCGGTCGTGGAAGGAGATCGGCAGCCGTTGCAGGTGGTGGTACAGCGCCTCCCGCATCGACGCCTCGACCTCGGCCAGTGGCCGCGCGACCAACCGGCGCCGCACACCGAAGATGGCCGCCTCGGCGACCCCCAGCAGCAACAGCGCCAGACCGCCCCACCACACACCGGACGGATCACCGCCTGTCAGTGGGCCGTCCGCCATCCACTTCAGCACCAGCGGCATGCTGAGCCCGAGGCACGAGGCGGTGGTCGCCAGCAGGGAGGCGAAGAGCAGGCGCAGGCGTACGAGCCGCACGTACGGCCACAGACGCACGAGGGAACGCGGGGTGGAGCGTTCACCGATATCGGATCCCGGACTCACTGTGCCAGCACGCGACGCGACGGTTTCGCGATTTGCGGCTGGGTCCTTCTGCTTTTCGGCACACTCGGCGAATGTCTCGTCACGCATGGCAACGATCTCCTTGAACAGGACGCGCCTGCCGAACGCGAGGGGAAGAGGAATCAGCCGACAGGCGGAAGGAAGTGGGTGATCACAGAGGGCGCGAGAAGGTGCGCCCGACACGTGCCGCGTTCATCGGCGACACCTCCGTCCACTTCGCTGGTCGTTCAGCCCTGTCGCTGAGCGCTGAGAGCATACCTCCGTGACGGTCGCGGTGTGCCCTCCGCAGGGGCTCGACAACTGATCGGTCCGGCGGAGGGCGGGCTCGTAGGATGGGCTCGACCGACCATCCGACATCGACGACCGTCAGGACCGAAACGTGACACGCCTCGGCGATTCCGTGCAGCGCGCTTCCGCGCTGTTCGCGCAGGATCTCTCCTCCGACTCCACCGTTGCGCGGCTGCTGGAGGAGACCCGGTCGCGGCGGTATCTGGACCTGTCGGACCTGTCGCCCGAGGAGCAGGCGGGGCTGATCGCGTCGCGGGCGGTGGACGTGCTGCCGGGCGTGGAGAAGCTCGCGGCGCGCATCGCCGAGAACCGGGCGGCGGGGCGGGGGCTGCGGGTCAAGCTGGGGATCGACCCGACCGCGGCGGACGTGCACCTGGGGCACACCGTGCCGATGATCGTGCTGAGCCGCTTCCAGCGGATGGGGCACGAGGTGACGTTGATCATCGGCGACATCACGGCCAAGATCGGCGACCCGACCGGCCGGTCCGACGAGCGGCCGCCGCTGAGTGACGAGGACATCGCGCGGAACCTGGCGGGGTACCGGGACCAGGTGCGGCCGTTCTTCGACTTCGAGCGGGTGCGGTTCCGGCACAACAGCGAGTGGCTGGCGGGGATCACGCTGCCGAAACTGATCGGGGTGCTGTCGCACGTCTCGGCCTCGGCGCTGCTGCAGCGGGAGGACTTCCGCAACCGCCTGGAGGGCGGGCACGGTCTTTCGATGTCGGAGTTGATCTACCCGGTGGCGATGGCGATCGACTCGGCCGAGATCGACGCGGAGATCGAGCTCGGCGGCGTCGACCAGCTGCTGAACATGCAGATGGGGCGGCGGGTGATGGAGATCTACGGACTCGAGCCGCAGATGATCGCCACCATGCCGTTGATCGAGGGCACGGACGGCTCCGGGGCCAAGATGTCCAAGTCCAAGGGGAACTACATCGGACTGCGGTCCACGCCGGACGACGTCTTCGGCAAGATCATGTCGATCCCCGACCGGCTGATGGAGCCCTACCTGCGGGCCTGGACGGAGTGGACGGACGAGGAGCTGGCCCTGGTCAGGGGTCGGCTGGCGGACGGGACGCTGCACCCGATGGACCTCAAGCGGGTGCTGGCCGGAGAGGTGGTCGCGGTCCTGCACGGGGTCGAGGCAGCCATGGCCGCCAGGGCCGGGTTCGCCGCGCAGTTCTCGAAGAAGAGCTTCACCGAGGTGGCGGCGCTGCCGGAGCTGGTGCTCGCGGAGCACGGCGGCGAGGTCGTGACGGCGGTGCTGACCGGGGTGCTGGGGTTCACGCCGAGCGCCTCCGCGGCCCGGCGGCTGGCCAAGCAGAACGGGCTGCGGCTCGTGCTCGAGTTCGCCGGTGGGCGGCAGGACGCGGGCGTGCTGGCGGAGGCGGACGCGCTGCGGCCGCTGGGCGAGGTGGTGAGCGAGCGGCTCGCGGCTCTTGAGGAGAAGCCCGAGGGCGTCTACCTGAAGGCCGGCCGCAGGCTTGCCCGGGTCCTGGGGTAACGGCGGCGCGGGCGAGGCGTAGCGTAGGACGCGGCGGTGATCAGCATGCGTTTGCGTAGCGGTAAGAGCGGTGGCGGCACGGGCCCCGAGGTGTTTCGGATCACAGGGGCCCGGCGTGGCCTGCACGAGGACGTGCTCGCGCGGCAGCGGCGCTATGTCATCTCGATGCTGGTGCGCACGGTGGCGGTGCTGCTGACGGTGGTGCTGTGGAACGTGAACCGGCCGCTCGCGGTGGTCGCGCTGGTGCTGGGCGCCGTGCTGCCGTACGTGGCGGTCGTGGTGGCCAACGCCGGCCGGGAGAACGCGCCTTCGTTGCCCTCCACCTTCATCACCAGGGACACTCCGCCATCGCTGCCGCCCGGCGCGGGGGACGTACACAAACGGAGCTGATCATTCCGCACGCTTCGCCCCGCGCCCGTCCGGACCGGCCGAAGAAATCCTCAGATCATTGGGCCGTTCGGCTGCAGCGATCGGGGCATTGCATGTCATACTTCAAGAGCGCTCCGTATCCCCCGTCGGAGCGACGGACCGACGCCGGGCGGCTCCCCCCGTGGCTGCCCGGCGTCGCCTTCTTTTGTGTCCGGTTCGCTGGAGCTTCCCGTGAGGTTTGTGGGGGAGATGAATGGATCCCGTGATGTTCGACCAGGCCCCCGAGACCGTCGTCTGCTCGGCGAAGGGCTGCCGCGAGGCCGCCGTGTGGGTACTGGCCTGGAACAATCCGAAGCTGCACCAGCCCGAGCGCCGCAAGACCTGGGTGGCCTGTGACGGTCACCGCGAGCACCTGTCCACGTTCCTCTCGGTGCGGGGGTTCCTCAAGGACGTGGTGCCGCTGGCCGAGTGGGAGGCGCGGCGGGCCTCAGCCGCCGATCGCTGACATCGGGCGGGCCGGCTGCACGAAGGCCGCCGGGTCGTCCAGGCCGGAGCCGGCCTTCTTGCCCCACATGGCCGCCCGCCAGCGCGCGGCCAGCTCGGCGTCGTCGGCGCCGGCGCGCAGCGCCCCGCGCAGGTCGGACTCCTCCCTGGCGAAAAGGCAGTTGCGGACCTGACCGTCGGCGGTGAGCCGGGTGCGGTCGCAGGCGCGGCAGAAGGGGCGGGTGACCGAGGCGATGACGCCCACCCGGTGCGGGCCGCCGTCCACCAGCCAGCGCTCGGCGGGTGCTGAGCCGCGCTCCTCGCCGCCTTCCGGGGTCAGCGTGAAGCGGGTGCGCAGCGCCTCCAGGACGTCACCAGCCGTCACCATCCGGGCGCGCTGCCAGCCGTGTTGGGCGTCGAGCGGCATCTGCTCGATGAACCTCAGCTCGAAGCCCTCCTCGATGGCCCAGGCCAGCAGTTCGGGTGCCTCCTGTTCGTTGAGCCCGGGCATCAGCACCGCGTTGATCTTGATGGGGCCGAGCCCGGCTGCCCTGGCGGCGGCGAGGCCACGGAGCACGTCCCCGTGCCGCCGGCGGCGGGTGAGTCGCTGGAAGACCTCGGGGTCGAGGGTGTCGAGCGAGACGTTGACCCGGTTGAGGCCGGCGGCGCGCAGCGCCTCGGCCGTGCGCTCCAGGCCTATGCCGTTGGTGGTGAGGGCGAGGGAGGGGCGCGGCCGCAGCGCGGCGCACCGCTCGACGATGGAGACGAGCCCGGGCCGCAACAGCGGCTCGCCGCCGGTGAAGCGGACCTCGGTGACGCCGAGCTCGGTCACGGCGATCGTGACCAGCCGGACGATCTCGTCGTCGGTGAGCAACTCCGGCTTGGCGAGCCAGGAAAGGCCCTCCTCCGGCATGCAGTAGGTGCAGCGCAGGTTGCATCGGTCGGTGAGGGATACCCGCAGGTCGGTGGCGATCCGGCCATAGGTGTCTAGCAGCATGCGCGAGCCTCCGCCGTGTTGAAGCACGTTGTGGAGCAGATGTCTCGCAGCGTACGACACCCCTCTGACACGCCCCGCGGGCTCGGTCCCGGGCCGGCGCGCGACGGGCGCGGGAGGGGCGCGCGACGGTGCCTCAACTCCCCTCCGGGGCACGGGCGCTGTCGGTGCCGGCCCGTATCCTCAATGACCATGCTCGAAGACCACCACGCACCCGCGGCCCGCGTTCCCCTCCAGCAGTCCGCCGTCCGGCCGTGGCCCACGGGGTACCCGGCCGGATTCGCCGTGGTGGACGTGGAGACCACGGGGCTCGCCAGGGACGATCGCATAGTGTCGGCCGCCGTCTACCGGCTCACCGCCCAGGGTGACGTCGAGGACCACTGGTACACGCCGGTCAACCCGATGCGCGATCCGGGCCCCACCTGGATCCACGGGTTGACGGCCGAGGTGTTGGCGGACGCGCCGCTCTTTCCCGACATCGCGGGGGAGTTCGCGGAGCGCCTGGCCGGCCGGGTGCTCGTGGCGCACAACGCGGTCTTCGACTGGACGATGATCGCCAGGGAGTACGCCAGGGCCGGCCGCACCGCGCCCGTGGAGCAGCGTCTCTGCACCATCGCGCTGTCCAAGGCGCTCGCGCTGCCGCTCGCCAACCACAAGCTGGAGACGCTGGTGGCGTACTTCGGGGTCGAGCAGCGCCGCGCGCACCACGCCCTGGACGACGCCCGGGTGCTGGCCGAGGCGTTCCGGCCGAGCCTGCACCGGGCCGCCCGGCAGGGGCTGCGGCTGCCGCTGCTGGCCTGCCGGCCGATCACCGAGTGGTCGGACGCGGGGGGCGGCGCGGCGGGGCGGGGCGCGCCGCGGTCGGCCGGAAGCTGGCGTGGCGGCTGGCGGCAGACCAAGCGGCGGCCCCCGTGCCCCTACCC
>NZ_SMKC01000113.1 GCF_004348315.1 Streptomyces sp. 8K308 | reverse complement strand
GGCCGTGACCTCGCGGTGAGTGGGGAACGCTCGCACCGGAGGGCGTCCGGGGCCGGCGTCCCTTCGAGCCGCTGGCCCCGGCAGGGGCTAGTCACAGAACGCGTCGCGCACCGCCGGTGCGTGCGTCGTCCACCAGACGACGAGCGCGGCGGCCGCCGCGAACTGCGGGTCCGCTCGCTGGTCGCGCCGCTCGTAGTGCCACCGCAGCATCCAGAAGTCGTTCAGCCGCTCCCACCACACCCGGTGCACGGCCGCCGCCAGCTCCGCCGGCGAGGCGCCCGTCGCCGCGCGGTAGGCGCGCGCGTAGGCGCGGACCTTCGGCAGCGCCAGGCTGCCGTCCGGCCGCAGGAAGAAGATGGCCGCGGCGCGCACCGCCTCCTCCGCGCGCGGTTGGACGTCGAGCCGGTCCCAGTCGACGATCGCCACCGGCTCCACGGGGCCCTCGGCCCGGTAGAGCAGGTTGAGCGGGTGGAAGTCCCCGTGCACCCACCCCTCCGCGGGGACCTCGGCGGGCCCGGGCCGCAGGTGGGCGTGGGCGCGCAGCAGGACGCGGCGCTCGAGCAGGCGGTGCTCGGCCAGCTCGTCGAAGCCGGTGCGCCGGGGCCTGGCCCTGACCCGGCCGAGCAGCTGGTCGATGACGGCGTCCGTTTCGGCCGGCGCCGCCGCGCCCCGGCAGGCGGCGCGGGGCCTGGGCGCGCGCCATATGACGAGTTCGAGCGCCCGGTGCACACGCCCGAGCAGCGCGCCGAGCCGGCGGCTCTGGGCCCGGCTGAGCTGGCCGCCGTCCCGGTGGCGGCCCTCGATCCAGGGGTGCAGCGCGTAGCAGCGGTCCCGGTGCACGACGACGGTCCGCCCGTCGCGGTCCGCGAGCGGCGGCGCGACCGGCAGTTCGAGCTCCGCGAGCGCCGCGGTGGCGCGGTGCTGGCGGAGCAGCGGTGCTATGTCCTCCGGGTCCCCGTCCAGATGGTGTTTGAGGAAGAAGACCCCGCGGGTGGTCGCCAGCCGGTAGCCGTGGTTGAGCAGGCCCTCGGTCAGCGGCGCGCACTCCAGCGGGCGGCCCGTGTCATAGCGGCGCACCAGTTCGGCGAGGGTGCGCTCCTCCAAGCGCCTCACGTCTCAGGTTCTCAGGCGGTGCCACCGGCGGGGTCGGCGCCCGTGGCGGTACCCGTCGCGCCCTCGGCACCCCCCACGTCGGCGCCACCGACGTTGGTGCCCGGGTCCGTGGTGGTGCCCTCGTCGGCTCCCTCGTCCGTCTCGCCGCCATCGTCGCCCTCCGTGGTGCCGCCGTCCGTCTCGTCCGGAGGCGTGGTGGGCGTGGTCGGCTCGCCGGTCGGCTCCTCGGTGTCCGGGGTGGTCGGCTCGACGGTGTCGGGGTCGGTCGGCTCCACGGTCCCGGTGTCGTCGGTCCAGCCGCCGGTGGAGTCGCTCGGGTAGTAGGAGTCGCCGGTGTCCTCGTCCTCTTCCGCCTCCTCCTCGGAGGCGGACGGGCTCTCGTCCGGCGACTGCTCCGGCTCCTCCTCGGTTACCGTCGGCGTGGGGTCGCTGTTCGGGTCCTCCTGCTCGCCGCCGCCCACGTTGGCCGCGACCAGCACGCCGGTGCCGATGGCGACCACGGCGGCCAGTGCCACGAGCAGCAGCCGGCCCCGGCGCCCACCGCCCCGGCGGGGCGGCTCTGCGCGGCCCGCCTCCGGGTTGCCGAGCAGCATGGGCGCGGTGAGCTGGCCGGTCGGCGCCTCGACGCCGCCGCGCGACGCCCGGGTGCCCATGGGCGGGGTGGCGCCGCCGGTGATCGAGCCGGTGTTCCACAGGCCGCCGGTGTGGCCGCCGTGCTCCTCCAGCATCCGCAGCGCGTACTGGATCATGCCGCGCATCTCTTCGGCGGACTGGAAGCGGTCGTCCGGGTCCTTGGTGAGCGCCCGCATCACCAGGCCGTCGAGCTCGGGCGGGGTGGTGCTCGACACCTCGGACGGCAGCCGCGGGGTGTCCTGCACATGCTGGTACACGACGGAGAGCGGGGTCTCGCCGACGAACGGCGGCCGCAGCGCCAGCAGCTCGTACAGCAGGCAGCCGACCGCGTACAGGTCGGAGCGGGTGTCGACGGTCTTGCCGAGCGCCTGCTCCGGGGAGAGGTACTGGGGGGTGCCCATCACCATGCCGGTCTGCGTCATGGTCTGGGCGGCGCCGTGCAGCGCGCGGGCGATGCCGAAGTCCATCACCTTGACCGCGCCGGAGTCCGTGATGATCACGTTGGCGGGCTTGATGTCCCGGTGCACGATGCCGTGCTGGTGGCTGTAGGCCAGGGCCTCGAGCACGCCGGAGACGATGACCAGCGCCTGGTTGACGGACGGCGCCTCGGCGTCGATCAGCAGCTCCCTGATGGTGCGGCCCTGGACGAGCTCCATCACCATGTAGGGCGTCACGCTGCCGCCGACGACCTCCTCGCCGGAGTCGTAGACGGCCACCACCGCGTGGTGGTTGAGCCCGGCGACCGACTGTGCCTCGCGGGTGAACCGGGCCTTGGAGACCGGGTCCTCGGCGAGGTCGGCGCGCAGCAGCTTGACCGCCACGGTGCGGCCGAGCCGCAGGTCCTCGGCGGCGAAGACCTCCGCCATGCCGCCTCTGCCGAGCCGGTGGGTGAGCCGGTACCGGCCGTCGCCGACCAGCCCGTTGTTGCCCCACATCTCCGGCGTATCGGGCACCTCGTTGCCGGCGGCCTCGGGGTTTCCGTCGCCGGAATCCGCGGCGCCATGATCCTGTGCCATCAGTCCTCGCCGTAATCGCTGGATCGCCCAGCCATCAAACCCGCTCCGGGGGCGCGATGACAAGTTGGGTGGTCATGTCGACATCGCGTGAAGGGTGTTACGAACCGTGCGCGCGTGTTCGCGGCGTGTCACGGTCGGGTCGAGCGGGCCCGGCTCAGTGCGCCAGCGGGAAGCTCGCCAGGATGCGCTCCGCCAACTCCGAGTCGCCCTCGACCTTCAGCCGGTCGGCCACCCGCTTCGCCTTGGTCCGCCCGCACACCAGGCGCGTGAACGTCTCCCAGTCCATGGTGAAGGTCACGATCGGGCCGAGCGACGGGCTGCGGTCCACCGAGCCGACGCCGTCCTCGTCGACCCGCACGGTGCGCAGGAACTCGACCGGTCCGCTCACGTCGAAGACCACCGCCGACTTCTTCGGCGCGCCCGCGTGCTCCGCGACCACCTTCGGCAGCTTGTTCAACATCACGTCCCGCGCGATGTGCGCGGCCGGCGAGTTGATGTTCCCCGGCTGCCGGAGCGCGCGGCGCAAATCCTGCTCGTGGATCCAGACGTTGAAGACCCGCGCGGTGAGGAAGTCGGCCAGCGGGATCTGCCCGTGCAGCGGGTGCGTGATGAGGTCGTCCGGCTTGCGGCGCTCGTTCCGCAGCTGCCGGGAGCGGCGGATGATGACGTACTCGAGCTCGCTGGTCATCTCGGGACCCGTGTGGTGCCGGCGCACGTCCACCTGGACCTCCAGGTAGCGTGTCGTCTCGTCGACCACGTGGAACAGGTCGCGCGGCAGCGTGTGGATCGGCCGGGGGTCGCCGAGCGCCTCGCACTCGCCGCCGATCACGTGCGAGACGACGTCCCGCACCGACCAACCCGGGCATTCCGTCGGCCGGTTCCACTCGCCGTCCACGAGCGATGAGACGAGCTCGGATATCGCCTCGATGGATTGGGTCCAGGCATCGATATACGGCTGAAGGCTCGGGTGCGGCACGGTCACGGGACCCCTCGTGGCGGTTTCGTCGCTGCTCTTGGCGGGCTTGGCGGGCTTCGGCGGAAGCGGGCTTGGGTGTTCACACGTTACGCTGCGCGGGGGCAGCCGGTGAATGCTTTCCGTAGGACGAATCCTAGGGGGCTCCCGCCTCGCGCCTCACGCCCCCGCGAGGAAGGCGGCCATGGCGTTGGCCAGCAGATAGGGATCGACGGCCGCGCAGAGTTCGCGCGCCGAGTGCATGGAGAGGATCGCCACCCCGACGTCCACCGTGGCGATGCCGTGCCGGGCGGCGGTGATCGGGCCGATGGTGGTGCCGCAGGGGACGGCGTTGTGCGAGACGAACGTCTGCCAGGGCACGCCGGCGCGCTCGCAGGCCGCCGCGAACACCGCCCGGCCCCTGCCATCGGTGGCGTAGCGCTGGTTGACGTTGGTCTTGAGCATGGGGCCGGCGCCGGCCATCGGGTGGTGGCCGGGGTCGTGCCGCTCCTCGTAGTTGGGGTGGACGGCGTGCCCGGTGTCGGAGGAGAGGCAGAACGAGCCGGCCAGCGCCCTGGCGCGGTCCTCGACGTCGCCGCCACGCGCGTGGACCGAGCGCTCGAGCACCGTGCCGAGCAGCGGTCCCTCCGCGCCGGTGTCGGAGACCGAGCCGTTCTCCTCGTGGTCGAAGGCGGCGAGCACCGGGATGTGTCCGAGGCCCTCGGTGCCGGCGACGGCGGTGAGCGCGGCGGTGCCGGCGTGTACCGAGACCAGGTTGTCAAGACGGGGGCCGGCCAGCAGTTCGCGGTCCTTGCCGAGGTAGGCGGGCGGCTCGACGCTGTGCGTCATGAGGTCCCAGGCGACGACCTCGGCGGCCGGCAGGCCGGCCTCGGCGGCCAGGAACTCGATCAGCTCGCCCTCGAGCGGCCGGCCGATGCCCCACAGCGGCGTCATGTGCCGCTGCCGGTCCAGCTTCAGCCCGTCGTTGACCGAGCGGTCCAGGTGCACGGCGAGCTGCGGGACGCGCAGCAGCGGCCGGTCGACGTTCACCAGCACGGCGCGGCCGTCGCGCAGCGTAAGCCGTCCGGAGAGGCCGAGGTCGCGGTCGAGCCAGGTGTTGAGCAGGGTGCCGCCGTAGATCTCGACGGCCAGCTGCTTCCAGCCGGCCCGGCCGGTGTCGGGGATCGGTTTGATCCGGAGGTTGGGCGAGTCGGTGTGCGCGCCGAGGATCCGGAACGGCGAGGCCGGGGTGGCGCGCTCCGGCACGTACCAGGCGATCAGCGCCCCGGCGCGCTGCACGTAGCGCCCGCCGGCGGTGCCGTCCCAGGCCGCGGTCTCCTCGACCTGCCGGAACCCGGCCTTCTCCAGGCGCAGCGCGGCGTTCGCCACCGCGTGGTACGGGGAGGGCGAGGCCGCGAGGAACCCCATGAGGTCGTCGGTGTGGGCCAGGTCGAACGGAGCGCTCATTTCTTCAGGATACGGAGCCGCCGCCCGCCTGGCCCGGTCTCGTCCCGCATTGTCGCCGGTATCTCATTCCCGCAGGCTGTCCAGCAGGTCCCGCAGCGCGGTGTGGTCGACGTGGCCGTACTCGTCCTGCGGTCCTGTGCCCTGGACGCGGTCCCCGGCCTCGTCAGCCGCGGCGAGCACGTTGTCCACTGTCGGTTGGGAGAGGACGCGGTTCTCGAGGCTGGAGTCCTCGGCGTAGATGCCCTGCTCGATGAACCGGGCGACGCCGCTGCTGTTCTCCCACTGTCGATCGAACATCTGCTGGGTGAAGTTCGGGTCTTTGAGCAGGTCCATCGCGGTGGCCCGGTTCTCGCCCGCGCTGGCCAGCATCTTGGCGCTGCCGGTGTTCTCGACCACGTTGTCGGGCTCGAAGTCGAACCACAGGAACTCGTCGGGCTCGTACTGCTGGCTCGTTCGCTCCTGGACGTCGAGCGCGGAGAAGGCCAGTCGCCGGCTGTTGCCGTCGTCGGCCGGCACGGAGGAGCGCTCGACGAGGTTGCCGAAGCCGTTGTACTTCTCCAACCCCTCCCGGAACGCGTCGGAGTCCGGGTCGTTCTCGAACAACGGCCCCTCGAGCTGGCTGAGGTACGGCGATATGGCGCGGTGGGCGTCCTGGATGCGAGGGGCGTCCGGATCCGGCACCCGAATGTCGTGGTTGAGCATCATCATCACGCCGTTGCCAACCGCCGCGTGGGCTCGCCCCACTTGGAGCGCGCCCTCCCCATGCTCCTCGACGACGTTTCCCAGCGCGGCGAGGCCGTCCGGTCCCAGCGTGGCCAGGAACTCGTCCAGGTAGCGGCCCTCGGCGTCGCTCAACTGCCGTGGCCCGGCGGTGGCGACGTTCTCCAAGACGTCCTTGACCATGGAGAACAGGGTTCGGGTGTAGAACTCAAGCCTTGCCGGGTCGCCGCCGAGAGCCAGGGCCTCCTTGAGCGAATCGGCCGCGTACCTGGCCATCTGCGGGCTGGTCCACAGGTCGAGCGGCCCGGCGGTGAGGTCGTACCCCAGGTCGTCGAGGTCCTTCCCGTACCGGGTGAGCAGGCCGCGGTAGTCCTCGATGTCGCGGCTGATGGAGCCGTGCGCGTACTCGGCGTCGTCGGCCGCCATCCGCAGGTACTTGCCCCTGATCTCCGAGGCGAGCTGGGGGTCGTTCGGGCGGCTCTCGTCGGTGTACTCGACGGTCACCCGCTCGCCGCCCACGTAGTAGTGGCCGTTGGTCCGGTTCACGTACTCGGCCTGGGCCGCGGCGAGGTGCTCGGCAAGGCGCGGGTCGAGGTAGTTCTCGATCATCGAGCGCACCTCGCGCTCGGTGTTGGTGGCCACCTCCATGGCCTGGGTGAGGTAGCGGGAGACCTGCTCCATTTCCTCACCGCCGTCGGAGAGTTCGGTGGCCGTCCGCGCGTCGCGATCCGCGCCGTCCACCACGGTCCGGCCGTCCTGGCCGCCCGACTCCTCGGCGATCTCGGTGGCCGCCTCGGCCAGGTCCTGGGTTGTCGACGCCTCGCCGGCGGCCCGCTGGTACACCCGGGCGGTCTCGCCCATGTCCTCGGGGTTGATCTCCGCGGAGAACTCCCGCTGCAGCCGCCAGGGCGCGACCCTGGCCGCCGCCTCGACCTCGTCCCGGGTGAACGTCAGCCCATCCATCCGGCCACCTCCGTTTGCGGATTTGCTGGCTGAACGTTAGGCAGTCAGCCCTCGGCTGTCCACGCCAAGTGATCTTTTCTGAGCGCAACTTGAGGCTCACCCGCGCAGACCCCGACGCCGGACACGAAGCCGGCCCCCGGCGGCGTGGGAGTGCCGGGGGCCGGTGGCTCGGGTGGTTGGAGGGCCTAGAAGGCGGCCTCGTCGAGGTCCATCAGGGAGAGGTCGGTGGCCTCGGCGGTGGCGCGGGCCACGGCCACGCCCGGGAGGACGGTGGTCGCGAAGTGGCGGGCCGCGGCGATCTTGCCCGCGTAGAAGGGCTGGTCCTTGGCGGAGGCGGTCGGCAGCTTGGCGGCGGCCACGGCCGCGCCGCGCAGCAGCAGGTAGCCGACGATGACGTCGCCCGCGGCCATCAGGAAGGCGGTGGTGTTGAGGCCGACCTTGTAGAGGGAGCGGACGTCCTTCTCGGTGGCGGCCAGGTCGGTCAGCAGCACGCCGACCAGGGCCTCCAGGTCGCCCACCGCGCGGCCGAGCTGGTCGCGGGCGGCGGCCAGCTCCTCCTGTCCCGGCGCGTCGGCGAGGAACTTCTTGATCTCCTCGGCGATCGCGGTCAGCGCCACACCCTGGTTGCGGACGATCTTGCGGAAGAAGAAGTCCTGGCCCTGGATGGCGGTGGTGCCCTCGTAGAGGGTGTCGATCTTGGCGTCCCTGATGTACTGCTCCAGCGGGTAGTCCTGGAGGTAGCCGGAGCCGCCGAGGGTCTGGAGGGAGTGCGCCAGCTGCTCGTAGGACCGCTCGGAGCCGTAGCCCTTGACGATCGGCAGCAGCAGGTCGTTGATCGCCTCGTCGGCGCTCGCGTCCTCGCCGGCGTGCTGCTTGACGAGGATGGCGTCCTGCACGCTCGCCGTGTAGAGCACCAGGGAGCGCATGCCCTCGGCGTACGCCTTCTGCGTCATCAGCGAGCGGCGCACGTCGGGGTGGTGGGTGATGGTGACGCGGGGCGCGGTCTTGTCGGCGAACTGGGTGAGGTCGGCGCCCTGGACGCGCTCCTTGGCGTAGGCCAGCGCGTTGAGGTAGCCGGTGGAGAGGGTGGCGATGGCCTTGGTGCCGACCATCATCCGCGCGAACTCGATGATCTTGAACATCTGGCGGATGCCGTCGTGCTTCTCGCCGAGCAGCCAGCCCTTGGCCGGGGCGCCGTGCTGGCCGAAGGTGAGCTCGCAGGTGTTGGAGATCTTCAGGCCCATCTTGTGCTCGACGTTGGTGGCGTAGACGCCGTTGCGCTCGCCGAGCTCGCCGCTGTCCCAGTCGAAGTGGAACTTGGGGACGACGAAGAGGGAGAGGCCCTTGGTGCCGGGGCCGTGGCCCTCGGGGCGGGCGAGGACGAAGTGGATGATGTTCTCCGAGAGGTCGTGCTCGCCGGAGGTGATGAACCGCTTCACGCCCTCGATGTGCCAGCTGCCGTCCTCCTGCCGGACGGCCTTGGCCCGGCCGGCGCCCACGTCGGAGCCGGCGTCCGGCTCGGTGAGCACCATGGTGGAGGCCCACCGCCTGTCCACCATCAGCTGCGCGATCTTGCGCTGCTCCTCAGTGGCCTCGTCGTAGAGGACCCGGCCGAAGGTGGGGCCCGAGCCGTACATCCAGATGGCCGGGTTGGAGCCCAGCACGTTCTCCCCGGCGGCCCAGACGAGGGAGCGCGGCGCGGTGAGGCCGCCCAGCTCCTCGCCGATGCTCATCCGCCACCACTCGGCGTCCATGTAGGCGTCATAGCTCTTCCGGAACGACGCCGGCACCGGCGCGGTGTGGGTGGCCGGGTCGAAGACGGGCGGGTTGCGGTCGCCGTCCTCGTAGGAGGCGGCCAGCTCGTTCTCGGCCAGGCGCGCGATCTCGGAGAGCATGTCCCTGGCGGTCTCGGGGTCGGTTTCGGCGAAGGGGCCCGTGCCGTAGACGGCGCCGCGGCCCAGGACCTCGAACAGGTTGAACTCGATGTCGCGGAGATTCGACTTGTAGTGCCCCATGGCGAACGACTCCGTATGTGGTGGGAGAAAGGCTCTTACCGGCAGGTAACCACCAATGATGCTACCCACGGGTAATAAGAAGCAAGCGGAAACCAGTCAAGTGTGAGTCAGTAGGCTTTCCACTCATGTACGGCTACGACAACCAGTCCGCCTACGCGGGCCAGCAGCAGCCCTACGGGGTCCAGCAGCAGCCGCTCGCGGGGTACGGCGGGCAGCAGCTCTACCCCGAGCAGCCGCAGCCTGCCGCGCCCGCCGCCCCGCCGCCCGCGCCGCCGTCCCTGGCGGACGCGCTGCGCGCCTACACCTCGGGGGCGATGTCGAGCGAGGAGTTCCACGACATCTTCCTCGGCGCCAAGATCTACTGCCCGCGCGGCGAGAACCCGGGCTTCCTGGCCCTGCACAACACCCAGCAGCCGGTGATCCCGCTGTTCACCTCGCTCAAGGAGCTGCGCCGCTACGCCGGCAAGGAGTCCCGCTTCTTCACGGTCACCGGCGGCGAGGTGCTCGACCTGCTGCCCACCGGCTACGGCTTCGCGCTGGACATGGAGGGTGAGCACCGCCTGGTGCTGGACGCCAAGTCGGTGGAGGAGATGGTCGACTACACGATGCGGCGCATGTACGGGTAGGCGCGTACGCGGGCTGGCGGCCGTGCGGGCGGGCCGTGCGGGAGCAACCACCCCTCGACTTCTGTTTAGCATTCAACTAACCTGAGGTCAGTCGTCGAGGAGGTCCGTCGTGCCAGCGATCACCGTTGACAACCCGCTCACCCTGCCGCGCGTCGCCGCGCCCGCGCCGACCGCCGTGGCCCGCCCGGTCCGCGCCGTGTCCACCGCGCCCACCGGCTTCGAGGGCGAGGGCTTCCCGGTCCGCCGCGCCTTCGCCGGGATCAACTACCGCAACCTCGACCCGTTCATCATGATGGACCAGATGGGCGAGGTGGAGTACGCGCCCGGCGAGCCCAAGGGCACCCCCTGGCACCCGCACCGCGGCTTCGAGACGGTCACCTACATCATCGACGGCGTCTTCGACCACCAGGACAGCCACGGCGGCGGCGGCACCATCACCAACGGCGACACCCAGTGGATGACGGCCGGCTCCGGACTCCTCCACATCGAGGTCCCGCCGGAGCACCTGGTCGTCTCCGGCGGCCTCTTCCACGGCCTCCAGCTGTGGGTGAACCTCCCGGCCAGGGACAAGATGATGGCCCCCCGCTACCAGGACATCCGCGGCGGCAACGTCAAGCTCCTCACCTCCCCCGACGGCGGTGCGCTGCTCCGCGTCATCGCCGGCGAGCTCGACGGCCACCAGGGCCCCGGCATCACCCACACGCCGATCACGATGATCCACGCCACGCTGGCGCCGGGCGCCGAGGTCACGCTGCCCTGGCGCGAGGAGTTCAACGGCCTCGCGTACGTGCTGGCCGGGCGCGGCTCGGTCGGCGCCGAGCGGCGGCCGATCCAGCGGGGGCAGACGGCCGTCTTCGGCGCCGGCTCCTCGCTGACCGTCCGCGCGGATGACACGCAGGACTCCCACACCCCGGACCTGGAGGTCGTCCTCCTCGGCGGGCAGCCGATCCGTGAACCCATGGCCCACTACGGTCCGTTCGTCATGAACACCCGCGAGGAGCTCCAGCAGGCCTTCGAGGACTTCCAGAAGGGCCGTCTCGGCACCATCCCGGCCGTGCACGGGATGTCCGAGGGCGGCAGGTAGGGCGTCGGCGGCGCCGCCGCCGACCCGGCGCGGAATGTTCACCAGAGCGTCCATCGCGCGACCTTGACCGGCAACTCCCCCCATCCGACCCCTGGTTACCGTCCCGCCCATCGTTTTCTGCGGCAAAGGCGGCACTGAGACATGGGCGATGTGGGATTCAGCCTCGCGAACCTCGAGTTCAGCGTCGCGGACGTCGAACGATCGGGCTGGCGGCCCTGGGAGACCCAGGAACAGTTCGCGGGGGAGATCGACCCCGCCGACATGGCCGAGACGGCCGCCGTCTACGCCCGCGCCGCCGCCGAGGGCGCCACCGCGGAGAACCTCGCCGAACGCGCGGACGCGATCGGCGCCGAGGCCGGCGGCCTCGACGGCGCCTCGCTCGTCGACGCCGACTACCGCATCCGCGACACCCAGCGCGACCTGCGCCCCGACGAGCTGGAAGGCGTCCCCAGCATCCTGGTCAGGGCGATGAACCGCGCCCTGGACGCCCGGGACGAGGTCTTCGACCTCGTCTACGGCACCGACGGCGTGAACGAGCGCTACAGCCGCCACGTGGCCGAGTCCCGCAACGAGTACTACGGGTGGGTGGAAGCCGCCATCGCGGCCGTCCGGGCGCTGCCCGTCTCGTTGAACGGGGCCCCGCCCTCGGTCCCCGTGACCCTGCCGGGCCACGGCACCCGAGTGGTCCAGCCGGTCATCGGCCTCGACGGGGTGCCCCAGGTCCCGTCGCTCGAGTCCTGGGCGCCGGAGATCCGCCAACGCCACCTCGACGACGCCGTCGACGACGCCCACACGGCCATGGGCGAGATCAACGACGCCATCAGCCAGTACCGGCTGCGCCTCATCGAGCTCGCCGGCGAGCTGGACCAGGCGGACTACGCCGTAGCCGACGGGCCGCTGCGGGACCTGTGGATCAACGAGGGGATGGCCCGCGCCACCGCCGAGGGGCTCACCGAACTCCTCGGGAAGAACGGCACGCCGGCCCCCGGGGAGGTGGAGCCCTTCCTGACCGGCGTCGCCAGCATCCTCGACGGCGTCTACCAGGAGTACGGCGGCTCCGGCCGCCCCGAGGCCGCCCGCGACCTGACCCGGGCCGAGCAGGCGTACCTGACCACGTTCTACCGCTACCTCGACACCCCGAACGCGCTCGGCCTGGTCGACTGGGAACGCGGGGCCGCGTCGGAGGAGGAGGCGGCCGCCCGGCGGGAGGCCGGCGAGCGGCTCCTGCGCGTCACCGCCGACGGCGCCCTCACCCTGCTGAACCCGGGCGTGGGCGGCCAGGAGTGGAACTCGCACATCGCCCCGCCGACCGTCCCCCAGGCGCTGATGCCCCTGACGTACGGCCTCGGGCAGGGGCGCACGGCGGAGGAGCTCGGACTCTTCACGTTCCAGGAGGAGCAGCGGGACGCGGAGTACCGCGGCCTCACCAACCTGCTGAGCCACTCGACGATCACGCCAGGACAGGACCTCGCCACGAACGCGGCGTACGCCGCGGTCGGATCCGAGTGGCTGGCCAAGAACGACCCCTACGCCAGCGAGGCGACCCGGCTCGGCGAGGGCAACGTCGAGCTGCTGGAGCTCGCCGCGCGGCGCCCGGAGGCGGCGACCAGCGCGATGAGCGACCCGGACTTCGCCCGCGAGCTCCTGGAGGGCTTCTACCAGCCGGGGCTCTCGGAAGGCGGGCGGACCGAGCCGGTGGCGCCGGCCGTGTCCGAGTTCGTGGAGTCGACCACGAGGTTGCCAGAGGGCGTCGACCCCCGGCTCAGCGCGGAGGGCCGCGCCCACGCCGACGCCGCCTTCTCCTTCCTCTCCGCCGTGGACGCCGGGCACGGCCAGGCGTACCAGGAGGCCCCCCTCGTCCGGGACCTCGCCACGACGTGGGGCGAAGCCGACCCCGAGCGCTTCGGCCGCTTCGAGCACCTCAGGAACTTCGTGGACGAGCGGGAGACGTGGGAGACCACGGACTGACCTGACGTGCTCGCGCGCCCGACCCCCCGGGTACCTTCGGTGGCATGACCACGGACGACCAGTCCCTCGGCCCCCTGTCCACCGCCCCGCCGGCTGACGTGGACATCGCGATCGTCGGGGCCGGCCTGATGGGCTCGGCCGCCGCCTGGGCCGCCACCCGGCGCGGCCGGTCCGTCGCGCTGCTCGAGCGGTTCGCGATCGGCCACGACCGCGGCTCCTCGCACGGCAGCGCGCGCATCGTGCGCCGCGCCTACGCCGACCCGCTCTACGTCCGGCTGACCGGCCGGGCCATGGAGCTGTGGCGCGAGCTCGAACAGGACGCGGACGCCCGGCTGTTGCGGATCACCGGCGGCCTCGACCACGGGCCGGGGCACGAGCCGGAGGCGGTGGCGGCCGCGCTCGCCGCCTGCGGCGTCGCGCACGAGACGATGCCGGCGGCCGAGGCCGAACGCCGGTGGCCGGGGCTGCGGTTCGAGGGCACCGTGGTGCACCAGCCGGACGCCGGCACCGTGGACGCGGCGGCCGCGGTGGCCGCGTTCGTCGAGCTCGCCCGCCGGCGCGGCGCCGACGTGCGACCCGAGACGCCCGTCACCCGGATCGTGGTCGAGGGCGAGGACCTGGCGAGGATCGAGACGCCCGCGGGACCGCTCACCGCCCGCCGCGTCGTGGTGGCGGCCGGCGCCTGGACCGCCGGGCTGCTCGGCGACCTGCTGCCCCTTCCCACGCTCACCGTCACCCAGCAGCAGGTCTTCCACTTCCCGCGCCGCGAGGCCGCGTCCGCGAGCTGGCCGGTGGTGATCCACGACGGCGAGCTCTCGGTCTACAGCCTGGCCGGCGGCCGCGACGGCGGCCCGGGCGACGCGCGCAAGATCGCCGAGCACCAGGGGGGTCGCGCCACCACGGCGGAGACCAGGGACGGCCTTGTCGACCCGGCCGCCCGGGCCCGGATCACCGACTACGTGCGGCGCTGGCTGCCGGGACTCGAACCCGAGCCGTTCAACGAGGCCACCTGCCTGTACACGTCGACGCCCAACGAGGACTTCCTGCTCGACCGGGTCGGGCCGCTCGTGGTGTGCTCGCCCTGCTCGGGACACGGCGCCAAGTTCGCCCCGCTGATCGGCGAGGTCGCCGCCGACCTCGCGGACGAACGCCCGTCCCCCGACCCCCGGTTCACACTGGCGGCCCACCGGGCCTTCCGCCCCTGACCCGACCC
This sequence comes from Streptomyces sp. 8K308, assembly GCF_004348315.1. Taxonomy (GTDB): domain Bacteria; phylum Actinomycetota; class Actinomycetes; order Streptomycetales; family Streptomycetaceae; genus Streptomyces. The sequence goes on along the minus strand of NZ_SMKC01000113.1, from coordinate 5,043 downwards.
GCGCGGTCTCACCGGCCCTCACCGGGCCACGGGTTGTCGCTCGTGGAGCTCGAACCACGTGGTCTTGCCCATGCCGCGCGGCGCAGAGCCCCAGGAGTCGCACAGCGAGTCCATCAGCAGCAGCCCGCGACCCGAGGAGGCCAGCTCGCCCGGCTCCCGCAGGTGCGGCAGCTGGTCGCTCGGGTCGCTGACCTCAACCCGCAGCAGCCGGTCGCCCGGCGGGCCGCTCAGCTCGGCGACCAGCAGCGCGTCCCCGTCGGTGTGCCGCAACACGTTGCCCAGCAGCTCGGACAGCATCAGCACCGCACCGAACACCCGCTCCGCGTCCTCCCACTCGTGCAGCATCGCGGAGAGCTCGCGCCGCGTCTGGGCGATCTTGGCCGGCTCCGACTGCCCCACGGACAGCACCACCCGCCGCACCCTGGCGGCCTGTTCCGGCGGGCGCCCGCCGACGCCCGCCGGGCGGCGCAGCAGCACCAGCGCGATGTCGTCCCGGTCGCCCTCGGCCAGCGGCGCGGCCGCCGCCACCGCGCTCGGCGGCACCCGCACCGCCATCGCCTGCACCGACTCGATCAGCGTGTCGGCGAGGCCGTCCAGGCGCAGCCCGCTGAGGCCGCGCAGCGTCGAGCCGAGCCGCGCCCACCCCGCGTCCAGGTCGCCGTGGCCGGTCTCGACCAGGCCGTCCGTGCACAGCAGCAGGATCTCGCCCGGCTGGAGGTTGAGCCGGGTCGTCGGGTAGTCGCTGCTGACCGCGTCCACGCCGCTGACGCCGAGCGGCAGTCCGCCGGCCGTCGGCCGGGTCAGCAGCGTGCCGTCCGGCAGCACCATCCCCGGGTCCAGGTGGCCGGCCCGCGCCACGTCGAGCGTGCCGGTCGGCGGGTCCACCTCCAGATACAGGCAGGTGGCGAAGCGCGGATCGTCGTTCTCCGCGTCGCCGCTGGTCAACGCGGTCAGGAAGCGGGAGGCGCGGGAGAGCACCGCGTCCGGCCGGTGGCCCTCCGAGGCGTAGGCGCGCAGCGCGATCCGCAGCTGCGCCATCACGGCCGCCGCCCGCACGTCGTGCCCCTGCACGTCCCCGATGACCAGCGCCACCCGCCCGGAAGGCAGCGGGATGACGTCGTACCAGTCGCCGCCGACCCGCAGCCCGCCGCCGGTGGGCACGTAGCGGGCGGCCACCTGCATGCCGGGCACGACGGGACGGGCCGCGGGACGCATGGTGTGCTGGAGGTCGGCGGCCAGCTCACGCTCGGTGTCCTGCAGGAAGGTGCGGGAGAGCGCCTGGGCGAGCAGCCGCGCCAGCGTGGACAGCATGGCGCGGTTCTCGACCGTGAAGTCCACGTGGTAGGTGAACGCCACCAGCCAGCAGCCGATGATCCGGCCGGCCACCACCAGCGGCAGATAGGCCCAGGAGGCCCGCCCGTACTGCTCGATGACGGGCCAGTAGCGCGGGTAGCGCTCGGCGTACTCCTCGGGGGTGCTCACATAGACCGCGCGCCCGGTGCGCAGCGCCTCGGCCGCCGGGTAGGGCTCGGCGATGGGCATGGGGAAGCCGAGGCCGCTGGTGTCGATGGGGGTGCCGTGGTACTCGGCCATCCAGATCCGGTCGCCCTCCCGGGAGTAGATCGCGATCCCGTCCGGCGCGAAGCCCGGCATGGCCAGGGCCGCCGTCACCCGGAGCACCTCCTGTGTGGTGCCGGCCTCGGACAGTGCCTGCCCCGCGTCCAGCACGAACGCCTCCCGCGCCCGCTCCCACTCCCAGTCGCCCTCGCCGCCCCCGGTCGCCGGCACCTCTGTCAGGGTGCCGGCGAGACCCTCGCCCTCCATTCGGTTCAGCCGGACGCGCACGGTGCGCAGCGGCTCGCCCCGCTCGTCCACCACCCGGAACTCGCACTCCGCGATCCGGCCCTCGGACTGTTCCATGGTGATGACGCGCTCCACCTCCATCCAGTCGTGGATGGGGATCCGGGACCTGACGGCGGCCTGCGGCAGGGTGGCGGGCTCGGCGGTGTGGCCGAGGAGCGCGGCCGCGGTCGCGTCGAGCACGGCCACGCCCCGGACGTTGTCCCAGACCCAGATGCCCGTCCCGGAGGCGGCCAGCACGTCCTCGGTGCGCACAGTGACCCATCGTATTCCGGTTTGACATGTTATGTCGCTCAGCGTCGGGCAGGCGGGGAATCGGGGCGAGCGGCCCCGTAACGCGGCGGTAGTCTGAGAGGCCGTTTCCCACACTCGGCTAACAACCTGGATGAGCGATGCATCGGTACCGGTCCCACACCTGCGGTGAGCTGCGCGCCACCGACATCGGCAAGGACGTCCGGCTGTCGGGCTGGCTGCACAATCGGCGGAACCTGGGTGGCATCCTCTTCGTCGACCTGCGCGACCACTACGGCATCGTGCAGCTCGTCGTCCGCCCCGGCTCGCCCGGCTACGACGCGGTCAACGAGCGGCTGAGCTCGCTCGCCAAGGAGACCGTGCTGCGGGTGGACGGCACCGTGGTGGGGCGCGGCGCGGAGAACGTCAACCCCGAGCTGGCCACCGGAGACATCGAGATCGAGGTCGGCGAGGTCGAGGTGCTCGGCGGCGCCGAGCAGATCCCGTTCACCATCAACGCCGAGGACGGGGTCAACGAGGAGCGCCGCCTGGAGTACCGCTTCCTCGACCTGCGCCGCGAGCGCATGCACCGCAACATCATGCTGCGCAGCCAGGTCATCTCGGCCATCCGCCGGAAGATGACCGACCAGGGCTTCACCGAGCTGGCCACGCCGATCCTCTCGGCCACCTCGCCGGAGGGCGCGCGTGACTTCCTGGTGCCGTCCCGGCTGCACCCGGGCACCTTCTACGCGCTGCCGCAGGCGCCGCAGCAGTTCAAGCAGCTGCTGATGATCGCCGGCTTCGACCGCTACTTCCAGATCGCGCCGTGCTTCCGCGACGAGGACGCCAGGGCGGACCGTTCGCCCGGCGAGTTCTACCAGCTCGACATGGAGATGAGCTTCGTCGAGCAGGAGGACGTCTTCGCGGTCATCGAGAAGGTGATGACCGAGCTGTTCGAGGAGTTCGGCGGCGGACGGCACGTCACCTCCCCGTTCACGCGCATCCCGTTCCGCGAGGCGATGCTCAGGTACGGCTCGGACAAGCCGGACCTGCGGGCCAGGCTCGAACTCGTCGACGTCTCCGAGGTGTTCGCCGGCTCCGGCTTCAAGGCGTTCGCCGACAGGCACGTCCGCGCGCTGGCCGTGCCGGACACCGCCGACCAGCCGCGCAAGTTCTTCGACCAGCTCGGCGCCTTCGCCATCTCGCTCGGCGCCAAGGGCCTGGCCTGGGTGCGGGTCGGCGAGGACGGGCGGACGCTGACCGGGCCGATCGCCAAGTTCCTCACCGAGGCCGACGCCGCGGCGCTGCTCGGCGCGGTCGGCGCGACCGCCGGCACCTCGATCTTCTTCGGGGCCGGCGAGTTCGACGAGGTCTCCAAGATCATGGGCGCGGTGCGGGTCGAGGCCGCCAAGCGGGCCGGCCACTTCGAGGAGAACGTCTTCCGCTTCTGCTGGATCGTCGACTTCCCGATGTTCGAGCGGAACGAGGACACCGGCGCGGTCGAGTTCTCGCACAACCCGTTCTCCATGCCGCAGGGTGGCCTCGAGGCGCTGAACAGCAAGGACCCGCTCGACGTGCTGGCCTGGCAGTACGACATCGTGTGCAACGGCGTCGAACTGTCCTCGGGCGCGATCCGGAACCACGAGCCGGACATCATGTACCGCGCGTTCGAGATCGCCGGCTACAGCCGGGAGGACGTGGAGCGCGAGTTCGGCGGCATGCTGCGCGCCTTCCGCTTCGGCGCCCCGCCGCACGGCGGCATCGCGCCGGGCATCGACCGCATTGTGATGCTGCTGGCCGACGAGCCCAACATCCGGGAGACCATCGCCTTCCCCCTCAACGGCAACGCGCAGGACCTCCTGATGGGCGCCCCGAGCGAGGTCACCGAGGCGCGCCTGCGGGAACTCCACATCTCCCTGCGGAAGCGGTAACGGCTGCGCGCTTGGCGTAGGCCGCGGGACCGGGCCTGCGGCCGGTGCGCTGCCGCTGCGCGCTCGGCGTAGGCCGCCGGCCGCAGGGCCCTGACAGATGGCCTGTGCGGGGCCATCGCCGTCTCCGGCGGTGGCTCGTCGACGCGGGCGGCCGTCAGTAGTGGTAGCGGGCCTTGATGATCTTTACTTCCTTGTCGTCGGCTCGATAGACGAGCCGGTGCTCGTCATCGATCCGACGTGACCAGTAACCCGTGAGATCGCCTTTGAGAGGCTCGGCCTTTCCGATGCCCTCGAAGGGAGTGCGCTGGATTTCCGCGATCAAGCGCGTGATCCGCCTGGCCATCTTCCTGTCCGACGCGAGCCAGAACAGGAAGTCGTCCCAGCCGGCCGGGCCGAAGTTGACGTCCCTCACGCCTCGCCCCCGGCCATGTCTCGAAGCTCGTCGAGCGTCCTGGTGACTCCGGGCTCGCCCGCCCTGTCCCGGGCGATCGCCTCCATGAGCCGCTGAGCGTTGGCAGGCGAGCGCAGGAGATAGACGGTCTCCTGCCAGGAGTCGTAATCGTCCGCAGACATGAGGACGGCGTCCCCTGCCTTGGAGGTGATCCGTACCGGGTCGTGATCCGTGTTGACACGTTCGATGAGTGGGAAAAGGCTCTTCCTGGCCTCGCTGGCACTGATGCTCATGCGCTGTGCTGTCCCTTCCATCCGGTCTCACGAGGTGGTACGACATTATCGTACCGTAGTGGTACCGAATTACGGTACCGTGGCGCGTCACTGGCCGTGACCTTCAGGACGTCTGGCTGTCGTCGCGAAGCGCTCGTGTGCTGTTGATCGATGAGGGCCGGGGCACAGCGGGCCCCAGGGAACGCCTGGTAGGCATGGCGTATGGAGGATCTCGCACGGCTCCGTGACGTCGAGCAGGCCGCGGCCGGCGACGGACATCCGGTCTGGGCCGCCCAGGGTCAAGGCGGTGACGCCCTGGGGCCGGGGGTAAGGGCCTGGTGCCACGGTGCGGCGCTGG
>NZ_SMKC01000112.1 GCF_004348315.1 Streptomyces sp. 8K308 | reverse complement strand
ACCCACGTCCGCGCCCGCCTCTACCGCTACCGCTTCACCACCCGCCACGAACGCCGCACCACCCACGCCTGGTGGCACCGCACCCCACTCGGCGACCACCTCCCCCCACAGCCACGACCGTGAGCAAGCACCCTCCAAGATGCGGTATGGTTCTCGTGCGCGGTGATCAGCGAAAACCACAAGATCACACGGGCACCGGGACGTGGCGCAGCTTGGTAGCGCACTTGACTGGGGGTCAAGGGGTCGTGGGTTCAAATCCCGCCGTCCCGACACGGTGCGAAGCCCGCAGACCGGGAGTCTTCTCCCAGGTCAGCGGGCCTTTCGCGCTCTGGACGGCTTTCATCGAACCACACGCAGATGACGGTGGGCCCCCTCCACTGGGGCCACTTTGGGACCAACAGCATCCTGGCCCGCCGCGAGATGCACGCCCAGCGCGACACTGGCCTCCTTGATCGCCCGCCGATCGGGATGGAGGTACCGCTGTGTCGTGGCCAATGAACCGTGTCCGGCGATCAACCGCAGAACATGTGGCTTGACCCCGGCATCGGCCATCCACGTCAGCCCCGTGTGCCGCAGGTCATGCCGCCGCAGATGCTCATAACCGAGCGCGACCACGACTTCGTCCCAGTGAGCCTTTTCCAACCTCAGGCTGCGGAGCTCAGGTGAAGTGTGAGGATGGCTTTGACCGGGTCGGTTATGCGGGTGGTGCTGCATCGCAGGTTCCGTGGGAGGCGCCAGGACTTCAGGGTGGCGACGGCTTGTTCTCCCAGGGCTCGGATCTTGGCGTGGGAGCGGTTGTGGGCCTGCTGGCCGGCTGACAGCGTCTCCGACCGTCCCCGGTAGGGCACGCGGAGGGTGCCGCCGGGACCTCGATATGCTTTGTCGGCCCAGCACGGCAGGTTCACGCTGGTCAGCGTCTCGATGATGCCGTGGGTGCGGGCGGCGCGGATGTCGTGGACCGCTCCGGGCAGAGCGGGGGAGGCCCACAGCAGGCGCCCATGGGGGCACCTCCCGGCCGGAGGCTGGGGGAGGATCGGCAAGGACTTGGATGTTCATGCCGTGCTGGTGATGTTTGATGCCCCTGTGTTCGTCAAGCTGCGGTCGTGAGGGTCGCTGGATCATCAGGCTGTCGGTCGCACGTCATCATGTCGGCGCGTATCAGGGCGTAAATCTCGCGGGCTGCGTAGCGCTTCAGGCAGCGCATTACCTCGCGCTTCCCCTTGCCCTCGGCGGTGCGGCGCTCCGGGTAGTCGCGGGTGCGTTCGTCCTGGCGCATGCGGGTGACCACGATGCGGTGCAACGCGGCGTTGGCCTGCCTGTCCCCGCCCCGGTTGAGCCGGCGGCGCCGGCTCTTGCCCGAGGACTGCTCAACAGGACTGACGCCGCACAGCGCGGCGAAGGATGCCTCGCTGCCCAGCCGCTCAGGGTTGTCACCGGCGGCGATCAGCAGGGCCGCCGCGCTGTCCGGCCCGATCCCCAGCCGCTCCAGCAGGCTGGGCGCGGTGGTCTTGACCGCTGCGGTCATTCGCCGTCCGAGCTCGGTAACTTCCTGCCGAAGTCGCAAGACGCGCTGTGCGAGCAGCCGGAGCGTGAAGATCGCCGTGTCGGCGGCCGGATCGTCACCGCGGGGGTCGGTCAGCTCCGCGCAACGGCGGACCATGAGCCAAGTCGAGAGTGGCTCCAACTCCTCGCGCAGCACAGATGGACCGTTGACCAGCACTGCCTTGAGCTGGTTGAGCGCTTGAGTGCGCGCTTTGACCGCGGAGTTCTTCGCCAACCGGAGCATGCGCAGCGCTTCCACCTGCCCGTCGCCGCTCTTCGGCAGCGCCCGGGCGATGCCCGACAGCGCTGCCCGGGCGGCAGCCTCGGCGTCGACGGCGTCGGTCTTGCCGCGCCGGCGCCGGGCGGATCGGTCGGGCTGGTTGACTTCCACCACCGGAACCCTCTGGGTCGCGAGGTAGCGGGCGAGGCCGGCACCGTAGGAGCCGGTGCCCTCCACTCCGGCCCGCAATACGGTCCCGCGCTGGCGTGCCCAGTCAAGAAGTTGGCGATAGCCGGCCGCCGTAGCCGGGAAGTCCCCGGTGCCCAGTAGCCCACCAAGGTGGTCAAGGACGGCAGCGACGTGCACGTCCTTGTGGGTGTCAACGCCGAGCACCACCGAAGGCGGCGTGGCCGGGGCCGCAGCGGCTTAGAGGGCATGGAAGGCAGCGGGCATGCTGAGGGTGGTCACGGTGCTCCTGTTCGACGACGCGGTACCGATGGCCAGCGCCGGTCGGTGGAGCGGTCAGGACTGTGACGGTGCCTTCCAGGCCAAGGCCCCTATCGGGACACGCTCGCCGGCCGGTGGCCGTACGCGTCGCTCCGGCCGGGCCGACAGATCAAACACAAGGCACAAGCAGCCAGCCAGAGTACGAGTCAGGCCACGGCCGAAACGACACGCCATCATCCTCACAGCCCGAGTAGAACGGCCGGTCCGCGGCGATCCGGTCGATCGGCAGCAGCGTCCCGTCCAGGATCACGAACGCCTTCGACTGCGCCAGCTCGACCGCCCGGTCAAGGGTGGGAGCGAGGGGAGCCAGCACCTCGACGGCCTCACGGATGTAGCGGTAGACCGTCGCGATCCCGATGCCAAATCCGGCGGCCAGCCTCGCGTAGGTGTGGCCGCACCGCAGATGGGCCAGCACCAGGAGGGCCTGCCGGCCAGCAGGCAGGCGCTGCCACCGGGTTCCGCGCTCACGGCGTCGGGTCGTGAGCCGTTGGGACAGCAGCCGCAGGGTCCGGCTGGACACGTCGATCGCGGACGGGTAGACAAGCACAACGAAGCTCCTGGTCAAGCGAGTGATCTTCTCGTGAACTCGTCTACCAGGAGCTTCGCCATGCCGGGCCATCGGGGTGCAGTCCAACTCGGGGTGCCGGTAAGAACGCTGTCACCAGCCGCAAACGGCGGTGATCTTGCGAGGGTGTCACTCGTGTGGGTGAGTCCGAGGCCGTACGGCTGCGGCGGGTGAAGCCCCTGCGAGGACGATCGGCGATCGTGGCCCGTACTCCGCTGGACCTGGATGAACTCGTCGAGCACTGGACGCTCTTGAAGGACGAGCAGGCGCTCGTGTCCGGCAAGCGTGGTGCGACGCGCCTGGGCTTCGCCGTGCTGCTGAAGTTCTATACGGAGTACGGCCGGTTTCCCCGGGGCCGCGCCGAGTTGGCGGGTGAGGCGGTGGAGTTCGTCGCCCGGCAGGTGCAGGTACCCGCCTCGGAGCTGGGTTTCTACGACTGGACGGGCCGCACGGTCGAGTACCACCGGGCGCAGATCCGGGAGCACCTCGGCTTCCGTGAGTGCAGTGTTGCTGACGCGGAGAAGCTGACGGCGTATCTGGCCGAGCACGTCGCGGACAAGGAACGCAGGCCCGAGCAGGTGCGGGTGGAGCTGCTGGCGCGCTGCCGCGCGGAGAGCATCGAGCCGCCCACGGCGGGCCGGTGCGACCGGATCGTGGGGGCCGCCCTGCGGGCGGCCGAGGAGTCGCTGACTGCCCTGATCTCCTCCCGGCTGACCGTGGAGAGCACCGAGCGGATCGTGGCTCTGGCGGCCGGTGCCGACCAGGACGACGCCGAACCCGCGGGCGGCGGTACGGAGGGCGAGGACGCGCCGCCGGTACTGGCGAAGGTCAAGGAAGCGCCGGGCAACGTGAGCCTGGAGACGATGCTCACCGAGATCGACAAGCTCCTGGCGGTGCGGGCGATCGGCCTGCCCCGGGATCTGTTCATCGACGTCGCGCCGAAGGTGGTGGCCGGATGGCGGGCGCGGGCCGCGGTGGAGTCGCCTTCCCACCTGCGGACGCACCCGGTGCCGCTGCGGGTGACGCTGCTGCATGAGCGGGAGCGGGAGATCACCGACACGCTGGTGGAGCTGCTGATCTCCACGGTGCACCGGATCGGTGCGCGGGCGGAGAGGAAGGTCACCGAGCAGCTGGTCAACGCGTTCAAGAAGGTGTCGGGCAAGGAGAACATCCTCTTCAAGCTCGCCGAGGCGTCGCTCGGCACCCCGGAGGGGACGGTCCGCCAGGTCGTGTTCCCGGCGGTGTCCGGGGGCGAGGCGACGCTGCGGGAGCTGGTGCACGAGTTCAAGACCCGGGGGCCGGTCTACCGGCGCACGGTGCAGACGACGCTGAAGGCGTCGTACACCAATCACTACCGGCGCGGGCTGATCAGGCTGCTGGACGTGCTGGAGTTCCGTTCCTCCAACCACACGCACCGGCCGGTGATCGAGGCCCTGGCGCTGGTGGCGCGGTACGCGAACGCGGGGAACACCACGTACTACCCGCTGGGCGAGACCGTGCCGGTCCACAAGACGATGGGCGGGGACTGGGCGGAGGTCGTGCACCGTACCGACAAGCGGGGCCGGCGGCGGGTGGTGCGCATGGTCTACGAGGTCGTCGCCTTCCAGGCCCTGCGCGATCAGCTCAAGTGCAAGGAGATCTGGGTGGTCGGCGCCGACAAGTGGCGCAACCCGGACGAGGACCTGCCGCAGGACTTCGAGGCGAGGCGGGCGGAGAACTACCGGGAGTTGCGCAAGCCGCTGGACGCCGCGGTGTTCGTCGACGAGCTGCGCGAGCAGATGACGGCCGAGCTGACCCTGCTCAACGACCAGATGCCGAAACTGTCCTGGCTGGACATCGCCGAGCGGAAGTCCGGGGCGATCCGGCTCACGGCGGCCGAGGCCCAGCCCGAGCCGCGCAACCTGCGCAAGGTCAAGGCCGAGGTACAGAGGCGTTGGGGCGTCGTGCCGCTCGTCGACATGCTCAAGGAAGCCGTTTTGCGGACCGGCTGTCTGGACGCGGTCACCTCCGTCTCCGGCGGCGGCAGCCTCTCGCCGGAGGTGCTGGCGGAACGCCTGCTGCTGGTCATCTACGCGTACGGCACGAACACGGGGATCAAGGCCGTGGCGTCCGGCGGCCACGGGCACACCGAGGACGAACTTCGGTACGTACGGCGCCGCTACCTCTCCGCGGAGTCGGCCCGTGCCATCGCCGTGCAGATCGCGAATGCCACCTTCGCCGCCCGCAGCGCCGAGCTGTGGGGACAGGGCTCGACCGCGGTCGCCTCCGACTCCACGCACGTGCGCGCCTACGACCAGAACCTGTTCACCGAGTGGCACTCGCGCTACGGCGGCCGCGGGGTACTCATCTGCTGGCACGTGGAGAAGAAGTCCCTGGCTATCCACTCCCAGCTGATCAACTGCACCGCCTCCGAGGTCGCCGCGATGATCGAAGGCGCGATGCGGCACGGCACCACCATGGACGTCGAGGCCAACTACACAGACAGCCATGGCCAGTCGGAAATCGGGTTCGGCGTCACGAGGCTGCTGAACTTCGACCTGCTCCCGAGGATCAAGCGGATCAACAAGGTGAAGCTGTAAACAAGGTGAAGCTGTACCGGCCGGTGGCCGGCGAACCGGACGCCTACCCGCAGCTGACCCCAGCACTGACCCGCCCGATCCGCTGGGAACTCATCGCCCAGCAGTACGACCAGATGATCAAGTACGCGACCGCGATCCGGACCCGTACCGCGTCCACCGAGGCGATCCTGCGCCGCTTCACCCGCAACGCCTCCCACCCCACCTACGCGGCGATGCTGGAGGTCGGCCGCGCCCAGAAAACCATCTTCGTGGCCCGCTACCTGCGGCTTCGGGACCTCCAGCGGGAGATCGAGGAGGGCCTGAACGTGATGTAGTCCTCCAACGGCGCGAACTCCGTCATCGCCTATGGCAAGGGCGGGGAGATCGCCTCGAACCGGCGCGACGAGCAGGAGATGTTCGTGCTGTGCCTGCGGATTCTGCAATCGGCCCTGGTGTACGTGAACACCCTGATGCTCCAAGACGTCCTGGACGAACCGGAGTGGCGGACCTCCTCACACCCGCCGACCGGCGCGGTCTGACCCCGCTGTTCTGGTCGCACGTCCGGCCCTACGGTGAGGTGAACCTCGACATGGACACCCGCCTCAACCTCACCGCGGCGACCGTTCCCGGTCCTCGGGCCGCGGACGGCAAGGGCGTACGTTCCACCCTGGAGAAGGCATGAACCTGCACAGGTACAGCACGTTGATCGGGCCGCGCCAGCGTGGCGCGGCACCGGCACACGGCTGCCCTGGGCTTACTCGAAACATGCGCGTGAAGCTCCAGAGTGGGCAGTTCTCCGTCCCGAGGCTACGGTTCCACCCGCGCGACCCAATCTCGGCGGACGCGGTGGCTTCCGTAGCGGCGGCGGTCAAAGGCTCTTCAGTGCAGCGGCGCTGGGGCTGCCGGCTTCTGCCGTGTACATCACCAAGGAGAAACCTGAGCCGGGCAGGCTGAGGGTGTACCGGTCGATTTCCAGCTCGCCTAGTATGGGGTGATGCAGGTTTTTTCGCATGCTGGGCATGGGGCGCACAGCGTGGTTACGCCAGCTGCTCGCAAAATCTGGATCGCGGGTTGCGAACTCGTTGATTAGCTCTGCGAGCACGTTATCTGTGGGGTACCGAACGCTGGCTGCGCGCAATTGAGCCGCTGCCTGCTGAGAGAAATCGGACTCCGAACCGGGCGCGCCGGTGCAGAGGGTGTCACGGAATCTCGTCGAGATGCGCGTGAGGTTGCGCTCGTCAGGTGTGAGACGAGAGAAGTCTGTAATCAGAGCTGCGGCTGCTGCGTTCCAGGCGACGATGTCTTGCCGGTGGTTGACGATGTAGGCAGGGATGCCGTCAAGTCTGCCGAGTAGCTGTTGGGCATCCTTGGGTACGTGCTCTGGCGTGCCGTCGTTCTCTGCCGGCAGCACTTGTCCGGCCAGGCGGGCCAGATGGTCACGCTCTGCTTCAGTGAGCTGGAGAGCCGTCGCCAGCGCAGACAGCACCTGCGGTGAGGGCCTGGGTGCCCGTGCCTGTTCCAGTCGTTCGTAGTAGCTCACCGACACCTGTGCCAGGGCGGCTACCTCTTCGCGGCGCAGTCCGGGTGTGCGACGGGCGCGCTGGCTTGGTGGAAGCGTCGCTTCGGCCGGCACATCTTCTGGTCGCAGGTCCTCGCGGCGGCGGCGGAGAAAGTCTGCGAGTTCCTGGCTGCTCACTCCTCCATGCTGTCACAGGAGGGACAGCTAAGCCTCGCACTGTTGGTCCGGGGCTTAGCTGTCCGTTCCGCGCCCACAAATCTGCTGTGCATGGTGGTCTGGTCGGTTTGTTGACTACGAGGAGAAATGGTGTCCAGCACGCCTGAGGAAACTTTTCGCCGCATGATCGACCTGATGCTCGCCAAAGACATGAATGCCGTGGCAGATCTGTGGGCGCCTGACGGAATTGCGGAATTCCCTTTCGCAGCCGGGAGCTCCCCTCGCGTTCTCCGCGGACGTGAGGAGGTACGCGCCTACCTCGCTCACTATCCGGAGCTGATGGACATGAAGGAGGTGGCCGCGCTTACCGTGCGGCCCACGGATCAAACGGACACCGTCGTGGTGGAGTGGACGGCCACCGGCCGCACCGTGGCCACCTCCCAGCCCTACCGCCTGGACTACATCGTGGTTCTCACGGTCCGCGACGGGCTGATCGCTCTGTTTCGGGATTACTGGAGCCCGCTGTCGGCCGCCGCCGCTGCCGGGGGTCTCGCCGGGCTGATCGACTCGCTTGAAAGGAAGGACGCCTGATGTCCGGAGTGCTCGTGACCGGAGGGACCGGCAAGACCGGCAAGACGCTGGTGCAAGTGCTCCGCAACGCTGATGTGCAGGCTCGGGTCGCCAGCCGGAACCCGGCCGCAGCCGATCCTGAGGCGATCCGCTTCGACTGGAACGACCCGACCACATATGGACCTGCGCTCGACGGGATGGACCGGGTCTTCCTGCTTCCGCCGGTGGAGAGTGTGGACCCGCTGCCGCTGGTCGAGCCCTTCCTGCGCCAAGCGCAGCGGGCCGGTATCCGGCGCCTCGTGATGCTCGGCTCCGCCATTGTGCTGCCGAACGCGCCCAGCGCTGTGGAGATGGCCGCTCAGGTTCAGGCTCAGCCCGGAGGTGTCGTACTCCGCGCGTCTGGCTTCATGCAGAACTTCCTGCGCCCGCACCCACTGGCCGAGCACATCCATCGACTCGGTGAGATCCGCACCGCAGCCGGTGACGGCGAGCTGGGGTGGGTCGATGCGCGGGACATCGCGGCCAGTGCTGCCGCGCTGTTGGCTGACCTGGAGGTGGACGCTCGAAGCGACTACCTGATCACCGGGCCGCACGGGATGAGCTATCCACAGGCCGCGCAGATCATCACCGCGCAGACCGGCAGACAAGTTCGGGTGGAGCGTATTACGGAGGAGGAACAGGCTGCCGCCTACCGTGCCTCCGGAATGCCGACGGAGTTCGCTGACGCCCTTGCCGCCGTCGAGCGCGGAATCAAGGAGGGACGCGAAGACCAGGTCAGCACTGCGGTGCTCGAACTGACCGGCCGTCCGCCGCGCGCCTTTGCCGAATTCGTCTCTGATCACGCGTACGAGTGGACGCAGTAGTGCCTGAACAGTAGCGATGTGCGGTCGAGTAGGCCCTGTTCTCGTATAGCTACGGCGAACCGACATGTAGCGCTATGCAATCGCCGTGGTCCTCGTTTCTCCTGGCGGGGCGCCTCGTTGAGCTGAACGAGTGATCTGGGTCGGGGCGGAGGAACGCGGGTGCGGCAGGACTGGGAGCCGGAGGACCTGATCGAGGTCTGGACGCTACTCGAAGACGACATGAAGAGGGTGCGGAACAAATCCGGGCCGACCAGGCTCGGGTTCGCGCTGCTGCTGAAGTATTTCGAGGTGGAGGCCCGTTTCCCGGAGTCGGCCAAGGAGGTGCCGACCGCCGCAGTGGAGTACGTCGCCCAGCAGGTAAAGGTCCCGGCCGAGGCGTGGGCCGCCTACGACTGGCAGAGCAAAGCGATCCAGCGGCACCGGGGCGAGATCCGGGCGGCGTACGGGTTCCGGGCGAACACCGAGGAGGACCAGGAGCGGCTGGCCCAGTGGCTGGCCGTGGAGCTGTGCCCGGTGGAGCTGTCGCGCGAGCGGCTGGCGGCGGCGGTGGTGGCCCGGTGCCGCAACGACCTCATCGAGCCACCTGCTCCGGGACAGGTCGGGCGGCTGGTGGGCCGGGCGGTCGAAGGAGTTCGAGGCCCGGTTTTGCCGGATGACGCTGGACCGGCTGACGCACGCGACCCGCTCACGGCTGGACGACCTGGTCGTCGGCGACGACGGCCAGGAGGAAGACCAGGACGGCGAAGGGACCGTGTCCGGGGGCGGGCGGTCGCACTTCACCGAGCTGAAGACGGACCCCGGCGCCCCGGGCCTGGAGAGCTTGCTGGCGGAGGTGAACAAGCTGGAGCGAGTCCGGCGTCTGGAGCTGCCCGCCGACCTGTTCGCGGACGTGTCGGAGAAGCTGGTGGACGCCTGGCGGGCGCCTGGCGGGCGCGGGCGTCGAAGGAATACCCGGCGAACCTGGAGCGGATGAAGCCTCCAAGGCGCCTGACGCTGCTGGCCACGCTGCGCCATGTCCGGCAGACGGAGATCACCGACTCCCCTGTCGACCTGTTCATCCAGCTCGTACTGAAGATCAACACCCGTGCGGAGCGGAAGGTCGACAAGGAACTCACGAACGAGCTGAAGAAGATCCGGGGCAAGGAGGGCATGCTGCTGCGGGTCGCCGAGGCGGCCCTGGCAGAGCCCTCGGGTGTGGTGCGGCGAGTGATCTACCCGGTCGTCGGCGGGGAGAAGACGCTCAAGGCGCTGGCGGCCGAGGCCGCGGCGAACGAGGCCCGCTACAAGGCCCGGGTCCGCACGGTGCTGCGCTCGTTGTACTCCGCGCACTGGCGCAGGATGTTCTTGCCGCTGCTGCGGGTGCTTGAGCTGAAGTGTAACAACACCGCCTACCGGCCGGTGATGGACGCGATCGGCCTGCTCCAGCGGTACCTGGACCAGCCGATCAAGGAAGGCGCGTTCTTCGAGGCGGCGAGACGGTGCCGCTGGAGGGTGTGGTGCCCGAGCAGTGGCGGGCCGCGGTGGTGGACCCCGTATCGAGCGCATCCCGTACGAGCTGTGCGTGCTCGTGGCGCTGCGGGATGCGCTGCGCCGGCGGGAGATCTGGGTGGTGGGCGCCAACCGGTGGCGCAACCCGGAGGATGACCTGCCGGCGGACTTCGAGGACAACCGGGACGTGCACTACGCCGCGCTGGGCCAGCCGCAGGACGCCGGGGAGTTCATCACCGCCCTGCAAGGCAGGCTGCGCACCTCGCTGGACCGCTTCGAACAGGCGCTGGCGGAGGGCACCACGGGCGGGGTGGCGATCACGCGGAAGCACGGCGAGCCGTGGATCAGGGTCTCCCCGCGCGGCAAGAAGGAGGAGCCGGAGTCCCTGGTGGCCATCAAGGACGAGATCGAGCGCCGGTGGGGCACCAGCGACCTGCTGGACATCCTGAAGTACGCCGAGTTCGACACCGACTTCATCGCCGAGTTTGCCTCGGTAGCCACCCGGGAGGTCGCCTCCAAGGAGGTGCTGCGGCGCCGGCTGCTGCTGGTGCTGTTCGCGCTGGGCACCAACATGGGCATCAAGCGGGTGGCCGTCACGGGCAAGCACGGCGAGAGCGAGGCGACGCTGCGGCGGGTGCGGCACCTGTTCGTCAACCGGGCCAACATGCGCGCCGCCTTGCGTAAACTGGTGAACGCCACCTTCGCCGTGCGCGATGAGGTCTGGTGGGGCACGGGAACGGCGTGCGCCTCCGACAGCCGCAAGTTCGGCTCCTGGTCCTCGAACCTGATGACCGAGTGGCACCAGCGCTACCGCGGCCCCGGCGTGCTCATCTACTGGCACGTCGAGCGGAAGTCGGTGTGCATCTACTCCCAGCTCAAGAGCTGTTCCGCTTCCGAGGTCGCGGCGATGATCGAGGGCGTGCTGCGGCACTGCACCGACATGGAAGTCGACCGGCAGTACACCGACACCCACGGCGCCTCCATCGTCGGGTTCGCCTTCGCGCACAGCTCGACTTCAAGCTGATGCCCCGGTTGAAGAACATCGGATCCGCCCGGCTGTACCGGCCGGCGGCCGGTGAGGACGAGAAGTGGCCGCACCTGGCACCGGTGCTGTCGACGAAGACGATCGACTGGGATCTGATCCGCCAGCAGTACGACCAGATCGTGAAGTACACCACCGCGCTCAGGCTGGGCACCGCGGAGGCCGAGCAGGTCCTGCGCCGCTTCACCCGCGGCGGTCCCAAACACCCCACCTACCGGGCGATCGAAGAACTGGGCCGGGCCGTACGGACGGCGTTCATCTGCGACTACCTCGCCGACGTGGAGATGCGCCAGGAGATCCACGAGGGGTTGCAGGTGGTGGAGAACTGGAACTCGGCGAACAAGGACCTCTTCTACGGCAAGGACGGCGACCTGGCGGGTGCGGACAAGGAGTCCCAGGAGGTCAGCATGCTCGCGCTGCACCTGCTCCAGTCCGCGCTGGTGCACGTCAACACGCTGCTGATGCAGGAGGTCCTGGCCGATCCGGAGTGGGCGAACAAGCTCACTGCCGCGGACCGCCGGGCGCTGTCCCCGCTGTTCTGGACCCATGTGAATCCGTACGGCCGGTTCGAGCTGGACATGAACAGCCGCCTCGATCTGGACCTGTCCAACCGGGCCACGGTGCCCGGCCCGCGCATCCCGCAGGGAGAGACAGCCGCAGCCCTGGCATGACACCGCGGGCCCCCGGACCTGGCCAGAGCCCGAAGTGAAGACGACGTTGTCCGGGACGCTTCGGCGTCGCGGACAACGTGCGTGAGCGGCGGTGGCTGGGCTACCGGGAGAGCCGCAGGTCCCGCCCGTCGCCGGTCGGGTTCAGGGTGGGGGTGTACGTGGAGGGCGCGGGGCGCCCGGCCTCGGCCATGATCGGCAGCGCGAGTCCAGGGCGCTGCCCGGTCTCGTCGGCGTTCAGCTCAGGCGGTGGCTGAGGAGGGCGAGCCCGGCGGCGGCGCGGTGATGGTAGGGGCGCAGGCCCAGGGCGCCCGGGGGTGCGGGCAGGCGGGCGTAGCGGTGCCAGTGGCCGGTGAGGGCGGCGAGGAAGGCGGTCGCGGTGTCGGGGTCGTTGCCGGTGGCGGGGTGTTCGGTCAGCAGGCGTGCGATGTCTGCGGGGGTGTGTCCGGCGAGGACGGGTTGTGGTGCGAGGGATACGGCGTTCGTACAGGCGGGGCCGGTGGTGGCGTTTGCCCAGCCCACGAGGGAAATCGCCGAGACAAGCCCACAAGGGGCCACGGAATGATCTTGGGACCGGGAAAGTTTGCTACGGAGTGTCGGGCACGAGGGTGTTGGCGCGGTTCTCGTACCGCGGCGGGCCTTGCGCCGTACCGGATGGGCAGGGTGCCGTCGAGGGGCCGGCATCGGGTGAGGAGAGCGCGGTGGACACCGCGTGTGGTGCTGACGCGCGGGGTGCAGCCCCTGACCGCGCCGTACTGTCACGCCCTGATCGAGCGCGGCCCGCTCGCGTCGTCCAGTTCAGCGGTGCGGAGGAAGTCCCCGGACGAGTCCGCCGATCTCATCGAGGCGCTGTGGTGGCAGACCAGGCACGGGCCATGATCGCTCGTGTATGCGCGCGCGGAGCCGCCGCTGATCACGTCGCGCGTATCGGTCCAGCCCGGTGGGTTCCGGTGAGCAGAGCTTCGGCATGTTTGCGGAAAGCGGTGACCAGGCGGCTGCGGTCGCCGGTGCGCGTGGCGAGCACGACCTGGCTGGGTTCGACCCCATGCAACGGGATGGTGGTGAGGCTGGGATGCAGGCCGGTCGCGTAGTCGAGAGGCGGCCCGATGGCCACCGCCCGCCCGGCGGCGATGAGTTCGTGTTTGTCCTCAAGGGCTTCGACCAGGGGGCCATCGGGCGCGGGCCGCCCGTCGGGCCGGGGATCGAGCCGCCAGTAGGCGTTCAGCAACGGGTCGGACTGGCGTACGTGGGGGATCGGCTCGTCGGCGATGTCGTCGAGGGTGACCCACTCCTTGCCGGCCAGACGATGATCCCGCGGCACGACCAGCACGCGCGGCTCGTCGTAGAGGACGGTGATGCGTAGCTGGTCGGTGGGGAACGGCAGGCGCGTCACCACCGCGTCGACGCGGTGCTCCAGCAACGCGCCGCGCGAGTCGTTCCAGGCGAGCAGGCGGGTGCGGACCTCGGCATCGGGATTGCGGTCGTGCAGGGCGCGCACGGCCGGGGTGATGATCAGCCCCTTGGTGTAGCCGATGGTGACGCTGCTGGGCGGGGCCGCGGCGCGGGTGCGGGCCATCGCCTCGACCGCGGCGCGCAGCAGCCCCTTGGCCTGGGGCAGGAAGATCTCGCCGGCCTCGCTGAGCCGGGTGCCGTGCGTGGTGCGGTCGAGCAGGCGGGCGCCCACCTGCTGTTCGAGGCGGCGGATCTGTCGGCTCAGCGACGGCTGGGTGGTGTGCAGCGCCTCGGCGGCGCGGCCGAAATGCTGGTGCTCGGCGACCACCGTGAAGCACTGCACCAGCCGCAGGTCAAGGTCCACGGGCGCGGGGAAGGGATCGGACACCAATCCATTGTAGCTGGGGTTATGCAAATTTTGTATTACGTGTTGCGGAACAATCATTGGACCACGGACCCATCGCGGCCGCACCGTGGTGATCGTGACATCGAACAGCGTGACACCGTTTCGCATCGACATTCCGGATAGCGCCCTTAAGGATCTGAAGGACCGACTCCACCGGGTACGCCTTGCCGGCCGGGAGACAGCGCCGGACAGCAGCCAGGGAGTGCAGCGGGAGCGACTCGAGGAACTGCTGGACTACTGGGCCACCGGCTACGACTGGCGCACGCTTGAGCGGCAGCTCAACGAGCTGGGCCAGTTCCATACCACCCTCGACGGTCTCGGCATCCACTTCCTCCACGTGCGCTCGCCACGCCCCGACGCCACAGCCCTGTTGCTGCTGCACGGGTGGCCGGGCTCGTTCCTGGAGTTCCTCAAGACCATCGGCCCGCTCACCGACCACGGCTTCCACCTCGTCATCCCCTCGATGCCCGGCTACGGCTTTTCCGACCAGCCCACCTCCACCGGCTGGGACCCGGACCGGATCGCCCGCGCGTACGGCGTGCTCATGCAGCGCCTCGGCTATGACTCCTACCTGGCCCAGGGCGGCGACTGGGGCGGTGTCGTCGCGACCCGCATGGGGGCGCAGCGCCCGGCGGGCCTGCGCGCGATCCACGTCAACTTCCCCGAGTTCCTCGCCGCACCACCGGTCGGCGACGACCCGACCGCTGAGGAGAAGGCCGCACTCGAACAGGGCAGCCGCTTCTTCGCCGTCCATTCCGGATACCACGTCATGCAGCGCACCCGGCCGCAGACCATCGGCTACGCCCTGACCGACTCCCCGGCCGGGCAGGCGGCGTGGATCTACGAGAAGTTTCTCGACTGGGCCCGGCCGGGCGCCCTCACCCCCGACGAGATCCTCGACCACATCTCCCTCTACTGGTTCACCGGTACCGGTGCTTCCGCCGCCCGCCTGTACTGGGAGTACGCCCGGCAGCCGCTCGCTCCGACCGAGCTGGACCTGCCCGTCGGTGTCAGCGTCTTCCCGGACGAACTGACGCGTACCCCGCGCATCTGGGCCGAGCGCGCCTACCACGACCTGCGTTACTTCAACGACGACATCCCCGCGGGCGGCCACTTCGCCGCTCTGGAGCAGCCGGAACTGTTCGTCGAGGAGATCGTCAAGTTCGCGCGGACGGTGGCCGCATGAAGACGGTCGTGATCACCGGGGGCACGGACGGCATCGGGCGCGGCCTCGCCCGTCCTGTCTCGGGCGTGGAGACCGGGTCGTGATCGTCGGGACCGACAAGGCCAGGGCCGAGCCCGGCGCCTTGTTCCTCCGGGCCGACCTGGAGCTCATCGACGAGAACAGGCGGCTGATCGACCGGCTCTCCGCAGAGCTCGACACGATCGATGTCCTCGTCCTGGGTGCCCGGTTCCAGCGCTCCAGGCGTAGGGAGACCGCAGACGGCCTGGAATCCAACTTCGCACTGTCCTACCTCAGTCGTTTCCTGCTCAGCCACGGCCTGGCCGGCCTGCTCGGCCGCGCCGCCGATCCGGTCGTGCTCAACTTCGGCGGCACCGTCGCCACGAGCTTCGCCGGCGACTACGACGAGGCCGAGGCCGCGCAGATCGGCCGTCTTCGCGCGACCGGCAAACCCGTGGAGACCGCCGTCGGGGAGATCCTGCCGTTCCTGGATTCCGGCACCCCGGGCCACCCCGTCGCCGTGAGCGAGGGGGTCGCCATCCCTCTGGACCCCCAGGCCTCCTTCCCCGCCGACGCACGGCGACTCTACGACTACACCCGGGAGGTGCTTGCCCGATGAGGTGGGTCAGCTACCGCTCCACGGACGGCTCCACACGCTGCGGCGTGGTGCACGACAACACCATCCACGCCCTGGGTACGGACCTGCTGGAGTTGCTGCGCGCCGAAGGCGGGCTGGAGTCCGCCGCAGCCAGGGAACCGGCCGAGATCGTCGAGCTGGCCACGGCCCACCTGCTGGCGCCGATACCGGTACCCCCGGCGGTCCGGGACTTCGCCGCGTTCGAGCGTCACATCAGCAACGCGGGTAAGGCAGCCGTCGGCGACGGCACGGTCAGCCCGGTCTGGTACGAGTATCCGCTCTTCTTCTTCTCCAACCCGGCGGCGACCAAGGGACCGCACGACGAGATCCCCATGGCCCCGGGCGCGCGGTGGTGGGACTACGAGGTCGAGGTCGCCGCGGTGATCGCCGGGGACTGTTCGAACCTCGACGCCGCCACGGCGGAGAAGTACATCGCCGGCTACCTGGTCTACTGCGACTGGAGCGCACGCGATATCTCCGCGAGCGAGATGGGGTTCGTGTACGGCCCGTCCAAGAGCAAGGACGCCTCGACCAGCCTCGGCCCGTTCCTCGTCACCCCCGACGAGTTGGAGCCCTACCGCTCGAACAAGGGCTATGCGTTGCGGATGGACGGGTACGTCAACGACGAGCATTACGGCGGCGGCAGCTGGGACGAGATCCACTGGTCATTCGGCGAGATGCTGGCGCACGCGTCGCGCGGCACCACGCTGCGAGCCGGTGACATCCTCGCCAGCGGCCCCGTGGGCACCGGCTGCATCCAGGAGTTGTCCGACCACCGCCCCTACCTGGCACCGGGAGACACGGTCCGGATCGAAGTGCAAGAACTCGGCGCAATCTCCGCACGGATCACCGCGCCAGAGCCGTCCTGACATACCGGACAGGTCAAAGACGATCTTGCACTTCACCGCTTGAGGTTGAGTGCGTTCACCCTCGCGCCACCCCCGCACCCGCCGTTGATCCTTCGACTTGCCAGGAGACAACCTGCGATGCATCTCGCCAGTACCCTTGGTCGTGCCCACATGGACATGAACGCCGTTCGCGAGGTCAGCCTCACCATCAACGCGACCCACCTGTTCGTCTACTTCATCCCCGAGGCACCGGAGGAGGCCGCCAAGCTCGGCGTGACCGAGTACGGACCGGCGTACTTCGCGTTCCGGTCGGCCCCGATGGGCGCAGTCCCGTGGCAGGTCACGCTCGCGGCCTTCTACAACTTCAGCCCGCGGTCGGTGCAGGCCATGGCAGGCGTGTGGGATACCGCAACGCCAGAGCAGTGGCAGGCCGCTCGCTTCACGGCCGTCGATCGTGCGTTGCAGCGCGTCGACGTAAACCTCACCGTCGAGCAGATCGCGGAGGCACGATCGCTGATCGACCCGGTCGTCGCGAGTGCCGACTACGCCGGAAAGACGATGGCTGCCGCCAACGTCTCGGTCGCCCTCCCATCCGATCCGCTCGTCGCGCTGTGGCAGCAGATCACGGTGCTGCGCGAGTGGCGCGGCGACGCGCATTTCATCGTGCTCGCCGCCAACGAACTCGGGCCGTGCGACTGCAACGTTCTGCAAACCGCGACAGGTCACTTCCCGGAAGCGATCGCACGTGCCACCCGGCTGTGGAACGACGAGGAGGTGGCTGCGGCAACGACACGCCTCGTCGCACGCGGCTGGCTCAACGCCGACGGCACCGCGACCGATGCCGGTATCGCGGCGCGCGAGCAGATCGAGGTCGAGACCGACGAGCACTGCGCCGCGCTGTGGACGCAGATCGGCGACGCGAACGTCCGTCGCCTCACCTCGCTCATCATGCCGATCCACGACACGTTCACCGCAGCCGGGACATACCCCTTCCGCGTGGAGATGGGAGACACGCAGTCCGCCGATCTGGAGGCCGCCAGGTAGTCCGATCGTGGTGGTGGGACATCCCGCCTGTGTCGGCCACGGCAGGCAAACAGCCAGGCTTGCGGCGAGCATGGACGCGCCGCCGGCCAGGACAAGTGCCCGGCGGTCGGTGTGGCGCCCAGGTGCGCCGCGGCCACGCCGACCGCCGGCGAACCTGACCCTGCGACGGGTGCGGGGGCACGGAGCGTTTCATAGGTGATCACTCATGAAACAGGTGCTCGTCCGGCGGTCCACCTGCGACGATCATGTTTCATGAGTTGTTGCAAACGGCTGGACACCTGAAACACCCTCATGAAGCGGTCTGGGTCGTGAGCGACGACTTCAAGCGCGTGGAAGCCAACGACTGCCCGATGTCCACCTGTGCCGTCCCGGCGGGCTCCCCCTGCCGCACCGGCAAAAACAAGGTGGCCGCCCAATACCACACCGTCCGCTTCCGCCTGGTGCCCCAACTCGCCATGGCACTCAACGTGTCGATCCCCGCCGTGCGCAAGCCAGGTGCGGTCTGGACCGAGCTGCCCCGCCCGGTGAACGCCGGCGTCGAGCCGGTCGGACACGTCCGCATCGGCTACGCCCGCGCGTCGACCGCCCGGCAGTCCCTCGACGCACAGCTCGACTCCCTCGCCGGGGCCGGGGTCACCCGGGTCTTCTCGGAGAAGATCTCCACCCGCGCCACCACCCGGCCCGAACTGGACAAGGCGGTTGCCCTCGCCGGTGAACTGCGCGCCTCCGGTGTCCGCGTCACCCTCGTCGTCCACGAGCACAAGCGGCTCGGCCGCGGCATCGAACTGGCGACGCTCACCGAGGGGTCGAAGGCCAGTGACGTCGGCTTGGAGTTCCTCACCGGGGAACTCCAGGGCTCACACGACCCCTCCGGCATCGTGTTCACCGTGCTGGCCGCCCTCTCCGGCAGCGAACGCGAGTACATCCGCGACCGCACCCTCGAAGGCCACGAGTCCGCCCGTACCCGGGGCAAGACCATCGGCGGCGCGAGCGTCGCCGACCCGGACATGCTCGCCATGGCCCTGCACCTGCGCGAGCAGGAACTGAGCCTGCGCGACATCGCCGCCCGCCTCGTCATCACCACCGGCAAGAAGAAGGGGCAGCACCCCTCACCCGCCACCGTGATGCGGATGTTGCGCGAGCACGACGAGACGGTTGGGATCTGATGTTCCAGCAAGGGACGACAGTCCAGTACATCGCCCCGTACGGTGACTAGGGCGCGCACGGCACCATCACCGGTGATCTCGGCCACGGTGAGACCTACGCCGTCGACCTGCTCCCACCCCGCACGGGCACCGCAGTGTGGGGCCACACCAGCGTGGTCCGCGTCTGGGACTCCCCGCACACCGCAGACGACCCTCTGCCGCCCATCCGCCCCGGCGGGACGCTGCCGATCCCCGGCCTGCGCCCGGCCCCGGGCCCGCCACGTAGCCCCCTGCCCCACTCCGTTGTCGGCTCACTCGCCGAGGCCCAAGCCGTGGCCGACTGGCGCCCGGAGGCCAGCCCCTACGGCGACCCCGCGGGCTGGACACCGGTCGGCGAAGGCGCGCACCGAGCCGTCATCCTCAACCCGGCCCGGACCACCGCCCACTAGCCTCGCGCTTTCACAGGGTGGGTGTCCGAGGCTTGGTCAAATAAGCGGAGAGTGCTCCTGACCTGCAACGATGGGACTTGTCGAGGGTCCTGTTGGTTGCACGGAAAGAAGCACTCTCCAGGTGAGG